>JAAUPF010000348.1 GCA_012034575.1 Richelia sp. CSU_2_1 | reverse complement strand
TCCCCCCGGGAGGGGGATTTAGGGGGATCGGTTTCTGAAGTTAAAAGTCCCCCTTTTTAAGGGGGATTTAGGGGGATCTTTCTGGGGTAGCTGAATCTTTAGTTCAAAATCAGTGTCAGATAACTTCATAATGTTCGGCAATATTCATGATTTTGCTGACAATCTCATCTAGATCTTTCCAAGGAATAAATAGATTGTGGGTTTTCTTGAGATCGTGTACGAGATCGTCGATCGCAATGTGCATCTGATTTTTGATATCTTGATTGGTGTGCCAGTCGCGGACTTTATGCTGGATAATGATATCATCGATTCCCGTTGCTAAACTGACTAACAAGTCTAAATTTTGAATTTGTGCTTCTAGTTTATCTTTGAGAATGTTATAATAAGCTCGTGCTTGTTCTCTATTTTTTTAACTGGGTAGGAACATTATTTGCACCGCGAGTTCGGGCGGTTTCTAGATGTTCTTGCATTTGTTGGAGATAGTCGCGATCGCTCAAACGTTTGGCGCGGTGGGCGTCGATCGCGCTTTGAATTAATTGACTCAATTGCAGGTATAAAATGGGGTCTTCTGACATCTTTTCGGTGGCTACTTTTTTGATGCGGGAGGCGATCGCATCGGCTTTTGCAGCATCGCCAATTATCTTGTTAATATCGGCGTCAAAGCGTTCGATGTTGAAGATGTCGATCGGTTCGATCGAGGTTTTATAACTTCCAGCCCCGATTTCTTTGACTACCATTGCCGAATTTGGGTTTCATATTGAGCGTAATTTACTGTTTCTGCGTAACGCCTTTTTACGGCATCCCGCAGCTTGAGAAAATATTTGAGATCTTGGTGGTAGCGTTGTTTGGTTGTTTCGGGAGTGTCGGCGTGAAATTTAGCATTGCTGAGGGCGAGTTTCAGAGTTTTGCCAAAATCTTTTAAGTTTTCGTAGAAAGTATCGCGCCGATCCTGGGGTTGCAGCCATTGTTGCAGGCTTTCAGAATCTTGCAGGTTGCTAACTCCTTTAAACGCATCCCAAACGGCGGCGTGATGGGTGGGAAGCTTGGCTATTTCTACTTGAATGTCAACTAAGGAACCGATAATATCATCCCGATCGAATCCTTCTAATTCCAACGCAGCATAAATTTCCAAAGCTTGATTCACTTCGCCAAAAATGCCCCGATAATCGATGACGAGTCCGAAATCTTTGCCATCAAAAACTCGATTCACGCGGGCGATCGCCTGTAAAATGTTATGCTCTTTTAATCGCTTATCGACGTAGAGTACGGCGTTGCGAGGCGCGTCAAAACCAGTCAGCAATTTATCGACTACAATTAATAAATCTGGCGCATCTTCGCCATCATTATTTTTGAATTTATTAATGATAGTATCTTGGTATGTTGTCGGATTGCCGTATCGCGCCATCATATCTTTCCAAAAGCGTTGGACTGCGGAAATATCGGCTTCGTCTGTACTGTCATTATCTTCGCGAGTATCGGGGGGGGAAATGATGACTTCGGCGCGAACTTTTCCCCAGCGATCGAGCCTTTTTTTATAATTAATAGAGGCGCGTTTGCTGGAGGTGGCAAACTGTCCTTTTAAACCCGTTCCTTTGAAATGTTCCTCGAAATGCTTGCTTAAATCGTAGGCAACTTCTTCCATTCTGTCTTCGACTTCGTAGAGGGGTTCGGCACTTTTAAATTTGCGTTTGAGGTCAGCTTTTTGCAATTCTGTGAGGTTTTCGGTAATGCGATCGAACCATTTATCGACGGCTTCGGTGTTTTTAAATTCGCTTTCTCGCCCTTCGTAGAGGATGGGAACGACAGCGCGATCGCTCACAGCTTTGGGCATAGTATAAGTGTGGATAAAACCGCCGAATTTTTGCGCGGTACTTTTTTCTTTTTTCAGCAGCGGCGTACCTGTAAAACCGATATAACAAGCGTTGGGAAAAACATTGCGCATTTTGGCGTGGCTTTGTCCGTATTGCGATCGATGGGATTCATCAATTAACACGAAAATATCGCGATTTAGGTTTTTTGCTTTGGCTTTAGCAACGGTTTCAAATTTATCGATAATTGTAGTAATAATTGCGGCTTTCGGATCGTTGACTAATTGAAGTAAATCTTTGCCACTTTGGGCTTGCTTAACTTTCTCGCCGCAATTGTCAAAGGTATTTTTAAGTTGATCGTCTAAATCGATGCGATCGTTCACTAAAATAATTTTCGGATTTAAAATAGTTTTTTCCCTCGTTAAAGCTTTGGCTAACATCACCATCGTCAGGGATTTTCCGCTACCCGTGGTATGCCAAATTACGCCGCCTTGACGGGAAGAATCACCGCGCACTTTTTTAACTTGTTCTAAAGTGGCTTTGACAGCAAAATATTGTTGGTAGCGGGCAATTTTTTTAGTTCCTACATCGAAGATAATAAAGTTAAAAATTAAATCTAACAAACGGTGGGGATTTAGCAGGCTGTAAAGGATGCGATCTTGAGGGGAGATTTGTCGATCGCCCGCTGTCCAACTATTTCTAATTGTTTCCTGTTGGGAAGGTTCGCGCCAAGATAGTAATTTTTCAGTTTGGGCGTGGGTTGGTGGAATATTAATTAAGGCATAAAGTTCGGCTTCAAATGTTTCCGGGGTTTCTTCTTTCCAGATCGCCCAAAATTCTTTTGTAGTGGCGGTGGTGGCATATTGGGCGTTGTTTTGGGCGATCGCCAATAACAGTTGAGTCAAACAGAAGAAATGGGGAATTTCATCGGGGCGGTGGTTGCGAAGTTGCTGGCTGATGGCTTCATTGACCGCATCTTTTAAATCGGGACGCTTGCATTCGATCGCCACCAAAGGAATACCATTAATAAATAACACAATATCCGGGCGGCGAGTTTGAGTAGAATTGAGTCGTTCGATTTCAAATTCATCGGTAACATGATAAACGTTATTCGCGGGATTTTCCCAGTCAATATATCGCAAAGTATAGCTTTTTTTATCACCCGCGATCGTTTGTTCCAGACTTTTGCCGAGGGTAAGTAACTCGTAGACTTGTTCGCTGGTGGTGTAGAGGGCATCGTAGAGAAATTGCGCGATCGCGGCGACAGCTTTCTGGATGTTACTATCACTAAAAGGATAGATTTTGCCGCGACTTTCGATGCGATTTAGTTTGTGAAGTTGTTCGGTAAGGATATTTTCGAGGACGATTTTTGCGCGTTTGCGATTGCGGTGGGCGAGGGCTTCTTGCGGCGTGAGATATTCATAGCCCATGTTTTGGAGGAGGGCGAGGGCGGGGATTTGGGATGAAATTGTTTCGCGCCAGTCGGTGGGGGAAGGAGTCATGTTATTTTTTGTTTGTTATATATAGAAACCGTTGAAAAATCTCGCTTTTACCTGATATCTTGCACCATTCTCAATAGGCTGTAGGGGCGGGTTCTCAACAGTTTTAAAGGTAGCAAACAGGTTAATAAACCCGCCCCCACCCACCAGAAAACCTCTTATTGACCAACAGTCTAGATCCCCCTAAATCCCCCTTAAGAAGGGGGACTTTGAATACTTCCAGTCCCCCCCTTAAGAAGGGGGACTTTGAATAC
>JAAUPF010000347.1 GCA_012034575.1 Richelia sp. CSU_2_1 | reverse complement strand
AGGAAACATTAATTATTTAGATGGGGACAATACAACAATGGAAACCCCATCTTTTTTAGCCTAAGTTGGTCAAATCCGCCACAGGTGGGGCTTTTGACGGGGTTGTCACCCCGTCAGGTTATTGACTCCGATCGTGCAATTCCTGAGTTACAGCAAATTTTAGGTAGAGACATGACAATGCCGTGTCCTTGGGGGGAAAGTTCGATCGGCAAGTGTAATTCATAAACCTGCAACCTGCTGTAAGTTATTCCCAATTATAGCAGTCGCCACTCCGGTTAAGACATACCGATCGAGTACAAAGCTGAATGTGCAAAGCTTTCAAAGCCGATCGCTCGTGACGGCTGATGGCTGACGGCTGCTATATTAACAGCAGATACCAACAGTTAACATCAACAGTTAAATGTTTGCTGTCAACGATCGACTTTCAACTAATACTTGCCCCAATTTACTCTCAACATTTTAAGAACGCTTGTCAACCGCAGCCAGCAGTCGCAGCATTCCATCTTGAACCTGCAAAGCTTTCACAGTTCCCACCGCAACCCTTTGCTGGCCGTTATCCATTGCTATTTCAATCTGAATCTTCGGGTCAGCCAACAAGCCCAGCCTGCCCCAAAGCCACCTGACTTGAGTAGCAGGAAAAGAGCGCAATTCCACATCTGCAAACGGCGAATTCACCCAGCGATTTCCATCGTAAAAACTCGCCACCTGCACTTGATACCAAACTTGTTGCTGAGTCAATTGCAACTCATTTTTAGCAGACGGTTCCAGCCATTCATCGGGGTTAATGCTGTCAACCAAAGCAGCCGAACCCATAATTTGACTCTTGCGTTCTTCCAAAGTTTCGCCAACAGAAATTGCCTCATCAAGTTTATTGACCAAATTCCGAATGCGACTTCTAGTTTCTGGGTCAGTATCCGACTGCTGGTCCAGCCAATTCATCCCCTCGCGAATCCCGTCTTGAGCCGCTACAATCAACGTTCCCCAAGCTTTAACATCCGCATCATTCGGATTAACTCTCAAGGCAGCATCCACGCGATTTAAAAGCCGCCTGCCGTCATTTTTGAGCGTTTTAGCAATTTCGTAACTGTTGCTCAAATCCGCTTCAAACACCTGCAAAGCATCTTTCCAGCGGCCGTCGATCAACTGTGCGAGAACTTGCTGGCCCGGACTGGCCCAAGAAGCCAAAGCCTGAGCCCGAGTAATTTTAGCGTGAAATTCGATCGTATCTAGTTGAGATTGCGCTACGATCGGCCAATTCCCACCCGCCTTAGCCTTAGCCAAACGCATGACATTTAAAGCAGGAGACCACAACCCACTTTGTGCCAGCCGCAGCCCATTTTTGTAAGTCTCATTATTAAAAGCAAATTCTTCTAAAGAAATCGCCGTCAACTGAACCGGATTCGGCAGAAATTTGCGCGAACCCACCTGATAAATTATAAATTGCGGCTCCAAACCAACAGTTTGGTCGATCGCCAACTGCGGGTTAGACCCCTGAATAATTTGCTGCCAATTCGGCGGTTGTCCGGCCGCACTTACCCAATCCAACAGCGAGATTAAATGATTTTGGCTGGGGTTGTAGCGGATCACCTGTCCGTAGGGAATTTTCTTATCTTCCTTGACTAATTTACCGCTGACATTAAACCAAACTCCGCCAGCAGGTGCCTTCCCGTCAAAGCGGCGCAATTCCGTTAGCGGTAGCGGTTGATTCGAGCCTCTATCGTCAGCATCATCTAAAGAAGTAATCACAAAAGATTCCGCAGGACCTTCTACATTCACAGAACTTGCTAGTTGAAAATACTGCTCCTTATCCGAATCTCGACCGGGAACTTGCACCCGCTTGTAAACCCGGAGTTCGACAATTTGACGGCAAGGATTTTTGCAAGCAGCAAAAGTATTAATATTTCTTTCTACCATCACCGGCAGCAGCAAATCGGAAATAGAATCATCCCCAGATTTATAAATAGGAAGCGGCAGCGGTTCTCCGGCGGTAAATCCCAATTTGCGGAGGTTGGCTTTGATTTTGTCTAAAGTTTCGATCGAATCTCTAGTCCCGAGGGGGAGGCGCGACCACCCAGGGACAAACTGAGAGATGAACTTATTGCTATTGGGATCGACAATTAACTGGTAAGCCAGCAAAGTACCGCCTCCCATCAAAGCCGCACAGGCGCACAAGATGCTGAGGGCTGTCAAATTAGCGATAAATTGTCGCCAGCGGTGTCTGACGCCTGGGGGTGGGGCGGCATTTTGGGATCGGTAGCCCGGATACTGAGATTCTTGAAGGTTTTGGGCGCGCCGGCGGCGTCGCCGTCTCGTCTGAGGGGGAGCAACTTTTGCAGGTTCTGGGGGTTTAACTCGACGTTTTGAGGGGTTAATTTTGTGTTCCATCGTCTAATTTTTAGGATTTAGAATTTAGGATTTAGAGTTTAGAATTGCAACACTTGCTCGTATTGCCGACCTACGATCTCCCAGGTATATTTGCTTTCGACAAGCGATCGCCCGTTTCGAGACAACTCCTCTCTTAAGTGTCGATCGTCAAACAAACTGGTAATCGCATCAACATACTCCTGAACTCCGTTCGCCCGCAAGGCCATTCTCGATCGCCCGCCGCCATCGACCGACAAACCCTCCAAGGCTCGATCGCTGGCTACAATCGGCGTTCCAGCAGCCATCGCCTCCAAAGTTTTATTTTTAATCCCAAAACCAATTCGCATCGGTATCGCGCACACAGCAGCTTTATGCAAATATTCTGCCACTCTTTGCACCCGCCCTACGATTTGA
This sequence comes from Richelia sp. CSU_2_1, assembly GCA_012034575.1. Taxonomy (GTDB): domain Bacteria; phylum Cyanobacteriota; class Cyanobacteriia; order Cyanobacteriales; family Microcoleaceae; genus Microcoleus. The sequence goes on along the minus strand of JAAUPF010000347.1, from coordinate 812 downwards.
ATTCCCGATCGTTCCCCCAGGGCCAAAATTTCCGGGACTGGTGAAGTACCGACTACAGTTAGGGTAGTTTCGGGATATCGCTGCTGCAACAAAGGCAGGATTTCCAGACTCAGAAACCGCACGGCATCAATATTGGGCAAATTATTCATTGCCCCTGCAAAAATCAAGGTATACCCTCCCGGATCTCGATCGCGATAAGGAAATTCCGCCAAATCCACCCCGTTAGGAATTACATGAATTTCGGGCGCGGGGGTAGCGGGCGCGGGGACACCGCCCCTAGGAGAATTTGGAGGCGACAGCAATTCTAGAAGTTGCTGCTTGTCTGTTTCCGTGGTGGCGACAATGCGGGAGAATTTAGCACAGTAGCGTTGTTCGTAACGGGCTAGCAGGGGTAAATTGAGTCGATCGCGCCCCGGTTTTTCGGAGCTCCCAGTTGCTAAAATTTGCCTGCAAGTTCCCCACACCGAACTGTGAATGTTTGCCACTGTCAGCACTTTTTGCCGCCACTCGGGACGCACGTAAATCTCGTTAACGCTGTGTTCGCAAGTAACAACATCGCACTTTCCCGCAGCTACCAACTCGTCGGCCCACTGCTGCATTGCCGGCGAGTAGTTTGAGAGTACGTTCGGAGGGGTCCCAGAAATCATAAATTGACTAAATCTGCGCATTTTTCCTAATATCTCGCCGATCCCCCCCTCAGTCCCCCCCTTAGTAAGGGGGGGAGGCAAGAAAAGCCCCCCCTTAGTAAGGGGGGGAGGCAAGAAAAGCCCCCGGCGAACTCTTAGCCCCCCCTTCGTAAGGGGGGGTTGGGG
>JAAUPF010000112.1 GCA_012034575.1 Richelia sp. CSU_2_1 | reverse complement strand
TAGTTCAGTGTTTGACCATAAATTCTTCTTTAGTGGCTCCATATATAGCCACCAAAGCATCATTTGCCTTAGTTACTTTCTCGCTAGCAAATACACCATCCAAGACTTTTTCTTTGTCAACTGTATCGTCCCATTGTATCGGTTCGTCCAGCATCATAAATAAAAAGCCGTCCAAAGATTGAGAAAAAAATAATTCTAGTTGCTGCTGGCTTTCTCGCAAAGCTTCTTCAGCGCGCCAGTGTTCGATGATTTCTTCCCGCAACTGTTGGTTGGAGGCTTTCAAGACAGCACTTTGTTTTTGAAATTTGATTTCTAGATCTTTTTTCACTTGTTGCAGGCTTAAATCTGCTTGTTTTTGTTCGGTAATCTCTTGGGAGACTACCATGCCGGCAAAAATTTCTTCGCGATCGTTTTTTAGGGGAACAACGGTTATGGAATAAATGAGATCGCGATATTTATATTCAAAAGTATGCTCTTCTCCGGCCAATGCAGCGCGGTATTTCGACTCGAAAAGTTGCAAGTCTTCGGGCGGTACAGTTTCCTGCAAACTTTTGCCTTCCAACTGTTCTTTAGAAATGCCGGCCCTTGCCAAACCTTGACCGTCTACCAGGCTGTAACGCAAGTCTCGATCGAACACAAATACCGACCCATTCGGATAGTATTTAATTAAAGTTCGGTACATTTCTTGACTTTTTTCTAGAGATGCGATTAACTGATTTCGCTCTCGGGCTTCTCGCTTGCAGTCAGTAATATCTATCGCGTAACCGAGCAAATGTTGGGGAGAACCGTCGGGATTTCTGGAAAAAATAACATCGCGACTCATCAACCAGCGCCATTCTCCCCTAGCATTTCTGATGCGGTATTCCCATTCAAATATCTGATGGTCTTCGTATTTGACTAATGTTTCGACATTTCCCGGTACTTTAGCCAAATCCTCCGGGTGCATGATGGTTGAAAATAGTTGAGACCCTAAATGTTGAATTTCTTCAGGAGTGCAGCCGAGAATTTGGCTCGATCGATCGTTAACATAAATATTGCATTGCTTGTTGAGATCGTAAATGTAAGTCAGCCCTGGAATTGTTTCTGCTATTTTTTGAATCAGTTGTCCTTCGGCTCGAAAAGCTGTGCCTGTCCCGATTTGTGCTTCTAATTCCCGGCGCAATTCTCTCTCTTGCTGCAACTTCTGTTCCAGTTCCCGGATTTGATTTTGTTGTTCTGCTATTAATTTTTGGTATATTTCCAGGGATCGCTCGCTCTTTTCGGGATCGATGCACATAGGATATTGCTAGTTTTTAGTATCGAAATTAAGCTATTCCAAGGGTAACATCACAGCCATCAAATGTTGAGAGCGAATCGCAAAAATTTACACAACTTTCACAAATGCCGGGACTTTCGATCGAGGAATAAGGCAGAAGCCACGAAAACAACTGTCAACGTCAACTGTCAACTGTCAACTGTCAACTATTACTTCATTTAGGTACTCCGGCTGTCAAAACTTGATTGCCCTCAACTGTTACCAAAACATCATCCTCAATTCTAATGCCAATTCCGCGCCATCGATCGGGAACTTCTGGTTGCCCTTCAACAGGTTTAATCTGAGGAGAAATATAAATCCCCGGTTCCACTGTCAGCACTTGTTGCGGCTGCAAAAGTTGAGGATTTTCACCGTACTGATAAACACCTGCATCGTGCACGTCCAATCCCAACCAATGCCCGGTGCGGTGCATATAAAACGGCTTGTATTTTTCCTCTTTAATTATCTCTTCAATGTCGCCGACCAAAAGTTTTAAATCCATCAATCCCTCTACCAAAACGCGCACTGCCGTTTCGTGAATTTTGCTGTAAGGATTTCCCGGATATACTTGACTAATTGCCTGCAATTGTGCTCGCAAAACTAAGTCGTAAATTATCTTTTGTTCTGAGGTGAATTTACCGCTAATAGCAAAAGTCCGGGTAATGTCAGCATTGTAGTAATTGCAAGCACAACCGGCATCAATTAACAGCAACTCATTTTCCTGCATTTGGCGGTTGTTTTCGATGTAGTGGAGGACGCAAGAATTGGTACCGGATGCTACAATTGAAGGATAAGCTGGAGTTGCACCTTGCAAGCGAAAAGTATGCTCGATTTCTGCTTGAATTTCGTATTCGTACCGCCCCGGTTTGGCGAATTCTCTTGCGCGGTTGTGGGCGGCAACTGAGATATCGGCAGCTTGGCGCATTAATGCGATTTCAGTTTCACTTTTCACCAGCCGCATCGGGTGCAAAATAATGTTAGAATCTTCGATAGCGATCGGACCTGTACCGCGTTTCGGATAGGTTGCCATCAATTGCTGCCAATGATTTAAGACAGTTTGGTCAAAAGTGCGATCGCGCCCGAAATGGTAATAGATGCGATCGGCTTTTTCTAAATATTTCGGCAGTTTTTCTTCAAGTTCGTTGATGGGAAAAGCTTCATCTGCTCCGTAAAGTTCTTTAGCACCTTCTACTCCCGCACGATAGCCACTCCAAGTTTCTTTTTCCGGGTCTTTCGATCGCACGAACAACACAAATTTATGTTCTTCATGGTGCGGCGCGAGGACTGCTACAGCCGATTCTTCGTTGAAACCAGTTAAGTAAAAGAAATCGCTATCTTGTCGGTAATTATATTCTACATCGTTGTGCGCGATCGCTGCGGGCGCGCTGCGAAATATCGCCGTACCGCTGCCAATTTTTGCCATTAGCCGTTCGCGTCTTTGTTTGTATTCTGCCGGAAAAATCATGGAATTTTAGATTGGGGATTGGGGATTGAGTCGATCGAATCAAAATTTATTATAACAACCGACACATCTTTTAGAACATAAATAAGCTCGTGAATAAAACCGAATTCTTGGTAACAAAAACAGTTTGATTCGCGTACTATGCAACTGTCAACTGTCAACTGTTATTAGATTATTGTCCGGCGATCGGCAGTTGGCAAGTATAGTCAACCAACCTTGACAAAGATGAATTTCCAGCTATTACAATCCATCGCGGATCGAAATTAGACCAATTTTCACCATCCTCGCTAACTCTGACTGTTCTAAATTGTCGCTCTTGGCAATTAACTTCCATCTGTGCCAGCAATTTCTCATCACTAAATTTCTGAGTTCCCAGAACCATTCTAACTGCATAAGAAGGAGCGCCCGGAACATCAGATTTAATTAATTCAACGCTGCTGGAGTCGATGCAAATATCTGCAAAACAGGTAAGTCTTTCAGCATTCGCGATCGCAATTCTAGCCAACCAAAAAAACAACACAGCCAACGCGCAAATCGATAATTTATTAACCATATATCTAGCAAACATTCTCATGCCAATTCATCTGCGTTAATCAGCGTTAATCTGCCCGATCGGCGGTTATATTAAGTCCGTCGATTACCAGTAATAAAAAAGGTTTGTAGTACGGACTTCAGTCCGCTCTTCTCGGACTGAAGTCCGCACGCTCGATCTATACAAATCGCGGTCAATCGACTGGACACGATATTATAACATTCGAGATTTAAGATTTGAGATTGCCAAATTCCTAATCTTAAATAGCATAACGCACCCCACAGAAATTAGTAGAGTGCGCCACTGCTAAAACTAGCGATCGAAACCAGCAATCCAAGTTTTTTTAAATCTGAGGAACGTACTGCTCTTTCTCAGGAACGAAAGTGTATTCAGCAACAATTTGTCGGAATTCATCACCATCGATCGTCTCTTTTTCAATCAACAAATCGACTAAACGATCGATTACAGTACGATTTTCCCGCATGATGCGGCGGGCGTCTTCGTAACAGCGAGCAACAATTGTCCGAACTTGTCCGTCAATGCGCGAGGCAATTTCTTCGGAATATTCCGATCGCGCCGTAAAATCCCGCCCCAGGAAAATTTCACTTTGTTGGGCTTCGAGGGACATCGGGCCCAAGTCAGACATCCCGAAGCGAGTCACCATTTGTCTGGCCATACCGCTGACTTGCTGCAAGTCATTGCCGGCACCGGTGGTAACTTCAGCATCGCCGAAAACCACTTCCTCAGCAGCGCGGCCGCCCAAAGCACCGGTAATTCTGGCGAGAATTTGCGATCGAGAAATCAAACCTTGGTCTTCGCTGGGCATAAACCAAGTCAAGCCGCGGGCTTGTCCGCGCGGGACTAAGGTAACTTTTTGTACCGGATCGTGGGCTTGAATGACTGTACCGACGATCGCGTGGCCGATTTCGTGGTAAGCAATCAAGCGCTTGCTCTTGCTATCTACCAGCGGCGTGCCTTCCATACCTGCAACTACTCGATCGACAGCATCGTCAATTTCGAGCATGGTAATCGCTTCTTTGCGGCGTCTTGCTGTTAAAATCGCAGCTTCGTTGAGCAAGTTAGCCAAATCAGCACCGGTAAAACCGGGAGTGCGGCGGGCGATGGCGTCTAAAGAAATCTCCGGAGCCAGTTTTTTGTTGCGGGCGTGGACTTCAAGAATTTCCAAGCGGCCTTTGATATCCGGCGTATCCACCGTTACCTGGCGATCGAACCTGCCGGGGCGCAGCAGGGCGGAGTCGAGCACGTCGGGGCGGTTGGTGGCAGCAATAATAATGATCCCAGTATTGCCTTCAAAACCGTCCATTTCGGTCAGCAACTGGTTGAGGGTTTGTTCGCGCTCGTCGTTACCGCCGCCGATCCCCGAGCCGCGCTGGCGGCCCACTGCGTCAATTTCATCGATAAAGATGATGCAAGGAGCATTTTCCTTAGCTTTTTTAAACAAATCGCGGACGCGGGAAGCGCCGACACCGACGAACATTTCGACAAATTCCGAACCCGAGATGCTGAAGAAAGGCACGCCGGCTTCGCCCGCGATCGCTTTTGCCAGCAGGGTTTTGCCGGTTCCGGGAGGGCCGACTAACAGCACGCCCTTGGGAATTCTTGCGCCGACAGCAGTGAAGCGTTCCGGCTTTTTCAGAAATGTCACGACTTCTTGAAGTTCTTCTTTCGCTTCTTCAACGCCTGCTACATCGTCGAACAGCACGCCGGTTTTAGCTTCCATTTGAAAGCGGGCTTTTGATTTGCCAAAGTTCATCGCTTGGCCCGGACCGCCGGGGACATTGCCGCTGCGGCGGAAGAGGAAAAACAACCCTGCTACCAACAAGAGCGGAAAGACGAGATTGCCTAATAATCCCCAAATAGCGCCGTCGTTACGCATGGGGTGAGTGTCGAAGTTGATTTTGGAGTCTCTGAGTCGAGAAACTAATTCCGGAGCGTTTGAGGGCAAATCCACGCGCCACCGCTGTACGCGATTGTCCAGTTCGGGATCGACCGCTTCGACAATCGCCGTCCGACCTCCGTCGTAAAGGTCAACGCTGGTGACTCGACCGGCGTTTAAGTAATCTAAGAATCTACCGTAGCTCAGGCGGGTGCTGGCGGTGTTCTTAGTCATTTCTGCGGGGGAGGGTGCAAAGGTCCCTTGCCACAGGAAAAAGCCGATGACTAAGGCTGGTAAGGTCCAAAGCAGTACAGTTCGCCAAGAAATTTTCATAAATAGGGCTTGCCTCTAATTGTGGACGAGTCGGGTACGAGCGGGGTGTGGGAGGAGTGCGATAAAAGTTAACACTCAGAATCTTAACTAAATGTAACTTAACAATGCGGTTAAGAGCAACAGGGTTTAGGCGGGAGCGATCGAGAAAATGTTAAGCAAAGTCGGAAACGGGCGATCGTCCCGAATATAATATTTGATGCTGATTTGAATACAACTCTAGGTAAAGTTATAAAAATGGTCGCAAAACTCGCTGCTCTCAAGGGTGGCAGTGCCGGGGTATAAGGCATGATGGTGAGGCTAAGTTAGCTAACTCGGCCCGAATCCCCACACCACATCGTTTACAGATTGGTGTGGGATGAAAGCCAGGTTTGTTGAGGTGCGAAGGTTGACCGATTCCGCAGGAGGGGGAAAACTTTCAGCGCTGAAACCAACGATTTTTGAGAGACTTGGAACACAGTGGGGCCCGACGTGTTCCTCACTTTAAAACGCCGTAGAGAGAAACAATTTGGAGTATCAAGGGAGGAAGATCGAGGGTATCCTGATTCTGGACTCAGATGCCTACAACATAGCGCTTGCGGTTGATGTAGGAGCGTCACGTGATACATTTCAGTTGCTGACCCGCGAATTCAAGTTGGGGGCTTGGAGGCAGAAAAGTTACCGACTGCTTGATTCAAGACGGAAACGGTGTCTGGCCTATTTCACAAAGAACAACTGAACAGTCTGGATGCGGTAGCCCGCAAGATGTTACTAGATGTTTCCCCAGTCTGTAACCTCTGCGACAGTCAGTTGCGACAGTCAGTGGCAAAGCGAAATAAGTGCGGGTTTTCCAGTTCCCGCCCAGCAAGCGATCGAAACTGGTCCCCTTCCAGGGGAAGGCAAATTAATTTGCCCGAGTCGTTTTTCATTCCCCACTTAAAAGATGGGGGTTTTCAAACATCCTAGAACCTTGTGTCACCAACCCCAGCTATTGAGGCATGGGGCTTGAAAGAGGAAGGCTCACCACCTTCACAAATTCAGGACTAAACCAGTGTTCTCACCGTTGTCGAAAAGACAAACTGAACTGTCTGGGAGTGGTATCCCGCAAAACGTTAAAAATGCTTCCCTAGTTTTTAACCGCTTTGGCAGTCAGTTAAATTCAGTGGCGAAGGGAAATATATACCTAGAAATAAGGCTTACCGCAACTTTTCGGTAGCAAACACTATGCGATCGCGGGTGAAAGATTTGATACGGTAATTTTCCCGTTGAAAGTGCACTACAAATGCACCCCAAATCTTGTTACCCCCGTGTAGTAGTAGTAGTAACTGTAAAGCCGTCCTCAAAGGACGGGGTTTCCAACCCATTTTTCTGATGACAACTAGACAGCTTGTTCCTAATTCGGTTATGCTCACCCAGCAAACCAAGATTTCCTCCAGCAAATCTATTATTAGCGCTGACTTGGGCCGGACGGCAACTAAAGCTTGTGTGAGCCGCAACCCGAACAGCGTTGTGTTTATTCCTGCCAACGTGGCTAGTATGTCGGTGGAAAAAGTGCGAGGCGGCAGCTTTGAATCGAAAGCAACCGATCCCCTGTTGGATATGTGGCTAGAATACCAGGGCAAGGGTTATGCCATCGGTCAATTGGCTGCAGATTTTGGCGCTCCTCTGGGCACTGCCGACCAGTCTAAAGTCGTAGATGCTTTGGTTAAGGTTTTTGCTTGCGCTGGATATTACCAAATGAAGGGCGAAATCTCAGTAGTGCTGGGTCTGCCTTTTTACTCGCAAGAGCAGTTTGAGAAAGAAAAGGAAGAGATTGTCAGCCAACTGCGTTCCCCTCACTTGATGGTTTACCGCGGCGAGCGCGTAGAACTTGACATCCGCCATGTTTGGGTGATGCCGGAAGGCTTCGGCAGCCTGATTTGGTGCGAAGCTCAAGATGGTAAGGAGTTTTCGCCGGAGTTGCCGGAGTTGTCGGTGGCTGTGGTGGATATCGGACACCAAACTACCGATTTGTTGATGGTCGATCGTTTCCGGTTTGCTAGGGCAGCTTCTAAGAGCGATTCCTTTGCGATGAACAAGTTCTACGAACAGGTGGCCTCGAAAATTCCCAACGCTGACGCTCAATCTCTGTCTTTGCTCGAAGCAGTTAACAAGCCCGAGGGCCAGCGTTTTTACCGCCCTAGAGGAGCTACTAAGCCAACCGATTTAGACCCAATTATTAAGGATTTGCGGGAGGCTTTCGCTAACGAACTTTCCGAACGTTTGGTACAGTGGCTGCCGGAACGGGTGACGGATGTGGTTCTGACTGGTGGAGGCGGTGAGTTTTTCTGGGAGGTGCTTCAGCCTTTGCTCAAAGATGCGAATCTGAAGGCTCATTTGGCTCAGCCGTCTCGGAAAGCAAATGCTTTGGGACAGTTTATTTATGCTGAGGCTCAGCTAGCCACGATTAAGTAACGCATTAAGGCTTGAACCCTATGGCACTGTGGGCAAATAATAAGCCGGATTATTCGGTGGTGTTTACTGAAGATCCTGCCGATCGAAAGTTGCGAGATGCTGTGGAGAAAGAATTGTCTGATAAGTACCAGACGTTCAACAATCTCTGCAAGCAAGCTTTGTGGCAATTTTTGTCTGTGTCTGAGTCTTCTACCTCTGCGTCTGGCTTTGCGCGATTGGAACAGCGGATTGCCGAACTTGCAGTTAAGTTTGCTGAGTTCGAGCACAATGTTTCGGCCGAGGAAGTCAGCCGCTTGGAGGGTCTGGAACACCACTTAAATCAACTTAGCGCTCAGTTGGAGCGGTTGCAGGAGAGTGTTAATAGTAAGTTCGATCGAGTTTCTTTTGCCCAAGTTTCTAAAGTAGTAGATCCTGAAGCGGTTGAGTCTGAACCTGCGATCGAGAACGATCCAGTTTCTGTTCCTGAGACTGCTCCTCTCAAGGATATCGACCCTTTGTTGGAGCGTTTAAGTTCTTTGTTACCGCAAGATTTCTAGATGAGGTAAGCTAATGTAAACTAGGGCTAAAAAGCCTTGAAATGTGATGTTAGTGGTTGGCCCTCGGCCACCTGTACTAATTAAATAAAGTTGGCGATCGCTCTTTTGAAAAAAGGGCGATCGTTTTGTGATTTTAAGTCCGCGATCTCAAGTTCAAAGCTACAGGTTGGCAGCAGCGATTCAGCTAGGAAAAAATTACTCGATCGCCACTACAAATCCCCAACTACAAAACTCCTTTAGAACTCGGAATGCGACCGGCACGCCGCGGGTCGATCGCTACTGCCATCCGCAGAGCCCGCGCAAATGATTTGAAAGCTGCTTCCACAATGTGATGGGAATTAATTCCTTCTAATTGCCGCACGTGTAAAGTCAATTGAGAATGATTCACCACCCCTACAAAAAACTCTCTCACTAATTCTGTATCGTAATTGCCGATCCGCTGGTTGGGGATCTGCAAATTGTAGCTCAAGTGAGGCCGTCCTGAAAAGTCCAGCACTACTTCAATCAAAGCTTCATCTAAAGGTGCAATGAAATGACCGAAACGAGAGATGCCCGATCGATCCCCCACAGCTTTTGCCAATGCTTGTCCTAAAGTAATTCCCACATCTTCATTCGTATGGTGGTCATCAATTGCCAAATCCCCGATCGCCTGCACGTCCAAATCGATCGATCCGTGCGAAGCAATTTGCTGCAACATATGGTCTAAAAACGGAATTCCTGTAGACGCTTTGCAAGTTCCCAAACCGTCGAGATTGAGCCTGACAGTGACATCTGTTTCCAATGTTGTGCGCTTCACCAAGGCTGCCCTGGCTGGTTGGGCTGAACTTGCAGGAGGGAGAGAAGGGCGATCGACTATTTCCATAATTCGCAATTTGTCATTCATCTAGTAATTAATTGGTAATTGGTAATTGGTAATTGGTAATTGGGAAGGAGTTTTGAGCTTTAAAATTTGAGTTTTGAGTATTGACAGTTCTTAATTCAAAACTCAAAACTCAACACTTATAACTCCCCAAAACAGTCAACTGTCAACTGTCAACTGTCAACTGTCAACTATCAACTATCAAAAAGCTACATTCCCATGATTTCGTAACCGGCATCCACATACAAAATCTGACCGGTAATTCCGCTAGCAAGACTGCTGCACAGAAAAGCCGCTGCATTTCCCACTTCCTGTTGAGTCACAGTCCGCCGCAGCGGGGCCACTGCCTCAACGTGGTGGATCATGTCCAAAATGCCGCCAACTGCTGACGAAGCCAAAGTTCTAATCGGGCCAGAAGAAATCGCATTTACTCGAATATTTAACGGACCGAGTTCGGCCGCCAAATAGCGAACATTCATTTCCAAAGCTGCCTTGGCAATTCCCATCACATTGTAATTGGGGACTACCCGAACGCCGCCCAAATAAGTTAGCGTCACAATACTGCCGCCCTGGGCCATCAACGGTTTAGCGGCAGCGCACAGCCGTACCAGCGAATAAGCGCTAATATCCAAAGCATTGGAGAAACCCTGGCGCGAAGTTTTGGTAAAGTCTCCCGAAAGTTCGTCCTTACCCGCAAAGGCCAAACAGTGGATCAAGATATCCAACTTGCCCCACTTGTCGGCGATCGTCCCAAAAGTAGACTCAATTTCGCTCTCATCTTGAACGTTGCAGGGCAAATACAGACTGGGATTGAGCGGTTCCACCAGTTCTGCGACTTTGCGCTCGTGCTTGCCCTTTTCGTCTTTCAAATAAGTGATGCCGAGGTTAGCCCCAGCTTTGTGAAGCTGCTGGGCGATGCCCCAGGCGATCGAGCGATTGTTGGCTATGCCAGTGACAAGAGCATTTTTTCCGGTCAAATCTATCATCAGAAAAATGGGCGTAGTGTTAGCGGAGGTTTGAAACCCCTCCCTTTTGATGGTGGGGTCAATGACTTGTAGTTTATTATCAAAGCAACTTGCACCGACTCATTGGTTTTACTGACAACCCCGCCCGTTCGGACACACCTGATTCAGATTGAACTGATGCAGATACAATTAAGACAAAATCGATACACAATGGAGACACAATTGAGATTAATTTTGCTGTGCGGTTACTTGGTAGCGGAATTGAGAAAGTTAAGAGAAGGGCTAGATTTAATCATACAGCCTGTGTTTGCCTTAACATTAAATGGAGGTAAAAGAATCACGGACTTCAGGAGGTTTGACGGTATATTTACTCATTAAGGTTAATCAGTAAGTTGCACAGAATTGATTAGTACAAAGGATCTAGTCGTGACCCACGATCGACCGCTAGCAGCCGTGTTCCGCCAGATCGGTGGCGGGGCGTTTCCGCCCGTTGTGGAAACCTTTGAACGGGGCAAGACAATTTTTTTCCCTGGAGACCCGGCTGAGCGCGTCTATGTTCTCATTAGAGGTGCTGTAAAGCTATCCAGGGTGTATGAAGCAGGAGAAGAGATTACTGTCGCTCTCCTGCGCGAAAACAGTGTATTCGGCGTGCTGTCTTTGATTACGGGACACCGATCGGACAGGTTTTACCACGCTGTAGCCTTTACGCCGGTGGAATTGATTTCGCTGCCGATCGAACAAGTCGAAAAAGCCCTCAAGGAAGACCCAGAACTTTCTATGGTGATGCTGCGGGGACTTTCATCTCGGATTTTGCAAACCGAGATGATGATCGAAACGCTGGCACACCGAGATATGGGATCTAGACTCGTCAGCTTTTTGCTGATCTTGTGTCGGGACTTTGGCGTGCCGAGTACGGAGGGGATTACGATCGATCTGAAGCTATCCCACCAGGCGATTGCAGAGGCGATCGGCTCGACGCGGGTAACGGTGACTCGTTTGCTGGGGGATCTCAGGATAGAAAAAATGATCTCGATCCACAAGAAAAAGATCACAGTCCACAACCCAGTGGCTTTAAGCCAGCAATTCACTTGATGCCGAGAAATTATTTGATTTTGGATTTGGGATGATAAATTCAATCCAAAATCCAAAATCTAAAATCTATGAATCGGAATGACTGCTGGATACATCCTGGTATTGGTAATTTTAGTGTTGGGGGGCGCGATCGCGACCATCAGCGATCGCCTGGGGACGAAAGTCGGCAAGGCAAGGTTGAGTTTGTTCAAACTCCGCCCCCGCGATACTGCAGTTGTAGTGACAGTGATGGCCGGCAGCATCCTGTCAGCAATTACTTTGGGCATTTTGTTTGCTACCAGCAAGCCCTTGCGAACTGGAGTTTTTAGAATAGATGAAATTCAAAAAAGACTGAATAACGCCCGCAGGGAACTCAACCAAACTACGCAAGAGAAAAATCGAGTTGAATCGGAGTTAGCTCAGGCTCGGACTGCTCAAGCGCAAGCTAGAGCCAATTTAGAGCAAATTAATCGCTCGTTGCAAGCTGCTAATGCCGAGCAAGCCGAGACGCAAACTAAGTTAAATTCGCTGCGGGATCAACTCAATACGGTGGAAGCGGCTAAGTCGAAAACCGAACAGCAGTTAAGTCAGGTAGAAGCTGCTAAAGCTGAGACGGAATCGCAGTTAGCCAGCGTGGAAGCTGCGAAATCTCGCACGGAAGAACAATTGCGGTTGGTGGAAACAGTTCGATCGACTACTAGAGCTCAACTCGATCGCACGGAAAGTCAATTAAAAACTGTTTCTGCTCAAAAAACTGACCTCAGTAGCGAAATTGCCCAACTGCAAGCGGAACGCCAACAGTTAATCGAACAGCGAGAACAGGTAAGAATTCAAATTGCCCAGCGCGATCGAGAAATTGCCAAGCGAGAGGGAGAAATTGCCAAGCGGGATAAGGCAATTGTCGATCGCAATGAATTAATTGCCCAGAGGGATAAAGAAATAGCGCAACGGGTGCAAAGTTTGGCCGATCGCGATCGAGCTATTGCCGATCGCGATCGAGTGCTTGCGCAGAGAGAAGCACTTTTAGAAACCCTCGCCCAGCAGCAAACTCAATTAGAACAGCAGCAGGCTTTTTTGCGGCAGCAAGTGCAAGTTTTAGAACGCGATTTTCAAGCAATTCGCGAGGGTACTGTTGCCATCCGGCGCGGTCAAATTTTAGCAGCCGGTGTCGTTCGCATTACCGAACCCGGTACGGAGAATCGCGCGATCGATCGGATTTTGCAAGAAGCAAATAAAACTACTGTTGCTCTGATGCGACCGGAAAATACCGAGGTGAAAGAGCAGGTTATTCAAATTACTAAAGCGGAAATCGATCGGCTGATCGATCAGATTAAAGACGGTCAAGATTATGTAGTCAGAATAGTCGCCGGTGCTAATTACCTACGGGAAGAAAAGATTATTCAAGTATTCGCCGAAGCTGAAATTAATCGAGTTGTGTTTCGATCGGGAGATGTAGTTGCTGGAATTTCTCTCGATCCGGTAGCGTCAACGGACGAACAGGTAAGGGTGCAGTTGCTGCAATTAATTGAAGCTTGTCAATTTCGCGCTCGTTCGATCGGGATTGTTGGCGGTAGAGTGCAAGTTGCGGATAGTCGGATTGAAACTTTAGCCAGTTTTATCGAGCAATTGCAACAGTACGAGAAACCTTTGGAAGTGCGGGCGATCGCCACTGATGTTACTTACATTGCTGGCCCGCTAAAAATAGATTTAGTTGCTATTGATAATGGAGCGGTTGTTTTCCGCACTGGACAACAAGATCCAGGTAGGGGAGATTTGAAACTTAGATAAGAAGTGCGATCGACATATCGAATTTGATGAAAAATTTTGGTCGATCGAACCACAATTTTACTTGACTTTTTCGCGCCCTTGACATATCATTAAATAATGGGAATCCGTGCCGTCATATAACCTCTTAGTAGGGTAAGTCGCCGCGTAAAATCTACAAAGTAAAATCTACAAACAATAGTGACAATCTACTAGCGACCCACCAGATGAGTAACGTGCATTGCTGCCTGAAATCTCCAAAAAAGTGATGAAAAATTTTGGTCGATCGAGCTGCAATTTCGCTTGACTTTTCTGCGTACTTGACCTACCATTAAATAATGGAAATCTGTGCCGTCATATAACATAATTTGTAGGCTTGCAGCTACTTATAGAGTGATTTTGCTAGTCAGTAAAGTACGCAGCAAAGGTAGGGACACGGCAATGCAGTGTCTCTACGAAAATTTATCGATCTGCGATGCAGAATAAACAGAACAAAATTGTACTCAATTAACATCCAGGAACTCAGGCATCATGTCAGAAAATTCCAAGGAATCCAGAGAATATGATGCCGTCCTCGGCGGTCAAAATACAACTCCACCAGATGCCGCAGTTTTGGGAGGAATTGCTGGCGTTAAAAGTCGCTTGGCCTCGCCAGTTATTGAAGCCAGAATCGCTGCCTTGTCGGCAGCACTTAAATATGGACAAGCAGGTTTAGATTTAATCATTGGAGCGTTGCGGGATGAATCGATGCAGGTGAAATTTGCCGCTTATGCACTGCTGAAAGAACGAGATGATTTAAAGATTGAGCTCAACTTTCCCCAAGACTATCTTCCTACCTTTGAATTTGATGTCATCACAGTCGATGCTGAAAGAAAACAAAACATTGGTAATAAGTCCTTTGCTTGCTACTTCCCTGAAGACTTAGGCAAGGGAATTGTACTGGAAATGGTTTACATTCCCGAAGGTAAATTTTTGATGGGTTCGCCGGAAACAGAGGAAGGTAGACAAGAGTATGAAGGCCCGCAGCATCAAGTAACAGTACCGGCCTTTTTGGCAGGAAAATACCCCATCACCCAAGCACAATGGCAAGCAGTCATAGGAAATAACCCATCCGATTTTAAAGGTGAAAAACGTCCTGTAGAACAAGTAAACTGGTATGAAGCTGTGGAATTCTGCCAGATACTTTCTGAAAAAACTGGCAAGAATTATCGTTTACTTTCGGAAGCAGAATGGGAATATGCTTGTCGCGCCGGAACGTCAACTTCTTTCTATTTTGGCAACAAAATTCCCGAGGAATCTGTTAATTATTCTTATGTCACGAGAGAATTGATTGAAGATCCTCCTTACGGGGAAACAACGGATGTGGGAATTTTCCCTCCCAATGCGTTTGGATTGTACGATATGCACGGTAATGTTACGGAGTGGTGTAGCGATCTATGGCATTATGATTATCAATGGGCACCGCATGATGGAAGTTCTTGGGAACATGATGAAAGTTCTTGGGAAACTGACGTTTCTGAATCCCGAGAGCTGCGTGGAGGTTCGTGGAGTAGCGAGGCAAAATATTGCCGTGCTGCTTGCCGCGACTCCTATCCTGCTGACAAATCGGACAATTGTATAGGTTTTCGGGTTGCTGCTGGTTTGCAGCTTCCTGCTGCTTTGCCTTCCCCATCTATACGGCCTTAATTTACGAAACTGCCGCATTTACAAAGGTTGGTAGTTGCGCTTCTGGCGCTGTCGCTACATGAATTTTAGCTACTTTATCAACTACTTTATCAACTACTTTATCAACTACTTTATCAACTACTTTATCAACTACTTTATATGAAGGCACAGATTTCCATGATGATATGATAGATCGAAAGCACATAAAAGTCAAGTAAAATTACTGTAATAACTCGCGAAATTTTCCAGATAGAATGAAGACAATCAAGCAAGTGCGATCGAACTGCTAACTAATAACTAATCACTAATAACTGAGGACTAATCAAGATGATTTTAGGCTTCGATCCGGGGAAAGACAAGTGCGGTATCGCCGTCATGAGTAGAGACAAAAACGTCTCCTACCATCAAGTTGTCGCGTCGGAGAGTGCAATTTCGACCATTCAATCTCTGTGCAAACAGTTTCCCGTTCAATTGTTAGTTATGGGAGATCAAACTACTTCTAAGAGTTGGAAACAAAAACTTACCCAGAGTTTGTCGCCTTTCATCAAAATTGTTCAAATTGATGAGAGGTTCAGCAGTTTGGAAGCTAGAACTCGCTACTGGCAAATGTACCGCCGGCGGGACTTTCTCGCTTGATTCCCGAGGGGATGCGGGTACCGCCGCGGCCGGTAGATGATATAGTGGCGATCGTCCTGATCGAACGGTATTTAAAGCAACAGTTGACAGTTGATAGTTGACAGTTGACAGTTGACAGTTGAGAGTCGATCGATTAATAAAATTTATCTGCGTTTATCTGCGTTTATCCGCTTTGATCTGCGGTTGCAAGTTGACCTGGGACATTGGACAAAAGGACAGTGAGGTGCGATCGTTTCTACAGGAAGCAAGGGATAATCAGTAAGGTCGATCGTTTATTGCAACCAATTCACAAAATCTTCCATCTGAGTGAAATCGAGTAAAGCTTCCGTTAAATCATCCAGTCGATCGTTCGATAACTGTACAATTCTAGCTTTAATTGACTCATCTAAACTGCCGAACTTTCGTTCCAGCAAACGGATCACTGTTTTAACTTGACCTCGCTGAGCACCAGTTTCTAAGGCATCTTCTATAGACCTTTGCTGGTCTTGCAAATAAAATACCTCTGCTTCCAATTGGTCTAATTCTTTTCTACTCAAGTTTACAGTATTAGCAATACTAAACGCTTGCTGAATTGGCGCAGTTGTTTCCAGAGATTCTGGAATCATTTCCAAATTTGGTGCTTCTCGGATAAAATAAATCCACTTGTCAGCTAAAGATTCTAAATCTTCAAGAGACTTGTTGAATTTCGGTAATTCCACAAAAATTAGCGTCATTGTCGGACAAATATAATCAAAATGTTCCTCCTCTTCTCTAAAAGAAAACCGCGAAATTACTTTCTTCGTGTTTTCAAACAAAATAAAATCCGTAATTGTGATGGCAATTACCGGGTCTAAATTTAAGTAACCCTTGCCCCGCGTGAGTTGATTTCCGTAAGCTTTAGCTGCATTGTAGGCAATCCGTTTTTCAAAGGCTTTAACATTCAAAACTTGCATTTCGATAATCACGATCGTCCCGTTATCGAGGGTTGCTTTGACATCTAAATACGACTCTTTCAAGCCCAGAACTTCTCCTGCTTGATAAGGATCGAGAATTTGCAAATCTTGAATGGTTGGATTTCCTTCATAAATTAGGGCATTTAAAAAACTGATGAGAATTGGCTTGCTTGATTCGGAAGCAAAGATTTTTTTAAAGGCAAAATCAGTTCGAGGATCGATAAATGTCATTGCTTTTATCTCCTATTAATTATATTGAATTTCTGAGATTAATAATTGTAGCATTTCTGGTGATAGATGAGATATGCTTTCGTAATTAGTAAAACGCTATCTAACAAAAATTTGGTTGGTAGTAAGGACTGAAGTCTTTTAGCAGAAAGACTTCAGTCTTCAGTCTTTACTACGAACCTGCGATTAACTAACCGCAGCCAACTTTTTCTCCTTAACTTCAACGGTTGCAGTCAAAGCTTCCTCCAAATCGGCACAGCCTAATTTTTCCTCCAAAATTGCCATCACTTCGCGACCGAAATCATTGGAATTTCGCTGCCAAGCTTCCAAGCAAACTTCACCGAAAAACGAACCCAAAGGCTCGGGATTCCACAGCAATTTGCGCGCAGTCCAAGGCATCAAACTCATCGGATCGTAATCGGGTTTGAGAATATCCTTTTTGAAGGCGTATTCTTCTAAAATTGTGTGCGGTTGCAACCCGATAAAGAAAATCGCCGGTTCTACTTTATCGGCTCCGAAAATCCGTTCCAATTCTCGGTGGTAAGCAATTGTTTGGCGGATGGTTTCAAAGGTTTCGTCAATTACATTAAACGAGTAATTCACGGAAACTATATCGTTGAAACCGGCGGCTTTTAAATCGCGGCAATTTTCCAAAACTACTCGCAAGTTGTAACCCATCCGCATTTTGCGCACCAGTTCCTGCGAACCGCTAGTAATGCCGATTTCAAAGTAATTCATTCCCGTTTTGACCATCAAATCGCACAATTCGGGAGTGAGATTGTCGGCGCGGATGTAAGCAGCCCAGTGAATGTCTGTCATGCCATCATCGATGATTTTTTGCAGCAATTCTACGGCGTCATCGATGAATTTGCGGGCGGGGATAAATTGCGCGTCGGTAAACCAGAAATTGCGGATGCCTCGATCGTACAATTGCCGAATTTCTTTGACAACTTCATCCGCCGGATTGATCCGCACTTGCTTGCCTTCAATCACTGTATAAATGCAGTAACAGCAGTTGTGGGGACAGCCGCGCTTGGTTTGCACTCCAATGTAAAAATCGAGATCCTGTAGATAGTATGAGAATTCCGGCCAAATGCTCTCGATGTACTCATAATTGCAAGCAGTTTTCTCAATGGCTGCTGGCTTTTCGTGAATTAGTCGATCGCGCGGCACAGTCTCCCCTACCACATAACATCTTTCCTGACTCAAATCTTCGCCCCGGAGCAACTTCTCCAGCAGCGCTTCGCCTTCGCCCACGGAAACTACTGTTCCCTTCGGCAAACTGCGTCCCAACTGCTCGTAAAACACGCTCACAGCGCCCCCGCCCACCACAGCCCTAGCTTCGGGACGGTATTTCCGGGCTCGCTTCAATCCCCGTTTAATCAATCCCAAATTGCGCCAGAGCTCGGTATAGTAGGAAGCAGCCAAACGCAGCCCTCCCAGAGCTCCGCGCAACTTGATTGCAGGATTTTTCGCGTAATAAAATTCAAAAGCATTTTGCAGCGGATTCCCACCCCTGCCGCCCACGGGCGCGTAAATCTGAATGTCCCGCCAAGAGAAAACCAGTAGCGTCGGCTGAAATTCGTCGATACTGGCATCCAAAGCCTTAGCGTAATCTAAAGGCGGCACCGCGCCCAAATCGAAAATGCGCTGTTCGACAGCAGGAAACAGCTTGTGTACGAAATCTGAAAGGTACACAACTCCGATCGGGAAAATCGGATTGCAAGGGAGGCGAACGTACAGGACTCGGTTTTCCACGATTTGCAATATCCTAAACATCTTCTTTATTCCATCATTTTAATATTCTTTTCATATAACTTTACAGTTTCTCTAATTTTCGTAATTTAATTGTTAAATATTTTTAAGTTTTTCTAAGCTAGTAAAAGCTAAGGCTGTTGGCTTCCGTAAGCGAAAACAGCCGAAAACAGCTAATTTTCCTGCCAAAACAGGGTATTTTTACCTAAAACCCGCCAAAATACTCAAAAAAGAGATTCTTCGATCCGAAAAAGGTACGATCGGCCCGGACTATGATAAAGGGTTGGTAGTCGGCTTTACAGCAGGTGGGGATCGCCTAGTGTTAGCTTGAGAATATAACCAAAACTTTTAGACAAGGCTCCTCAGCAGTTATGGCTCAAATTCTTGACCCGATTCCTACTTCAGACACTCACAACAAGATTGTGTGCTGCTACGTTAATGCCACCAGTCAGATCCAAATTGCTCGGATTGCTAACATCCCTAACTGGTATTTCGAGCGCGTGGTGTTTCCGGGCCAGCGCTTGGTGTTTGAAGCGATGTCAGCAGCAGTGCTAGAAATTCACACCGGCATGATGGCTAGTGCAATTTTGTCAGATAAAATTCCTTGCGATCGTTTGCAGATTAACGAAGGTTCTGCTTCAGTGTTGAATTCTAACAACAAATCGAGAGTGGAAATTAACAGCGATCGACCAGCGAATACCGGCCGCCTCAAATCCAGAGAAACTCCAGAATCTTTTACCGTACCTGCGCTAACAGCAGTCGATTGAGATTGACAGCCTCTGCGGGGAGCGAGAATTCAACAGCAATTGCTGAGAAGTCTCGATCGATAAATTTTCTGTTTAACAAATGAGTTTTGTACGAAACCAGCCCTCAATCTAAGTTGCCAGGGCTGGTTTTGTACTGTTAAAATTTGTAAAGAAGAACGATCGACTCTCAACTATCAACGTATAGGGCCCGCACGGGGGCAGTGCCCCTACCAACTACCAACTACCAGCTATCAACTATCCAATCATGTCTGAAAATTCGATCGAATCTCCTCTATCTTCTACCCCAGCATTTGAACCTGCTACTTTCCGGCTTTCTCCGCTCATTAGAATTACGCTTTTAAGCTTGTACGCAGCTTTAACAATTCCCTTGCCTTTTCTGTCGGAAGTAACTGCATCGCCAATTCCTGCTAACTTGTTGTGGGCGGGAATTGCTGTCGGGGCTGCGGGCTTGTACGGAGTGCTTAGCGAAAGAGTAATCGCCAACGAAGAGGGAATTCAAGTTACATATCCGAATTGGTTTCCCCGTTTTTTCCGCAAAGGTTGGTTTCTCGCTTGGGATGAGATAAAAGCCCTGAAACCTCGATCGACCGGCCAAGGCGGTTTGGTTTACTATTTTTTAAGTCAATCTGGGGTAGCTTATCTGCTGCCAATGCGAGTAGCTGGATTTGCAAAATTAGTGAGTTTGGTAGAAGCAAAAACCGGAATTGATACCAGAGATGTGCGTCCTTTGTCGCAACCTTGGATGTATTTAATTTTGCTCGGATTTACGCTGCTATTGCTCGGGGTAGATGCGTGGACAATTGTAACTGCGATCGGGCTAAAAAATTAAATATAGCCACCTAAATAAATATCCAATACTCATCGTTTTTTGAGGAGAAGTGCGATCGCCCCTCCAAAATCCGCGTTCATCCCCGTTCATCTGCCCCATCTGCGGTTGCAATCTGCCCCATCTGCGGTTGCAGCATCCGAAAACGCACTCGCAAACCATCACGCGGGTGCGGAGTCGGCACGCGAATCAAATTCAAATCTTGACCCGGAACCAATTCCCAATCGCACTCCCGCAACAACTTAGCCGCAAACAATTTCATCTCCAACCTCGCAAATTCTTTCCCCAAACATTCCCGCAAACCGCCGCCAAACGGCACGTAACTAAAAGGTTTAGCATTTGCAGATTGTTCCTGACTGAATCGATCGGGATCGAAGCGATCGGGCTCCGGGTAAACTGCTAAATCTTGATGCGTTTGATTGATTTCATAAAGCACGTTCCAACCCTTAGGAATGAGATATCCGCCAAATTCGCAATCATTAATTACCTGCCGGAAACCGCCTCCTACAGGCGGTACTAACCTCAAAACTTCTCGCAATATTTGCTCTAAATAAGTCATTTGTTTGAGCTGTTCTAAAGTATAAGGTTGCGATGGTGAAAACTGCTGCTGTTCGGCCCTGGCTTTTGCCATGACATCGGGGTTTTGAGCTAACAGCAAGCAAAAAGATGCGATCGCCGAAGTTAGCGTTTCATGCCCTGCAAATAGCAGCAGCAAAACTTGGTCTTTCAGCTCCTCCAAACTCAAACTATTTCCCTCATCATCGCGGGCGGCAATCAGCAAACCCAAAGCATCGCTATCCTTCGCAGTTCCCTGCTGGCGATCGCGGATAATATTCTCCAATTCAGCTAATAGTAAATCGCGGCATTTCTTCGCCTTACCAAACTTAGTCCAAGGCAAATCTAAAGGTATTGAAAACAAACCTTCGCACCAAGTTTCAAAATATTTACCCAAGGCAGTTTCCGAACCAGAATCAATCCCGACTAACAGCTTACCCGCAACATCAAAAGTATAATTTCTCAGTTCTGGATACCAAGCAAACTGCTGCATTTGAGTCCACCTTTGCAAATAGCCGTCAGTAATATTTGCCATCGCGCCGATATAGCCGGATAGCGCCCGCGGCTGAAAAGCTTGATAAAGCAACTTGCGACGTTTTTGGTGTTCTCCACCCGTTTGCAATGCTAAGGAAAGCTGCCCTAAAAGTGCTTTCGTGCTGGGAGGCCAGCTAACTACAAAATATTGATTTTCATTGCTTAAAACAAACAAATTCGCATCCGAACCCGATACGAACACCGTAGGCTGTCCGAGAATGCTGGTTTTAAAAATCGGTCCGTATTGTTGGTGGCGCTTTTTGGCAAATTGAGCGTCTTGCAAAAAATTTAGAGTATCGCCAATTAGCGGTAAACCCAAACTGCCGGGAGGAAGTTCCATTTTAGATTGTAGATTTTAGATTGTAGATTTTAGATTTTAAAATTATACCATTTGTGATTTGCGATCGGAATTTGTGATTTCCGATCGCAAATTACGATCGGAAAATTCTACTATTTTCGATTTCCGATTTGCATTTTACAATTGGGAAACTATAAAATTTTGAATTTGGAAATTGAGATTTGCGATCGCCTAATTATCGCCTCTCCCCCTCTCTCCTTCTCCTCTTATTGCTACCGCATTTTGACAGCAATAGGATTTAATGATAAACTCC
>JAAUPF010000111.1 GCA_012034575.1 Richelia sp. CSU_2_1 | reverse complement strand
TAATAATCAGCCAATTAATTCACCGACTAATACTACTGGCGGGACGGCTCCACCTCCTAATAATCAGCCAATTAATTCGCCAAATAACAATCCTAATGTTGCGATCTCTCCACAACCTAATGCGGGCAATCTCAATTCGCCTACTAACGATCGCAATGAAGATCTACCTCCACAGCCCAACACGATAAGTCCCACTCCTACTCCCAATAATATTCAGGTTCCTCCCAATGTAGCCGATCGAATTGTCCAACAGGGCAATAACCTGCAAAATACTTTGGTGCCGAATATTCAGCCAAATTTTCCCATCAACGAACAGCTTATTCCTAGAAACAATCCCGCCCCAATTATTAATAATATGGAGTTGTTGTCTGCTCGCCCGATTATTAACAACCTGCCAGTAAATGGGAATCTCGATCGCACTCCTCTCATTACTAATATTCAACCTAATTCTATTGTCAGCGAACAGATTAGCTCTAACAATGCTCCCACAATTGCCCCCAATATTCAGATAGTTAATGCTCCCAGTATTGGGGATAATCCACCGCCACCCGCTGCTAGCAATATAATAGAAATGCGGGGTCGTCCTGGAGAAAATTTGCCGCCAAGTGTCCCGAATCTTCCCAGTGCGGTAGCGAATCCTCCGGCAAATATGCAGGCTGTGGCTAATATTAATGCCATGCTATCTGTCGATCTAAATAGGGCAGATAAATATGCAGACTATTTCGGTCAAAGCTCGACAAATACTCAGTTAGCACCTGAGAATATGCGCGAAACATTGAGTAAAATTGCCTCGCAAACTGGCAAGCGATCGGCAATTATTTATGTCAATTTATTTGCCCAACAATTAGAACTTTTACTGTTCCTGCCCGACGGTGCGGCGCTGAGAAAAACAGTACCGGAAGCTAACCGGGATATAGTCCTCAAACTAGCATCTGAATTCCGCCAAGAAATCTCCAATCCCCGCAAGCGCAACACCACCAGCTACCAATCAGCCGCTCAAAAACTTTACAATTTGCTGATTGCACCTTTAGAAAAAGACTTGCAGGCTCAAAATATCGACACGCTACTATTTTCGCTAGATAGTGGTTTGCGGAGTTTGCCCTTAGCGGCTTTGCATGACGGAAAACAATTCCTAGTTGAAAAATATTCTCTCAGTCAAATACCCGCTTTTTCCCTTACGGATACTCGCTATCAATCCATCCAAAATGCCTCGGTTTTAGCTATGGGCGCGGATAGTTTCGATCTATTAGATCCCCTACCAGCAGTCCCAGCAGAACTATCTACGATTGTAGATTTGTGGCAGGGTAAATCTTTCTTAAACGAACAATTTACCTTGAATAACCTGAAATCTCAACGCAGTAGAAATCCCTATCAAATCATTCATTTAGCAACTCACGGCGAGTTTAAGCCGGGGGCAGCCAGCGAATCTTTTATTCAATTGTGGGATGGCAAATTGCAATTAAATCAACTGAGACAATTGGGGTGGAACAATCCACCTGTTGAGTTGTTAGTGCTGTCAGCTTGTCGCACAGCACTCGGAGACGAACAAACAGAAATGGGTTTTGCGGGCTTGGCATTTCAAGCAGGAGTTAAGTCAGCTTTAGCGAGTTTGTGGTATGTTTCTGATGAAGGTACGCTGGCATTGATGGGCGAGTTTTACCATCAATTAAAAACAGCGCCGATTAAGGCTGAAGCTCTCAGGCAAGCGCAAATTGCTATGATAAAAGGTCAAGTTCGGATTGAAGGTGGAGTGTTGCGCGGCCCGTTTGTGGCAGCTAAACGCGGAGGGCAAAACAGTCAGCAGGCGCTGCCGCAAACGGTGGGTGCGGGCGATCGCAATTTGGTTCATCCTTATTTTTGGGCTGCTTTTACAATGATTGGCAGTCCTTGGTAATTATAACAGTTGACAGTTGACAGTTGACAGTTGACAGTTAGATATAGCAGTCCTAAATCATTCGTAAAAGTTGAGAAATCCCGTTTCTCTAAGAAACCGCGTTTCTGAAGCCTGGTAGTTTTTACAACTCATTTGGGACTGCTATAGTAAGGGAATCAAACCGTTTATGCAGCACTTTGGATCTGGATCTATTCTTCATGGTGCGCACTGCGCACCTTACAGCTATTGATTTGGCATCGCACTAATGACTGTATTTAATAAGTTCAAGTTTCTACAAATAGAGCCTCGCAACTATCGAAAATTATCCGGGGCGATCGCACTTTTGGGCGGTGTTTTGATGGCACTAACAACCGCACCAGTAAATGCTTGGTTGTTGGCTTGGGTAGCCTTAGTTCCCTTGTGGATTTTAGTTGTCAATTATCAGCGATCGGAAAGAGAAGGAAAATTACAAAAATTTCTGTTGTTTCCTGCTTCTTTCTTCCTGCTTCCTTTACTCTGGGGAATTGGCTATCACGGATTAGCTTTATCTTGGATAATGGGAATTCATCCGATGACTTGGTTGGGGGTTCCTTGGTGGCCGAGTTTGGCGATCGCACTTTTTTGCTGGATTTTTATTACTTTCTGGGGAGCAGCTTTAGTTACCCTTTGGGCTTGGTTATTTGCGATCGCACTTCCCAAAAAGAGCGATAATATATCCCGCTTTACTCGCGTTTTAATCGGTACTGCATTGTGGTGTGCTTTAGAAAGTTTTTGGAGTCAAGGTTCGCTGTGGTGGACTTCGCTATCTTACACGCAAAGCCCCTACAATTTACCAATTTTGCACCTCGGTCAACTCTCCGGTCCTACCGCAGTAACGGCGGCTATTGTAGCAGTAAATGGTTTAATTTCTGAAGGCTTTCTCGAAGGAAGAAGGAAGAAGGAAGAGGGAAGAAGGAAGAGGGAAGAAGGAAGAGAAAAGGAAGGAGAAAGAAGGTGGAAGAATTGGATTGATTTTATTTTGCCTGCTGGTTTGTGTTTGATTTTGCATATTGTTGGTTGGAATTTGTACGATCGCCCTTTAATTCAACCACCAGAAACTGCTTTAAAAATTGGCATAATTCAAGGCAATATTCCCAATGAAATTAAGTTTGATTCAGCGGGCTGGCAGCGTGCTTTAGAAGGTTACACGGCGGGATACCAACAGTTAGCAGATCGAGGTGTTGATGCGGTTTTGACTCCTGAAACATCTTTACCTTTTGTCTGGACAAATGAGTATCAACGCTCTACTCTTTCTTTTTATCGAGCAATTCTCGATCGCGGAGTTGTAGCTTGGGTTGGCGGCTTCGGGCAGCAAGAAAATAGCATTACCAACAGTTTATTTGCGATCGACAAAACAGGAGAAATCCTCAGTCGGTACGACAAAACAAAGCTCGTTCCCTTAGGCGAATACATCCCATTTTACGAAATTTTAGGCGGCATTATTAATCGCCTTTCTCCTTTAGATGCTCATTTAGTACCGGGCAATTCCCAACAACTTTTTGATACGCCATTTGGACGCGCGATCGTTGGTATTTGTTACGATTCGGCCTTTGCGAAAATTTTCCGATATCAGGCAGCAAACGGCGGGGAATTTATGCTAACAGCTTCCAACAATGCTCACTACAAACCGCCGATGTTAGCCCAACATCACGCTTTAGATGTGATGCGGGCAATTGAAACAGATCGGTGGGCTGCGATCGCAACTAATACGGGTTATTCTGCTTTTGTAAATCCGCACGGCGAGACAGTTTGGATGTCGCGAATAAATACTTATGAAGTTAAAGATGCTGCAATTTATCGGCGAAAAACTAAAACTTTGTACGTGCGCTGGGGAGATTGGTTGATGCCTTTATTGTTAATTGCTGCCGGATTAGCGGTACTTGAACGAAGAAGGAATCAGGAAGAAGGAAGAAGCCTTGGTTGAGAGAACATCTCAACTTATGTATTAGTTAGCAAATGCGATCGACAAAGTACCGACAAAGGATATATCGAGCCTAATTATTGTAGGGGCGGGTTCGCTTCGATTTGCAATCAAAACGATAGATGCCATAAACCCGCCCCCGCCTAATTATTGTAGGGGCGGTTTCATTCATATCTGTAACAAAAACCAGAGATACAATAAACTAGCCCCCACCCAACCTTAAATCGCAATCTACCTAATTTCTACGCGATTGTGAACGCTGGGAGACAAAGAAATTAAATCCTCAATATTGCGCTTCATAGTAGCACAAATATTGTCCAAAGGTAAATCGTTAGGATCGTGACCGAAAGGATTTTCTATTTCAATGCCGATTTCTTCAATACCAAACAAAGCAAAACTAATTAAAGCTACCACAGGGGCAGTTCCCCAACTTAACTCTTTTACCATTGAAAAGGCAGCGCCAAGCAGTACAGCAGCAGTAGCTGTTTCAAATGAATTGCGTAAGCCAAAGGAATCGGAGTTCTCAAAATTCGCTCGCAACCGCTTAAGGCTTCAATCATGTTATTTACTAACTGATTCATTGCCGTTAAACGGTAAACATCAAGATTGTTTTGCTCGTGCTGAATGCTCAAATAATCGCCAATCCAAAAAGCAATTTCGAGGGGTGGATTGTTCATTTTTTTGAGATTTTCATAGCGTTCTGGCGTTACGTAAGGCTCGATTTCGGGACCGATCGGCTCTTGGCGCAAGTGCAATTTCATGGCGATCGCGAAAGCTACCAATAACCGCAACGCAGTTTTTTTTCTCTCTAAATCTTCTGGTTCTTTGTCGCTAATAGATACCCAGATTTGACGAGCTAAATTGCGGACGGCAATGATTAAAGTTCCCCAGCACCTCCTGCCTTCCCAAAATCGATCGTAAGCCGTATTTGTCCGAAAAACCAATAATAAACCGAGGACAATACTCGGTACAATGCTCGATAAGATGGGTAAAGATACTGGGAGGTTGAAAAAGTACAGCACCGAAATCGAAAACCCAAAACCAGCGCACAGCAAGACGCGGGGCAAAATGAAAATAACGATCGACCCTTTAAACTGCAAGGCTACTCTAAACCAGGGCCGTTTTTCTCCAACCATCACAATCTCCTCTTTAAATAAAATTCAGCACTGGGGAGCGTGCGGATTTGACAAATGCCTGCTAAATTTGGTTGTTAGCTGCGATCGCACTGCCTCAAGCCGCACAATTTTTGAATTTTAGCGAAAAAAACTCATCCGCAGCATAACTCTAAAATTTAAAATTTAAAATTTAAAAATTAGTCGATCGAGGTACATTGTTAGATACGATGAACGATGTATCTTCAAACCCCAGCTTACGTGCAAGAGTTACCGCCATCTCCTTCCCCACAGCTTCACCGATTGCCAAATCAGCGGTGGCAAATCTGTTCGCCTCGATTGCAGCAAGCACAAAAGTTCGCCGCCGAAATCGGTTTGTCGCCGTTGCTGGCGCAAGTATTGATTAACCGGGGAATCGATTCTGTAACAGAAGTGCAAGGATTTATCGAACCGGAATCTTTGGTTTTGCCGCAGCCAATGGATGAGTTTCCCGATTTGGCTGCGAGTGTGAGATTATTGCGGCAAGCAATTTCACAAGGGCAAAAAATTGCGATTTGCGGGGATTACGATGCTGACGGGATGACGAGTACGGCTTTGCTGTTGCGGGGACTCAGGGCTTTGGGCGCTAATGTAGATTATGCAATTCCCAGCCGGATGGCGGAAGGTTACGGAATTAACGATCGCATTGTCGAAGAATTTCACTCGGAAGGTGTGGCTTTAATTCTTACCGTAGACAATGGAATTGCGGCATTCGGACCCGTTGCTAGAGCGCGAGAATTAGGTGTTAAAGTAATCGTTACCGACCACCACGATTTGCCGCCGCAATTGCCCCCGGCTGATGCAATTCTCAACCCGAAATTAATTGCTGAATCTTCGCCCTATCGCGGTTTAGCTGGCGTGGGTGTGGCTTATGTTTTGGCGATTACTTTAGCGCAGGAAATGAAGAGAGTGCGCGGGTTGGTGAATCCACTATTAGAATTATTTACTTTAGGAACTATTGCCGATTTAGCACCTTTAACTGGGGTAAATCGGCGCTGGGTAAAGCGGGGTTTGCGACTGTTACCTCATTCGCAATTGGCGGGCGTTAAGGCTTTGATTGAAGTGTCGGGAGTGCAGCCGGAGAGTGCAGGTAATTCTGCTATTGGCAACTCAAAATTTCCAGTGCAAAATACTTTAAAACCAGAAGATATCGGTTTTCGTCTCGGCCCGCGAATTAATGCTGTAGGCAGAATTGCCGACCCTCAAATTGTCATTGAATTGCTGACAACGGACGATCGCGAAGTTGCTTTGTTAAGGGCGAAAGAGTGCGAACAAATCAACCAGCAGCGGCAGGATTTGTGTCAGGAAATCGAACGCGAAGCGATTGCTTGGTGCGAGGAAAGCGATCTCGATCTCATGCAGGAACGAGTTTTAGTTGTCGTGCGCCCCGGATGGCATCACGGAGTCATCGGAATTGTAGCTTCTCGCTTGGTGGAACGCTACGGAGTGCCTGTTTTTATCGGTACTTTTGAAGATGAAACTTCCGGCACTTCCTCTCATCAAATCGTTCGGGGTTCGGCGAGGGGAATTCCCGAATTTAATGTGTTTGAAGGACTGCAATTTTGCGCCGATTTGCTAGCAAAATTTGGCGGACACAAAGCGGCGGGCGGCTTTTCTATGCCTGCCGAAAATCTAGATAAATTCCGCAGCAAACTATCGGTTTTTGCCAATCAATGCTTGCAGCCAGAACATTTAAAACCGCTGGTTGCTGTTGACGTGCAAGCTGATTTTACTGAGATTAATTTCGATCTTTACCGCCAAATTGATGCTTTAGAACCTTGCGGAATTGAAAATAAGGCTCCCGTTTTTTGGACTCCGAATGTTTGCATTACCGAACAGAAAATTGTGGGCAAAGGAGGGCATCTTAAATTAACTGTAACTCAACCGGGAAAAATGCCGATCAGCTTGCGGGCGATCGCGTGGCGGTGGGGCGAATTTTTTCCTTTACCGCGTTTAGTCGATCTTGCTTATCGGTTGCGGGAAAATACTTTTAACGGCAAAACTTCTGTTGAGTTAGAATTAGTAGGAGTGCGGTTGCCTGCAAGTTTGACTGATGCTATACCGCCACCTGTTTTGCAACCAATTTTGCAACCAATTTTGCAACCAATTTTGCAACCAATTGCGCAACAAGTTTTGCAAGCCAAGTTTGATTTAAACGATCGCCCTTATTCTTGCAGTTTATCTCGATCGGGCGACGTGAAAGAATTGAGAATTCGCAACTCTCAAGGGCAAGTTTTAGCCGTGCGGCAAGGGCAAAAAACAGGCTTGTTGGGAAACAGCCGCGACAATGCTAGAGAAGTTGATGTATCTCAACCTTTTTTCTACAATTTGATTGTCGCAGCGAAAAATTCTCTAGGCATTTAAACAGTTGACAGTTGACAGTTGACAGTTGACAGTTGACAGTTGACAGTTGACAACCTTCCCTCTTCCCTCTTCCTTCTTCCTTCTTCCTTCTTCCTTCTTCCTTCTTCCTTCTTCCTTCATGAGCGATCGAGCGGATTCAAGTTTGAATAGTTTAACATCCAAAACTCGAAACACCCGATCGCCCCGATCGGCACGCGATTAACAGTACAATTAGAGATCGCCACCTCTAGCTGCCAGCAAAAAGATGACGATCGGACCCGAAATCACCACTGCTGCCAGCAAAGCTACCTGGATAATGAGTTGGAAGTTCACACCAGCGAAAAGATCTGTTATAAAGTCCACGTGTCCTCCTGAGTGTAGTTAATAAGTCTAGATTGTTGCTTGAGAAATTCCGCTTCTGATTTTACCGGGCGATCGACCCCTTTTTTTAAGGAAGTTTACAAAATTCAATAAAATGTAAAGGGCGATCGAGCGTCCAAAAGCCTGAAAGCCTCAATCTCCCATTGAAAATTCCCAATCTCCAATCTAAAAATCTCCCAATCTAAAATCCAAAATCTAAAATCTAAAATCGAACTATGGCTACTTGGCGTTGCGTAAAAAACTGCGGTGCTTGTTGTTACCTCGACCCAACAGAGCGCCCCGACCTAGACGAGTATTTAACTCCCGAGGAATTAGAGCATTATTTGAGCTTAGTGGGAGAAGACGGTTGGTGTATAAATTTTGACAAAGAAACACGGGAATGCGGTATTTATGCCGATCGCCCTCGCTTTTGTCGGGTAGACGCGGAGGTGTTTCGTGATATGTACGGCATCGAACCGGAGGAACTCAACGATTTTGCGATCGACTGTTGCACCGAACACATCGAAGACCTTTACGGCGAGCGATCGTTGGAATCGATCCGCTTTAAATCAGAAGTCGGTATTTTTGTCAATCCCCACCAGGCATTGTAATTTGAGGCGCGATCGGGGAAAATGAAAAGAAAGTGAAAACATCGTCTTTAGTCAGATTGCCCGTGAAACTAGATTCTCTGCCGCCCAGCTTGCCTGCTACTGAGCCAGCAAACTCCAAAAGCCCACTGCCACAGGTAGAAACGCTACAGAAAGATATTCTTGACGATTTGGCGATCGTCAATTCAGAATCAGGGCAACTTTCAGATAGTCCCGATCCAAATCCTTGTCAGGAACAAAAGGGAATCAAGAACGCGCATTGGGCAGTTTTCGCCTCAACTTTTGCCACAATTTTTCTAGCAGAAATTGGAGACAAAACTCAGATCGCAGTGTTGTTGATGACGGCTGAATCTCGCCATCCTTGGATCGTATTTGCCGGTGCCGGCACGGCTTTAGTAGCAACGAGTTTTCTGGGGGTTTGGCTGGGCCGGTGGCTGGCTGCCAAAATTCCCCCGAGAACCTTGGAAAGGGTAGCAGGATCGAGTTTGCTGTTGATTTCAGCATTGTTGGTATGCGAAATTTTCAGTCATTAATCAGTTGACAGTTGACAGTTGATAGTTGACAGTTGACAGTTGACAGTTGGTAATTGGTAATTGGTAATTGGTAATTGGTAATTCTCTCAATTTTCCAATTTCCCGATCGAACAATCCAAAATCTAAAATCCAAAATCCAAAATCTCAAATCTCAAATCTTCCTTCTTTCAATCATTTAAAAACAGAAAAAATTATGGATTGGCAACTTTTAGGATTGAGTTTTATCACGGTATTTTTGTCAGAATTGGGAGACAAAAGCCAATTAGCCGCGATCGCCCTCGGTAGCAGTTGCAAGTCTCCCCGTGCGGTATTTTTCGGCACAGCAGCAGCCCTGCTGCTGGCGAGTTTAATCGGTGTTTTAGTAGGTCAAGGAACAGCAGAAATATTGCCCGCCCGCTTGCTGAAAGGAATAGCCGCGATCGGATTTGCAGTGATGGGTTTGCGCCTGCTGTGGCCGAAAGCCACCGATTCAGACAGTTAATATTTGGTAATTGGTAATTGGTAATTGGTAATTGAGAATTGGGAATTGGGAATTGGAAATTGGAAATTGGGAATTGGTAAATTATCGCACAGACTAAGGCTGAAGCATTCGGGTATCAAACCTAAAACCTATTGCAAATTTTATCGCCCGAATGCTTCAGCCCTACGGTTATTTCTCAATCGATCGACTGTCAACTGTCAACTGTCAACTGTCAACTGTCAACTATTATTCATCGCCAAAAGTGCGCTTGAATTCTTCTAAAAGGTCGTCAATTTCTTCGATCGCCTGACTGACATCGATTCTTAGAGCTCCCAAATCCGGCTTGTCCAACAGCCGCACTAGGGATTCCCGCTTGGCTGCGATCGCTGCTACTTGTTCTTTAATCGTCTGTGCGTCCATAGATTTGTTTCCTTTGCTGTTCTTAACAAGAATATATACCGCTTGCGACCGCAAACTGCAATCATATTTAGCAGTTTTGGGTAAATTAGTTCGGCTCTAAATTTTTAGCGCAAGAAAGGCGGGCGTTTCGTATCTGCAGGTTTATTTTTCATCATTTCCGCTAGAAATCGCTTCAAGGCTTTTTCTCGATTTTGCATAAAAGCAGCCCAAAATCCGGGCTGATATTCATCCATCGTCTTCGCCAGCGCCCAGACATCTATAGCTAGAATGTTGTAAAGCCTTTCATCTTCTCGCTTGAGGGAATTAATCTGCTCGATTACCGATCTATTTTGCCCAGCAGTCGATCTGTCTTCGTTTCCGATCATATCTAAAAAATTGGTGGTAAGGGCGAGAGAGCCGATCGCGACCGCCACTCTCTATACTTTGATGATACTGGTTATTTCGATTGCTATCTGGAAGGGGCGCGACACGATCGACACCGAATCTTTGCAGGTGCACCGCAGCCCGTCCGGCGGGATAAATTGCTGAAGCTAAAAACAAGATCGCGGATGCACCCCTCTCCCGCGCACATTGATGCTAGCAGTTTTTGCAAGTTTTTTGTCAAAAATTATAATTTAAATTTCTTGACAAAAGACTTTGACTGAGTTTTCCGGCGGGGAATGTTGCTGAATTTGCGATTTTAAGGACGATCGAATATTTTGCGATCGAGACTGCTCGATCGATAATAATTAAATAATCGTTAAATTAGGTTAACTACCTCACTAATATGTTGCGTCAAATTTCTTTAGCAAACCTAGCCTTAGTTGTTGGGAGTATTTTAGCTGCAGGCGGGTTCGCTGCCTACTTTTCCGACAAACCGACTCTGAATTTGGCGGGCTTTTTTTACGGAATTCCCCTGTTGCTGGGAGGTTTGGCCCTGAAAGCTGCAGAGATCGAACCGATACCGCTTACCGAACCTAGCCCTGAAATTCTAGCTTTGAGGGAAAAACAAGCTACAGATACTCAAAATCAAGTCCGCAAAGATGTTACTCGATTTCGCTACGGCCAAACCGCTCATTTAGATGACGCTTTAGAGCGTTTGGGTTTGGCCCCCACAGATGAAGAAAGGCCTTTGCTGCGGGGAGTGCGAGAAGTTGATGCTGGCGGTGCTTACGGGTTAATTCTGGAGTTTGATTCGCCACTGATACCGCTAGAAACCTGGGAAGAAAAACAGGCAAAAATAGCTAAATTTTTCGGACCCGGTTTGCTCGCCCAAGTGAGTCAAATCGCTGAAAACAAAATTGAATTGGCTTTAATTACAAATCCAGGAGAAGGGTAATATTAAATATGGGTTAAACCATAACACAAATATTCGATAAGGACAAGGCAATGCTTTGTCCTTTTACCAAATTGGGAAGGAAATTAATTGTTTGATTGGGAGGCGTTTGCTCTGCCAATTTACCAAGAGTTGTAGAATCCGAAGTGAAGAACAATATAATGACAGGAATTTTTGAGAGCGATAGAGAAATTAAAGACTACATAATTCAAGCCTCTTTAAATCCCGAACATATCAAATCAAACAATCGTGGAGAACGATACCTCAGTTACCGCAAACTGACAACTATAATCGGTGTTACTTGTTATATAATATTTAACAACAAAATCTTGATTTTAGAGCGAGTTCCATCTGTCAATTTTGGTGGCGGCAAGTGGGGAACAGTTTCAGGATATGTCGATAGCTTAGAAATCGTTCACACTTCCAATCAAATTCTCCGCGACCATATTATCAAAGAAATACAAGAAGAAATAGGTTGGGATTTAGACGATCGCATGACTCTAAGCTACTGTAGCAATCACTCCTTCATTGAACCGCAGGTAAAAATTCATTTAGAGCTATTTACGTTATTTATTTCTCAAACTCCTCCCGACATAAAACTCAACACAGAGCATCTCAGTTATAAATGGATTGAACTAGCAAAAATAAAATCTTTAAAAGAAATTACGGTCGCCCAATTTATTGAAGGATTAGAGAAATGCAATCTGCTAATACCCGGTTAGCTGTTTGTGGAACGGGATTTTTGCGCGACGAGCCCGTGTTCGATCGATCGTGCTAACAATTTGTACTCGTTGGTGTCGCTGGGACAACCAAATAATACAAAATCCGTTCTTCCAGGAGGCGGTTTGATACCGCAGCCCCGTCAGACACAACCTGCCAATTTTTTGATAAAATTATCTCTGAACAGATCGGCAAGCTTAGATCGGGAAAAGCACACATGATTTCGTCCCAGAGCAAGATAGGTATTATCGGCGCAGGAACATCAGGATCTTATCTAGCAAGCCTGCTGATCCAACAAGGATTTCAAGTTGACTTGTTTGAAAAAGCACCCTACGCGCGCACCGATGGCTGCGGTATTCTGATCGTGCAAGCAGGTATGCAAGCACTTCATCAAGGCAACCCTCATATTACCGAAAAAATTATCAACTCAGGCGATCGAGTCAAATTATTCGAGTTTCGCAACCTCCGCGGCGGTGTCATCAATTCCGAACCCGTCACCTATGAAGCGAACGAACTTCCAGGAATGCTGGTACACCGCAAAGCTATTTTAGAAGCAATCCTCGACGAGTTACCTCCCGATCGCATTCATTTTAATGCAGAATTAGCATCGATCGCTCAAACCGAAAACAGCGCGATCGCCCATTTTAAAGATGGCAGTAAATGGGAAGGCGATTTGTTAATTGGTGCTGATGGAATCGTCTCAAAAGTGCGTCAATATATAGTTCCCGGAGTAGAACTTTTCTATTTAGGCGATGTCGTCTGGCGGGGAGTTGTCGCAGATAACAGCTTTTGTCCTGAAGGAAACTTTTTTGTTTACGTGCGGGGTCGGGGAATTTATGCTAACTTCTTTCACATCGGTGGAGGTCGCACTCATTGGGGTTTCTTTATTGAAAAAGAGCGGACAGATGCTGAGGTTGGAAAACTGCATCCTGCTGATATTACCATTCCTCCCCAAGAATTAGCAAAACTCCCAGATGATGCGCGAAAAGTAATTGAGTCAACCCCTATCGAAAGTATTGTTTGTCGTTTTTCCTACGACATAGACCCCCTACCAAAAATTTATGACAATCGCGTTATCTTAATTGGAGATGCAGCCCACGCGAAAAGTTCTACACGTGCTAGAGGAATGACTTCCGGTTGGGAAGATGGTGTTTGTTTGGCAAAACATCTCGCATCCAGTGCTAGCATTGCAGAAGCCTTGGCAAATTTTCAAACTGAAAGATTGCCGATCGTCCACGAATACCAGCGTACTAGCCGCGAAATGAGTCTGAAAATAGGTCGCCGTTAATAGCAACCGGGCGAGAATGCCAGAGAATTTGACGGCGTGCGATCGGGAATTAATACTTACAATTTAAATGCGCGATCGCTTAGATTTGACAAAATTTAGGTGTTGCGTGCCGCCTATATATGTAGGGTGCGCAGTGCGCACCTTACCGCTAGTAATACTGTGTCAAACTACTGTTGAGAAAAACTAGAGGAAATTATGAGCAACCAGGCAATAATTAATGAAGATTTTATCGCCCCTCTGAGTTCTCCCGACTTGGAGAAAGTTCCTGAAATTTTTACCCGCCATATCGGTACTTGGCAAGGAGAATATATCAAAACCGATACTCGCGGACATTTTGCTCGCAGCTTCTTCGGTAAGTTTACCATCTGGATTCAAGGAAGTCACTACCAACAAGTTAACAATTATGAATTCTCAGATGGTTCTCGCCTCCAACTTAATTTTCAAGGGGAGTTTGAAGGAGGCATTTTAAAAATGTCTTCTAGCAGTTATGATGATTTTTCAGCGATTGCGTGGGATGCCGGTCAGGAAACTTTGTGCTTTCGGGCAACTAAAACCCAGGATAATGCGCTAATTACCTTCATGGAAACGATGACATTACTCGACGAAAACCACCGCGTTCGCAGCACTCAAGCTTTTAAAAATGGCATTTTTGATGGTATTTCCTTTATTGAGGAAATGCGCTTGCCAGCAACTAACTTGACAGAGTAAAAAACGCCAAATGCGTCAAGTAAAACTGTTTTTAGTGCGGACTTTATTTCGCTCTATTAATTTTGCTATTATAGATAGTAGTGGCGGTGCGCACTGCGCTACATATAGAGCTCTATTAGTTTTGCTATTATAGATAGTAGCGGCGGTGCGCAGTGCGCACCCTACATATAGAACTCTATTAGTTTTGCTATTATAGATAGTAGCGGTGGTGCGCAGTGCGCACCCTACATATAGAGCTATAGATAGTAGCGGTGGTGCGCAGTGCGCACCCTACATATAGAGCTATAGATAGTAGTGGCGGTGCGCACTGCGCACCCTACATATAGAACTTTTGGTGGTGTAGGGATGAAGCATTTGGGTGATAATCTTTGGTAAAAACGCGATGTTTTAATGCCCAAATGCTTCATCCTCTGCAGAGTCGAGGCGTAAGTTTCGATCGAGATAAGTTTAGCAGTTTTGCGAAGGTAAAAATCTCATGCCTGCATTAAATGTCCCTATTGTTTCCGATCGCACCTTTAATCCTTTGGACGCCGTTAAAATTCGCTGGTTTCGCAGCCGCTTAAAAGACTGGGGGCGGGAAAATCGTCGCGATTTTCCTTGGCGGCGAACTTCTGAACCCTACGCGATTTTAGTGGCGGAATTGCTGTTGCAAAAAACTGCTGCTGCGACGGTGGCTCCGATTTTTCAAGAGTTGCTCGATCGATATCCAACTTTAGCAGATTTAGCTGCTGCGCCTGGAAAAGAAATATCAAGTTTGTTGCAGCCTTTAGGATTGTTTTCCCGCACTGAAAAGTTGCTGGAAGCGGTGCAAGTTATTCTCGAAAATTATCATGGTGAAATTCCCAGCACGGAAGCTGAATTATTGCAACTTCCTGGAGTTGGGAAATACATCGCGCGATCGGTTTGCGCCCATGCTTTCGGACAGCCTGCTGCGGTATTGGATGTGAATGTTGCTCGGATTTTAGAAAGATTTTTCGGGATTGATGGAGGTAAGGTAAAATCGCGATCGCCCGAACTTTGGGAAGCAGCAGATAGAGTCGCGCCCAAACAAGAAGTCAGCACGTGGAATTTAGGTTTATTGGACTTTGGGGCGGCTGTTTGTACTGCGAAAAATCCTCGCTGCGGCGAATGTCCCTTGCAACAGAGGTGCGATGATTATCGATCGAAGATTAACGTTAGATAGGTCTATTTCGCTGCGGTTGGGCGAAGCATTTGGACAGGAGATCGGTGGGTTTGAGACATAAATTGTCGCCCAAATGCTTCGCCCCTACAGAGATCGATCGGGTTGAGAATCTTTTGAGAAGATGTCTGATAATAACGGTCAACTGTCAACTGTCAACTGTCAACTCTCAACTGTCAACGAAGAGGGCGGGCACGGGGGCACCGCCCCTACCTGTCAACTCTCAACTGTCAACTCTCAACATATTAAATTGCTCGGTATCGATGCGATTTGCTTGATACAAAGTTTGCGCGATTTCCGACAGCGCCAACACCGAATGCCCGCGATAGCCGTTAGCTTTTAACTTGTCTTTGACTCCCCCTTCGTGGTCGATCAAAACTACAATATCCTCCACGATTAATCCCGCAGATTTTAATTTAGCTGCGCCTTCCATCACGCTTTTGCCGCTAATCAAAATATCATCCACTACTGCGATCGTTTCTCCGGGTTGAAAATGCCCCTCGATTAACTTGCCCATACCGTAAGTTTTCACTTCTTTGCGCGGAAAAATCATCGGGCGTTCCATCCGCAAAGCTAAACCGGTGGCTGTGGGTAACGAACCGTAGGGAATTCCGGCAATGCGATCGAACTTTAAATCTTTGAGAATATCCGCGTAAGCGCTGACAATTTGGTGGAAAATTTGGGGAATCGAAATGATTTTGCGCAAGTCTATATAATATGGGAGTACCGCTCCCGATGCTTGCACGCGATCGCCAAAAATTACGCAGCCGATATCGTAAAGTTGCAAGATTAAATCTCGGTGCGGTTGCTGCTGCAAAAAACAGACATCCGGCAACCACAATTCGCAAGTCGGACTGCCTTCTATCGCCCGCAATCTCTGTTCGTTAATCTTATCCCGCAATTGTTGCACCGCCTCGCGCGGATTTTCGCTCGCTAACAAACTCGGGGGGATTGGCAGCAATAAACCTTCACCATTCTTGTTTAAACCGGCCGCCAGCAGTTCCAGGAGGTCGTTTTCCTCTGTG
Source organism: Richelia sp. CSU_2_1 (assembly GCA_012034575.1). Classification (GTDB taxonomy): domain Bacteria; phylum Cyanobacteriota; class Cyanobacteriia; order Cyanobacteriales; family Microcoleaceae; genus Microcoleus. The sequence continues at coordinate 5,732 of JAAUPF010000111.1, read as the reverse complement.
AGGTCATTTTCTTCGGAGATGTCTCCTTCGATTAAAATCGGGCGTTCCGGAGCTTCTGTGCGGATGCGGGCCAGCACATCCGGCATTACTCCTGCTTCTAAACCGATTTTTTCAGGGGTTCCCCAAGTTTTAGTGGCGCGAACTAATTGCAAGTATAAAGGGTTGTCCGGTGTCGGATATTCTTGCAGGGCGGCGGCTGATGGATTGGCCGTCGCGCACAACACAAAAACAGCTTTTCCCGGATATAATAAAAATGGCGCTACTTGATCGAATCCGGCATAGGGACTTAAAGTAACCGCGTCAACTTGCCAGTCTTGAAATACAGTTTTGGCAAACACTGTACTGGTATTTAAATCGCAGTGTTTGGCATCCAAAATTACAGGAATGTCAGGCGGAATAATTTTTAGGAGTTGTTCCAGCAATTGCAAACCGGGAATGCCGAGAGATTGGTAAAAGCTCAGGGAAAGTTTGCAGGCACAAAATAAATCGGCTGTTTGCTCGATCGCTCTTTTGAAGTCAGCGAACAAATCGTCGATCGAACTTTGAGTTTTTTCCCCCGCGATCGAGAGCGAATCGGAAAAACTTTCGGGTTCGGGGTCGAGGGCTAAATACAGCAAACTTTGAGTGTTTTCCACTGCTGCTAACAGTTTATCGAAAAAGCTGGTGCGATCGGTCATAGTTGGTAAGGTCGGTAAAGGAAAATTAACAATTTGCATCTAAAAGCGGGATGGTTGTTTGCCGGAAAAAACCGATCCCCATTGGAGTTTAAATTGAGGCTATTTAATAATTGTAGAAGGTAAAGACCATGAAATCTGTAAATTTAGGATGGGTTTTGTTGGGACTGACATTAGGTTTAGCAGCAGGGGCGATCGCAGCTAATCCCGAACAAGTCGATCGATTGCGGCAAACAAACCAATGTCGGGGATGCGATTTGAGAAGCATTCCCCTACCGAATGCAACTTTAGCAAATGCCGATTTGCAAGGGGCCGATTTGAGGGGAGCAAATCTGAGGGGAGCTAATTTAGCCGGGGCAAATTTGAGCGGGGCCGCGCTGAGTGGGGCTTCTTTGCGGCAAGCTAATTTGCAAGGTGCTAATTTGAGCGCAGCTAATTTAACGGGAGCCGATTTGACAGGAGCAATGTTAGAAAATGCTAATGTCGCGGGTGCGACTTGGGTGGATGGCAGTATTAGATAATGTCGGAAGTAAAAACCAGTCAAAGACTGAGGAAATTCCCGATCGATCGTGCTTGCTGAGTTAGTCTGGAGGGGCGATCGTTTTTTTGTGTCGGGACTGGGGTTGCGATCGAGTGGAAAGTTGAGATTTGCGAGAGTCGGTAGGTGTTTTTTTCAGAGATGGTTTTTTTTCGGCTGTATCGCTTGCTGTGCAAGGATTTGAACCGCTTCGATCGAAAGACCGATCCTCGCAAACGCTGTAATGCTTGCTGCGATTGCTTTTGAGGGCTGTTGGAAATTTTGGGTATTGACAGGTCGAAGGCTGAAATGGTACTTTTTAGATCGACCATCGCAAATGTACCTTGAAAACCAAATACACTAAGGCTTTCAGATAAGGGCAGCCGCAATCAAACTAAAACCCTATTAGGGATTGAAACATGATAGTAATTCGATACCTACTTTCAAGTTTTTAAGAACGCCGCAATCAAACTAAAACCCTATTAGGGATTGAAACCTGTTTTCAGTGCTTTTCGTCTGACTTTTATAAAGCCGCAATCAAACTAAAACCCTATTAGGGATTGAAACAAAAACAGCTACTCCTTTTCTAAAGTGGGCCGGAGGCCGCAATCAAACTAAAACCCTATTAGGGATTGAAACAGTTTATTTCCCTTAAGTTTCGACTCTAAAACAAATTAGGCCGCAATCAAACTAAAACCCTATTAGGGATTGAAACGGGGTGGGGAGGGCCGCAAACGATCGAATGACTTCGCCGCAATCAAACTAAAACCCTATTAGGGATTGAAACAATTCAAACTGGTGGGGGTGCGGGCTTGGTAATTCTGCCGCAATCAAACTAAAACCCTATTAAGGGATTGAAACCAGAGGTTACGGCAGTAATCGCGCCACCGCTCATGCCGCAATCAAACTAAAACCCTATTAGGGATTGAAACAAAACCTTTACGGTGCCCTCAAAGATATCACTAGCCGCAATCAAACTAAAACCCTATTAGGGATTGAAACGGGTTTGATTTTCCCAATATCTAATGAAATTTTGCGCCGCAATCAAACTAAAACCCTATTAGGGATTGAAACGAGGATTGGTTTGCCGGCTGCGTGAATTTTCTGCTGGGTCGCGATCGAACTAAACTCCTATTAGGGATTCAATCGCCAAGTCTTTATCATCACCTGCTATCAAACCTCCGGATTTAAAATCTGTTGAACTGTCAAACTTAATTGGGGAAACATCGGCGATAGCATCGCGTCCCCATCCCGAAATACCCCAACCTCAACATATTGACCTCCATCAAGCCGCAGTACCGCTACCAATTGTGCTTCACGATCGACAATCCAATACTCTGGAATACCTCGGGCTGCATATTGAATTCGCTTGCGCTCGTAATCCCGTTCCCTACCCGTTCTTCCGGGACTGAATACCTCAACAACCAACTGAGGCGGCACCATATCAAATGTAATAGTTAGTCTGTTTGCTGTCAGCGGAATGTGTTCGGGTTGCAAAATTACCAAATCGGGGTAACGGTTAGCCGCATCTCCCGATCGCAAAACCGCAACTTGAATCTCACAGTTGTGCGTTTTAATTAGTCTGAGTGGAACTAAACCGCTGCTAGCAAGGTAGAAAAGTAGATAGTTGGCAACGAAATTGTTAGGCTCGGATTCTGGGGGCAAAGCTATTAATTCTCCGTCAATTAACTCGTAACGGTTGTTAGTCTCATCTGAATAATTTAGATATTCCTCAAAAGTGAGTTTTTTCGCTTGAGTTCGTACCATCTTGCTTGCCTCGATCGAGAATTAAACAGCAGTTTTAGCAGTTGTCGGTAGTCGGCAGTCAGCATTAATCATCTTTTGTGGTTTTTTTCGCCCGTTACTGGCGGCGACCCTTTATTCATAATACTCGGCGATCGGGATTAAAGATCCTGAGATCGAGATAAATTATCGACGGGGAGATTTAGGAAATTGCAGCGACTAAGCGCAATTGCGAATTTGAGATTGCTGTGCAAGTTTCGTAGGTGTCCCAACTCTCGGGTGCGATCGCCCTTCCCGTGACATATTAAATGAAAACCCTCTGGAATATTCAAAATGATTTCAGACAACTTTCGGCGCGAATTGCGATCGCAAGCCCAACTCTGGCAAGCAGAAGGACTGATCGATTCTTCCCTCTACCAACAACTATCGGATCGCTATCAATTCAACGAACTCGAAACCGCTTCTCGCAACCGCTTCCTCACCATTCTCATCGGCCTCGGCAGCATTCTCCTCGGCTTGGGTGCCATCACTTTTGTAGCAGCAAACTGGCAAGTTTGGTCGCGAGAAGCGAGAGTTACGCTGCTGTTGAGCCTTTTCGTTGCAGTCAATGCGGCGGGTTTTTATCTGTGGCGAATTCCCCCAAACAAAAACTCCGATCGAACTCAACTCGCCTTAAAAGGGCGTCCGAAACTATTAGGAGAAGGATTGTTGCTGTTGGGGGCATTGATTTTAGGAGCAAATATGGCGCTGATGGCGCAAATGTTCCATATCGGCGGTTCTCCCTCGGGACTTTACCTAACTTGGGGAGTCGGAGTCTTGGGCATGGCTTACAGTTTGCGATTGACATCTTTAGGTGTTTTGTCGGCAATTTTAATCGGTGTGGGCTACCAGCTTGGTGCGGGAAGTTGGTCTTCTGAAGTCGAGTTTTCTTGGCTGCAAATTTTGGTGAAACTCATGCCGTTAGCTGCGAGTTTGATGTTTATTCCGCTGGCTTACTGGTGTCGATCGCGCGTTATCTTTGCCATCGGAACTATCTTAATAATTGTCTCATTGCAAGTGTCGATCGGTCAAAGCTTCAATACTTCTTGGGGCGCGGCATTTTTCTTTGCTTTGTCACCCGCTTTGTTGTGGGGATATGACGATACAATCTGGCCGCAAATACACAGCCGAATGTTTCAATTTATATCTCGCGGTTTAGCATTACTATATCTCGCCGGTTTGTTTTACATTCTTTCTTTCTACTGGATCTGGGAAAATTGGTCAAAATCTCCAAGCGATCCGCCGGATTTATTCGTGCTGGTAAATGTCGCTGTTTTTGGTGCTTTCGCAGTATTTGAGTGGCTGCATTTGGCACGTTTCGAGTTGCGCCGCCAACCAAGAGGAAGAAGTTTGAATTCAAGCGCGATCGGTGTTTTAATCCTTACCAGCGCCCTCATTCCGCTGTGTCATTTAAATTTTACTCCGATTCCTCAATTAGCAACTTTTCTATTCAATGTTTTATTGTTTCTGCTAGGAGTCGGTTCGATCCGCGAAGGTTTAGCTTTAGGAAACCGCCAAAGTTTTTGGGTGGGGATGGTATTAATTGCTTTGCAAATTATCAGTCGCTTGTTTGAATACAACACGGAATTGCTGCTCAAATCCTTTGTATTTGTACTGTGCGGCATCGGGATCATTGCCGCTGGTTTGTGGTTTGAGAGGCATTTTGCTAACATCAAAAATGAATAGACTCGGCGGTTGAAACCGCGTCTATACAAACAAAATCCGCCTTCGCGGATTAAGGAAATAGACTCGGCGGTTGAAAAAATCGATATCATTTTGCAAATCAATTACCAATTACCAATTACCAATTACCCATTACCAATTCCCCATTCCCCATTACCAATTACCAATTACCAATTACCATGAATACCGAAGATCGAGATTTAACACAGCGAAATTCTCCCATAGCAGAAACCAGCGATGTTCGCCCGTCATTTGCCCTTCCCCCGGCTGCAAAATGCCTTCCCGCGTGGCGGATGTGGGCACCTTTACTGCTGCAAATTAGCTTAATTGTTGCCATCCCCGCTCAAGCAGTTTACACTTTTGTTACTGGCAAAACTGTAATTTTACAAACTGTTCCTGTAGATCCTTACGATTTTCTGCGCGGGTATTATCAAGTTTTAAGCTACAATATTTCTAGCGAAAACGACCTCAAAAAATTACCCGGATGGACAGATTTACCCAAGGCAAAAATACCTTGTCCTGTCGGTAGTAATTGTCAGGAACTAGAAAAAAATCACTACGTTCGATCGGGAACCAGCTTTTATGTAGTTTTAGAAGTACCGAAAGATGCGCCAAATTCCGGCCGCCCGAAAGCTTGGAAACCAGTGCGCGTCAGTCTGGAAAAACCCGCAAATTTGCCCGAGAATCAAATAGCAATTAAAGGCAAATATAACGGCTGGCGGATGGAATACGGCTTAGAAACTTATTATATGCCGGAGGATGAACGGGAAAAAGTTAATAGCGAAATTAATGAAACTCAAAGAAGACAAAGACAGTCTTTTGTGGTAGAAGTAAAGGTAGATAACACAGGTCATGCCGTGCCTGTGAGTTTGTGGGTGGGCGATCGCAATTATCGATTTTAGTCATTGAATTATCTAGTGTAGGGCGTGTTTTCAAACTACTCCTTAAGATCCCGATCCCCCTAAATCCTCCTTTTTAAGGGGGACTTTGAAAGCCTTTCTCCTCCTTAAGCTCTCGATCCCCCTAAATCCCCCTTAAAAGGGGGACTTTTAAGACTCTTTCTCCCCCTTTTTAAG
>JAAUPF010000110.1 GCA_012034575.1 Richelia sp. CSU_2_1 | reverse complement strand
ACGAACCTGATGTTTTGAACAGCTTAAAAATTGAACTAAAAAAGGCGATCGGCGATCGGTGCATCATTGAAACAGCAGAAGGCGGCGAAGATGCTTTAGAATTGCTGGCAGATTTGCAAGCAGACGAGCATGAAATAGCTTTAGTGCTTTCCGACTACATCATGCCGGATATCAAAGGAGACGAACTGCTCAGACAAATTCACGAACAATCGCCGGATACTCTGACCATCATGCTGACGGGACAAGCAGACTTGCAAGCCCTCAGCAATAGCATTAAATATGCCAAGCTGTACCGCTACATCCCCAAACCTTGGCACAATGAAGATTTGCAATTAACGGTAGTAGAAGCAGTACACAGTTACTTGCAAGACCAAAAATTAACAATTGAAACTATCAAGCGACAAGAAGCCAACGAAGAATTAACCAGAGTCAATCAGGAATTAATCCGAGTCAACGAGGAACTAACTAGAGCTAACGAAGAATTATCGGCGAATGAAAGCAGGCTGAATCAATTTTTAGCAGCTTTGCCTGTGGGAGTATCTGTTTACAATCCCGACGGCTCGATCGCCTATATCAATCATGCAGCACGGGAATTGCTGAGTTCGGGAAGTATCCTGACAATCACAGCAGAACAATTGCCGCCAACCGATCGATCCTATAACAGCGACAGCGACCAACTATATTTACCGGGAAATTTTCCAATTTTGCGGGCGCTGCAAGGAGAATCTGTCAAAGTTGATGAGGTAGAAATCAGCCAATACGGCTTGATAATTACCTTGGAGGTAAGTGCAACGCCAATTTTTGATAGCAGCAAAAAATTGCCTACGCGATCGCAGTTATTCAAGACATCAGCGAGCGCAAAGAAGCAGAAAGAGTTCTGGCAAATTACCAGCACACCTTAGAAGCAGAAATTGTCGAACGCACCGAACAACTGCAACAAGCTGCCTTCGCCGCCGAAGCAGCCAACAGAGCAAAAAGCACATTTCTTGCTAACATGAGCCACGAGTTGCGCACCCCCCTCAATGCCATCCTCGGCTTTACTCAAATCATCGAGTCCAGCCCAAATTTGACAGCCGAAGATCGAGAAAATCTCAGAATTATTCACCGCAGCGGCGAACACTTGCTGACTTTAATCAATCAAGCTTTAGATTTGGCAAAAATTGAAGCGGGGCGGATGGAGTTGTTTCCCACCAACTTTGATTTGTATCGCTTGCTTGATGACTTGCAAGATATGTTTCAACTGCGGGCGCAAAATCAAGATTTGCAGTTGCTGTTCGTGCGCAGTACGGATGTACCGCAGTACGTGCGCGCGGATGAGGTAAAACTGCGTCAAGTGCTGATTAATCTGCTCAGCAATGCGATTCAATTTACGCCAGCCGGCGGCGTGTCCGTCAGAGTTAGACCTGCTGCTGCGGGAAATTTACAGGATGCAATAGATGGGTTCGATCGCGCCCCAACAGCAGAACCAAGCTGGAATGAGGTAGCAAATAAAAAGATCGGAACAGCAGAAAATGCCACAAATTCAGAGAATGTGATAAGTAACAGTTTGCTAGCAAGTACAGGTGCAAAAACTGACGGTTTAGATATGTCTGCGGCGCTGTTTTTAGAATTTGAAGTAGAAGATACAGGAGTTGGCATTGCTCCGGCAGAATTGGGAAATCTTTTTCAAGCATTCGTACAAACACAATCCGGTCAAACAACTCAAACAGGTACGGGTTTGGGATTGACGATCGGCCGCCAATTTGTCAGGCTCATGGGCGGCGAGATCGATGTAGAAAGTCAAGTCGATCGCGGGACAATTTTTCGATTTCAGGTTGCAGTTAAGGTTGTCAAGGAAGTGGAGCTCGCAGCTCCAAAAATCGATCGCGAAGTTATCGGACTGGCACCGAATCAGCCTGTTTATCGGATTTTAATTGCCGACGATCGCGAAGACAACCGCCAACTGTTAGTCAAAATGCTTACTCCCTTGGGTTTCCTCCTACAAGAGGCCCGCAACGGCGCAGAAGCAGTAGAAATTTGGGAATATTGGCAACCACATTTAATTTTTATGGATTTGCGAATGCCGGTGATGGACGGCTACGAAGCGACGATCGAAATTCGAGCCAGAATCCAGCAGAGAGAGGAAGAGCAAGCAGCGAGCGAGGAAACCAACGTTTGCAGTCTGGAATCCCCGATTCCGAAGATTATTGCCTTAACAGCCAGTACAATTGAAGAACGGCGGTCTTTTGCTTTATTGGTTGGATGTGACGACTTTATCAGAAAACCTTTTCGCAAAACGGATATATTCGATACCCTCAACAAACACCTGGGGGTCAATTATACCTATTCTAGTTCTGGCTCCACCGACTCCAGCCCTGCGGGCGATCGAAACCCTCTATCTGAATCGCTTTCAAATGCTGTGCTTGCTTTTTTACCTAAATTACCCGCAGAATGGATCGGTAACATGAGGCAGGTTATTCGCAGCGCGGACTTCGATCTAATCGCCGCGACAATAGAGGAAATCCGGGCTGATTTTCCTGAATTTACCCAAATCCTCCAGGGTTATCTCGATAATTTTGATTACCAGAAAATTCTCAATTTAATTGCCGAGGCGGAGGAATCAAATAATGCAGATGAAGGCACAGCAAACCGATAAAGATCGAGCAGATATTTTAGTAGTTGACGATACACCAGATAACTTGCGTTTGTTGATCAGAATTTTACAAAAACACGGATATAAAGTTAGACCCGTCACTAACGGTTTTTCCGCTTTGCAGGCGATCGAATCCAGCCGCCCCGATTTAATTTTGCTCGATATTATGATGCCCCAACTTGACGGTTACGAACTATGCAAACAATTAAAAGCACAACCGCAATTTAGGGAAATTCCTATTATTTTTCTCACCGCTTTAGAAGAAGCAATCAATAAAGCCAAAGCCTTTGAAATTGGCGGCGCAGATTATATTACAAAACCCTTTCAAGTTAAAGAAGTATTGGCGCGAGTCGGCAATCAGCTTGCGGTGCGCAACTTGCAACTGGAATTGCAAGCAAAAAATCAAAAACTAACCGAGCAAAACGAGCTGCTGCAAAAAGAAATTTCCGATCGGCTCCAAGTGGAAATGGAAACTCGCTTGCTGCTGAGAGCGACCCAAGCCATTAGCAAAGCAGATGATTTTGAGTCAGCTATAGATTTAATTTTAGGCTTGATTTGCCGCGCGATCGAATGGAATTTGGGGGAAGCGTGGGTTCCCAGCAGCGACGACAAAGTATTAAAATGCGCTAGAGGCAGGTATGTGAGCGATCCCCGTTTGTCAGAATTCAGAAAGGCAACCTGGCAGTTAACTTTCGCTCCCGGAGTCGGTTTGCCGGGAAGGGTTTGGCAGTCCCAGCAGCCCGAATGGATTGAAGATGCTTCTACTGCCAGCGAGCAAGTTTTTCCGCGTTGGGCAATAGCAGCTAATGTGGGGTTAAAAGCTGCTTTTGCCGTGCCGATTCTGGCTGACAGCGAGGTACTAGCTATTTTAGTTTTTTATCGCGAAAAAGTTCTTTACTGCCAGCCTCGGCTATTGGAATTAGTCAGCGCAGTTGCTACGCAGCTAGGGGCGATGATCCAGCGCAAGCAAGCTGAAGCAGCATTGAGACAGCAGCAAAAACAAACAGAAAGATTGCTGCTGAATATTTTACCGAAACCGATCGCGGAACGCTTGCAAAAAGAACAAAAGTCGATCGCCGACCATTTTGACGAAGTGAGCGTGTTGTTTGCTGATTTGGTGGGATTTACGGAGTTTGCATCTCACAAAACTCCGACGCAGTTAGTGGAAATTCTCAACGCTATTTTCTCGGAGTTTGACAAACTATCTGAAGCCCACGGATTGGAAAAAATCAAGACTATTGGAGACGCTTATATGGTAGTTGGCGGGTTGCCGACTCCGCGCACCGATCACGCTTCGGCGATCGCCCTTTTAGCCCTGGAGATGCAAGCAGCTTTGGCTCGATTTAACGACAAAATCGGAGAGGGTTTTCACTTGCGAATCGGCATTAACAGCGGTTCGGTGGTAGCGGGAATTATTGGCATTAGTAAGTTTAGCTACGATTTGTGGGGCGATACTGTGAATGTCGCTTCGCGGATGGAGTCGAACGGACTGCCGGGAAAAATTCAGGTAACGGTGGCAACTTACGAACGTTTGAAGGATAAATTTATGTTTGAGGAACGAAGCCCCATCTCAGTTAAAGGTAAGGGAAAAATGCAGACATACTGGCTGCTTGGAGAACAGTAACCGGCCCAGGATTGCCTGGGAGAGTGAATGACTGATGCTTCCTCATATTGATAATTTGTACAAGTTTTTTTCCTTCAACTTCTGTTACTAATGGCTCGTTTTCGATCGCTCATCCACCACCTGCAGCCCGACGGGGACAGCGCCGGAGGTTCGCGGGGTCAACGACCCGGTTGCTGCGTCAATCTCTCGAAGAAGCAGCCGCGATTTCGATCGGAAACCGAGTTTTTTTGCGTAAGTTCGATCGGAAATTACCCAACACTTTAAACCCTACCACCGCCATCGGTTAGCGCCGGAGTGGCACCGTCATAGAATTTACCGAACTCGGTTCAAGCAAGCTCGATCGCGATCTACGTACAAATACTAAAGAAACAGTATTTTTTAGCAGTATTAAAGCTGGGAGGCGGTACAGTTGCAAACAAAAACAAATTCTGACCTGCCATGCCTCAGTATTGTTGATGTTTTTGATGTCACCTTAACCAAAACTTTACAAACCTGCGGTAAAATATTTTATGTATTCATCGCGAAAGCTAATAATTGCTAGTCTTGTACTCAAGTTTAGATAGTTGTGCCGAACAGCAAATATTGTAAGTTTTAAATAAACATGGGCTATAAATCTTGCTAGAACATATTAAGTCATGGCAGTCTGGTATCAGTAAATACTCTGAAAGGAACAGACAGTCATCTACTCAACGACACGGTTAGTAGACACCGCTCCGTAAAATTTTTGCCAGCTAAGGCGATCGCCCGACAGGGGAGGGGCGATTGCCTTAGCTGGCAAAAAGCCCAGCTTGCTACCGCCATCCCCAGCATCAACCACTTAACAATCTAGGAGGTATCAGGGTTATGACAGCATTAACCTCAACCAAAAGAACATCACTGGCGATCGCCAGCATAACAACAATCTTGTTGAGCACCTGCACCCCAGCCCGAGCTTTCATGTTCGGCACCACCGGCATCCAATTCGACGAAGACACAACCGTCCGCTTTACCTTCGACGAATCTCATGGAATCTACCAGTCAAGCTTGTGGGTAGCTCAATCCCAGTCAGGAGTCGCAGGCTACAGCAACGTATCCAGACTGTTTTACGAAATCAAATCCTCAGACAACGGCCCGGCGGACGAATGGAAAGGAACAGCAGGCAACACAGTCTTTCCCAACAGCGGTTCGGCCGGCCAAAGCTTCACCTTTCTCGGCGGCCAGGTTTACGCGCTCCTATTGTGGAGCGATACTGGTAGCGGGCTGCAGTTCGAGCAGTACGCCTCGTCGAGTACCTTCATGAACAGCCCCGAATGGTTTGCCGCCAACAGCCGTTTTCGGAGAGAGGAATGCCTCGTCGCCGGCTGCCAGCAAGCCGTCTTTGGTGACTTCAACCTTAGCTACGGCTCCACAGAGTCATTTTCCGCAACCAACGGCGGCATCGGGGCTGATGGATTTCAAGCAGTGACAATAGCTCAACTCGCCCAAGGCACAAAAATCTCCTTTGACGACGGCGGAGGAGGTGACGCTGACTTCCAAGACTTCAGCGTCGGAGCTCAGCTAGCTCCCGAACCGGTCACGCTGTTCGGTACCCTACTCGGGATCGGTGCTTTAGGCGCGGCTCGCACCCAGCGAAAGCGACACCTACAACCCAAAAAATGACTTGCAAACAGTCCTACACAAATCTAAATAGTGAGTCTGTTCAGTGGTACTCTGAGAAATGGCATTTCTAAATGTTAAGAATTTTTCCCCTTGCGGAAAAACAGCATTCAAACAAAGGCACTATTCATGGTATCCACCGCAGAAAAAACCAACGTAGGCTACATCACCCAAATCATCGGGCCGGTTGTAGACGTAAAATTCCCAGGCGGCAAACTGCCCCAAATCTATAGCGCTCTCACTATCTCCGGTAAAAACGAAGCAGGTCAAGACGTTGCCGTTACCTGCGAAGTTCAGCAACTGCTCGGAGACAGTCAAGTGCGCGCGGTTTCCATGAGTACCACCGACGGCTTGGTGCGGGGCATGGAAGTTGTAGATAGTGGGGAACCGATCCAAGTTCCAGTCGGCATCCCGACTTTGGGCCGGATTTTCAACGTGATCGGCGAACCCGTAGACAACCTCGGTCCGGTCAATACTTCCGAAAGCTTGCCCATCCACCGCAGCGCGCCGGCCTTCACCGAACTGGAAACCAAACCTTCAGTGTTTGAAACGGGCATCAAGGTGATCGACCTCCTGGCACCCTACCGCCGCGGTGGCAAAATCGGTCTGTTTGGCGGCGCGGGCGTCGGCAAAACCGTAATTATGATGGAACTCGTGAACAACATCGCTAAAGCTCACGGTGGCGTTTCCGTGTTCGGCGGTGTGGGCGAGCGCACCCGCGAAGGCAATGACCTCTACAAAGAAATGATCGAGTCGGGGGTTATTGACGAAGAAGACCGCAGCAAGTCGAAAATTGCTCTGGTTTACGGTCAAATGAACGAGCCGCCCGGAGCTCGGATGCGCGTGGGCCTGTCGGCCTTGGCGATGGCCGAATACTTCCGCGATGTCAGCAAGCAGGACGTGCTGCTGTTTATTGACAATATCTTCCGGTTCGTGCAAGCGGGTTCTGAAGTATCGGCTTTGTTGGGTCGGATGCCTTCGGCTGTGGGATATCAGCCGACTCTGGGTACGGATATGGGCGACTTGCAAGAACGGATTACTTCGACTACTGAAGGTTCGATTACTTCCGTGCAAGCTGTTTACGTACCTGCAGATGACTTGACTGACCCCGCACCGGCTACGACTTTTGCTCACTTGGACGCTACAACTGTGCTATCTCGCGGTTTAGCTGCGAAGGGTATTTATCCTGCTGTTGACCCGCTGGATTCTACCTCGACGATGCTGCAAGTCAGCGTGGTAGGTGAGGAACACTACGGTGTTGCCCGTCAGGTGCAGTCAACTCTCCAACGCTACAAAGAATTGCAAGATATTATTGCGATTTTGGGCTTGGACGAATTGTCGGAAGATGACCGCTTGACAGTATCTCGCGCTCGGAAAATTGAGCGGTTCTTGTCGCAGCCTTTCTTTGTGGCAGAAGTGTTTACCGGTTCTCCCGGCAAGTACGTCAAGCTGGCAGATACAATTAAGGGCTTCCAAATGATTTTGGCCGGCGAACTCGACGATTTACCGGAACAAGCTTTCTATTTGGTTGGCGATATTAACGAAGCGATCGCTAAAGCTGAAAAAATGAAAGCGGAAGCTAAGTAGAAAATTGAGAAGGGGTAATGGGTAATCGGTAATGGGTAATCGGTAATGGGCGAAGCGAAGCGGAGGGAATCGGTAATTAGCAACGATTTGGTTCTCTGGGAAATAGCAATCTAAAAAATCTTTTCCTAGTTATCTTTTCCTAGTTATCCATGCCCCATGCCCCATGCCCAATGCCCAATGCCCACTGCCCAATTCCCAATTACCAATTCCCAATTCCCAATTACCAATTCCCAATTCCCGATTTATGACATTAACTGTGCGCGTAGTTGCCCCAGACAAAACTGTTTGGGATTCTAATGCTGAGGAAGTAATTCTGCCGAGTACGACCGGTCAATTAGGTATCTTGACGGGTCACGCTCCCATGTTAACGGCTTTGGATACGGGCGTGATGCGAGTCCGTCCCGGTAAAGATTGGATCTCGATCGCTCTGATGGGCGGCTTTGCAGAAATCGAAGAAAACGAAGTAACTATTCTCGTCAACGGCGCTGAAAAAGGCGATGCGATCGACAAGGAAGCTGCTCGTACCGATTACACTGAAGCTGAAGCTCGTTTGGGAAGGGCCGAAAGTGGCGACTCTTTGCAAGAAAAAATTCAAGCCAAGCAAGCACTCAAACGCGCGCGAGCTCGTTTTCAAGCAGCAGGTGGCGCGATTTAGAATTGCGATCGAATGTAATAAAATTTTTGCAATAAGGGTACGGCATTGCCGTGCCTTTGTTTTTAAGATTGTTTTTGAGATCGCGCCTCGCGCAACCAATTATACCAACCTTCTAAGCCAATACCAGCAGTTGCTGAAACTTGAAATACGTGGATGTGAGGATTCACTTGTCGGGCGTATTCGATACAACGATCGACATTGAATTCTACATAAGGAAGCAGATCGATTTTTGTTAAAATTATCACCTGACTGGCGCGAAACATATGGGGATATTTAATCGGTTTGTCTTCGCCTTCGGTAACAGAAAGAATCGCGACTTTAGCGTATTCTCCCAGGTCAAACAAAGCCGGACAAACGAGATTTCCCACATTTTCAATCATCACGATCGAATCTAGGGGCGGATTCAATTCTTGCAAGCCCCGTTCCACCATCGATGCTTCGAGATGGCAACCCGTACCCGTGTTAATTTGCACCACTTTACAGCCAGTTTCTTGAATCCGGCGGGCATCATTCGCCGTTTCTTGATCGCCTTCAATTACATGGATGGGAATTTCAGACTGTAAATCTCGAATGGTGCGCGCGAGGAGGGTGGTTTTACCGGAACCGGGAGAACTTACTAAATTGAGTGCCAGCGTGTTGCGTCCCTTGAACCAGCCGCGATTTTGAGCAGCAATGCGATCGTTTTTTGCGAGGATGTTTTGTTCGAGGGAGATTGTCGTGCTGTGAATTTGAGCGTGAATTTGGGCGGGATTAGAGACATGGGAATGCGCGCGATCGGTGCCATTACTGCTGCCAGAACTGTCAGAATGCGCGTGAGAATGGGTGGTAACAGTACCGTCAGAATGCACGTGAGAATGCTCGCCAGCACTGTCAGAATGCGCGTGAGAATGGGTGACAACAGTACCGTCATAATGCACGTGAGAATGCTCGCCATTGGGGGAAGTTAGGACTTCCACCGCACCTGTTGCAGGATTGGTTAGAGTGACTGTTGCTTCATCAGAACAACCGCAAGTTACACACATAGTTCGTCTGTCTCCAATTCTTTGATTTTGAGTTCATCCCCTTGAATAAAATGCAAATCCGTACTGCCGCAAGAGCAAATACCAAAGGGCAAATCGAGGGGAATTTCGCTGCCGCATTGACGGCATTGCCCGATTCCGGGAATTTCCAAAATTTCTAAACTGGCTCCTTCTAGCGCCGTTCCCTGACAGCAAACATCAAAACAAAAGCGCACGGCATCCGGCATAATGGCAGAAAGTTTGCCAATTTCTAAGGAAACCCGCCGCACTTTGGCACCGCGAGAATGTTCCAGGGCGATCGCTACAATATTTTGAGTAATTCCCAATTCGTGCATGATAGTTGACAGTTGATAGTTGACAGTTGACAGTTGACAGTTGATAGTTGATAGTTGATAGTTGACAGGTTGATGTATGAGCAATCTTCCTTCTTCCTTATTATTTCTTTCTTCTTCCTTCCTTCTTCCTTCCTTCTTCCTTCTTCCTTCTTCCTTCTTCCTTCTACTTATCAACAAATGCGAGGTAACTGTTCGCCTACTAATAAATCGACAATTCGTCCCGTTCCAAATCGGGTTTGTAATACGACGATTCCTGGTGGAGACTCAACTACCGTGCCGATTTGACAAGTATTTCGTCCTTCCGGACGATCGCGCATTGCCGCTACCACTGCATCTGCCTTCTCAGGAGGAACCGCAACAATTAACTTGCCCTCATTTGCTAAATACAGCGGATCGAGTCCCAGCAATTCACACATTCCGTTGACTTCTTCCCTCACCGGAATCGCATCTTCCTGCAGGTGAATTCCCACACCGGAACTTTGGGCAAATTCATTCAATACCGTTGCCAAACCGCCGCGAGTGGCATCCCGCATCGCCCGAACTTCCGGGCAAACTGCCAAAATTGCATCCACCAATCCATTTAACGGTTGGCAATCGCTGGTAATGTCGGTTTCTAAGGCTAACTCGCCTCGGGCGATTAAAATCGCTGCCCCGTGATTGCCGATTTCGCCATTGATTAAGATGGCATCTCCCGGCTGCAAGGAGGCGGCAGAACAGGTTACGTTCGATCGAATGACGCCAATTCCGGCAGTATTAATAAAGAGTTTATCCGCCGCCCCGCGATGCACGACTTTGGTGTCGCCCGTAACTACCGCCACTCCCGCCGCATCGGCTGCTACTTTCATGCTGGCAATTATCTGGCGCAGGGTATCTACAGAAAATCCCTCTTCCAAAATTAAGCTGCAGGTGAGATACAGCGGTTTTGCGCCGCTAACGGCCAAGTCATTTACTGTACCGTTGACGGCTAGCGCGCCGATATCTCCACCGGGAAAAAACAGCGGATCGACGACGTAGGAATCGGTGGTAAAAGCGAGTCGATCGCCCCACTGCGCGAACTCTGCTAAGTTAAAGGTAGCTTGGTCTTCTAGTTGAGCCAGCACGGGATTGTCGAACTGACTCACGAATACATCCTCAATCAAATCCCGCATCGCCTTACCGCCGCTACCGTGGGAAAGATCGATCGCGCGATCGCGCATTTTTCCCCGCTGCTGTCGGGATTTTTCTAATTTTTGAAATAAACTGTTGGGATTTGATAAGTTTGCCATCAGTTGATAGTTGACAGTTGACAGTTGACAGTTGACAGTTGATAGTTGACAGTCGATCGTTGACAGTTGACTAATGACTAAAAACCAATGACTAAAAACTAAAGACTAATGACTACTGACTAATGACTCTTAACTAACATTTTAGGAATCGACAAACGCCCGTATTTGTAATAAGCGGCGCAAGCACCTTCGGAAGATACCATGCAGGTGCCGATCGGATTTTCGGGAGTGCAAGCCGTACCAAAAACTTTGCACTGCCAAGGCTTCATTACTCCTTTGAGAATTTGTCCGCACTGGCAAGCTTTGGAATCTGCGACTTTGGCATTAGGTAAAACAAACTTTGCTTCAGCATCAAACTGGGCGTAGGCCGATCGCAACTTCAAGCCGGAAGCAGGAATTTCGCCCAAGCCTCGCCATTCAAATTGTTCGCGCACTTCAAACACTGTTTTCATGGCGTTAAGAGCGATCGGATTTCCTTCGGGTTTTACGAGCCGGCTGTACTGATTTTCGACTTCACAGCGTCCCTCAACCATCTGTTTGAGTACCATCCAAATCGATTGCAAAATATCCAACGGTTCAAATCCTGAAACGACGATCGGCTTGCCATATTCTGCCGCAATAAACTTATAGGGATTGCAACCGATTACCATGCTGACATGACCGGGCCCGACAAAACCATCTAGTTGTAAATCGGGGTTGTCTAACAAGGCTTGCAGTGCTGGAATTACTAAGACGTGATTGGCAAACAAACTGAAATTTTGAATGTTTTCTGCTGCCGCTTGCAATACTGTTAATGCAGTGCTGGGTGCCGTAGTTTCAAATCCTAAAGCCAGAAATACAACTTCTTTATCTGGATTTTCTCGGGCAATTTTGAGGGCATCCAGCGGCGAGTACACCATGCGAATATCCGCACCGATAGCCTTTGCTTGCAACAGGCTTTTTTTGGAACCGGGAACCCGCATTGTATCCCCAAAAGTAGTGAGGATGACATCGGGCATTTCTGCAAGGGCGATCGCATCATCCAACCTACCTCGCGGCATCACGCAAACCGGACAGCCGGGACCGTGAATTAGTTCGATCGAATCTGATAGTAAATCTTCAATTCCATATTTAAAAATCGCGTGAGTATGTCCGCCGCAAATTTCCATTAGCTTGATTTGTCTGCCTTTACTCCCAGACAATTGGTTGCCCAATAGTTCGATTTCTTGTAGTAATGCTTGGGCTGTTTCTGGGTTCCGAAATTCATCAACGTATTTCATAAAAGTAGTCGATCGTTAATAATCGATCGATTGATGCAATTTATCTGCGTTGATCTGCGTTTATCTGCCTTGCATCTGCGGTTGCAAGTTGCTTGTATGCTGCGCGCAGCTTAAGCATTTCAATTTAACACTTGCTCTTGCGATCGAGCTATTTCTGCCAGCAATTCCAGTGTTTCGGCTGCTTCTTCTTCAGCAATTCGATTCATCGCAAAGCCGACGTGAACTAAAACCCAATCGCCGACGCAAGACTCAACTGGATGCTCTTCATCTACGATGCAAGCGATATTTACCTGACGTTTAACGCCGCCAATGTTAACGATCGCGAGTTTGCAAGCTGCATCGGCTATTTCAGTAATTTGACCGGGAATTCCCAAACACATAATTTTGGTAATTGTTAGTTGGTAATTGGTAAAGCGATTATTGCGCTCGTTAATTACTATTTATTATCGCTACCAAACTAGCACGCATCGATTTACTATATAATAGTATACCAGATTTATTGCATGGCAATCTGGAAAAAAATCTGCATTTTTTTATAAATAAAATAGCTAAAATATTGCATTTTGTGTAGGATTTGTCAGAGAAAAGTTGTCGGGTTCGTACTGTTGCGTCCGATCGATCGCGAGAAGATTGGCTCGTTATTGCTGGTAACACCGGAATGATATAGAGGACACGGCAGTGCCGTATCCCTACAATCGATCGCGGTAGGGACACGGCACTGCCACCTCCGGGATATGAGTAATATTAATAATTCGGATGCTACCGGATTTAATATTAGCTCGCAGTTTGAGCTTTCGGCTAGCAGTCGCCCTATTTTTGAGGAAAAATTGCTCTGGCTGCCGCGATCGCAGCTTGTCCTAAAGATAAACCGCCATCGTTGGGCGGTACGATATGGTGGGATAAAACTGTAAATCCCATCGCAGTTAAATGTTGAGTTACCTGTTGTTGCAATACTAAATTTTGGAAAACGCCGCCCGTAAGAGCAACATGAGTAA
Organism: Richelia sp. CSU_2_1; assembly: GCA_012034575.1. Classification (GTDB taxonomy): domain Bacteria; phylum Cyanobacteriota; class Cyanobacteriia; order Cyanobacteriales; family Microcoleaceae; genus Microcoleus. The sequence goes on along the minus strand of JAAUPF010000110.1, from coordinate 8,813 downwards.
ATGGGTGGTGGTGGTACAAAACATCGGTCATTTGAACGATCGATCGCGCCAATCCCACATGAAAGCGCGCCGCAATTTCCACTTTGCACAAACCCTGTTGCAAATCTGCTATTAAAGCTTGCCACATCGGACGGGAATCTAATAGGAATGGGGAATTGGGAATTGGTAATTGGGAATCGGTAATTGGTAATTGGTAATTGGTAATTCTCCTACTCTCCCACTCTCCCACTCTCCCACTCTCCACCTTTTCCACTCTCCCAATCTCTTTTTCGCAGGTGATAGAAAATGGATAGGGAATACAAGGCGATTGTTTTGAAGCGGATAGAAATTCGGCTGCTATTGCTTCGATCGCGATCGCGCCTTGTCCTTCATAGCTGGCGCGTCGCGACAATCCTAAATCGACGGCCGCGCTACGGCATCAAATAACCGCCCGCAAGACGATGCTAGCGGTGAATTCATCCCTGTTTTTAACATTTTATCTAAGAGCGATCGGGGTTTTTGTGCCAAAAATGCAAACAATTCTAGCGTTTCATCCGGTTGCCAATCGCTCCACGCGCCTGCTGTTTTTAAGTGAGCGTAAGTATTGCGCCAGGGCTGATAAATTGCTTGTTCCCCGCCCAACATTGCGACGGGTTTTAAGTTACCAAGTCTTTCAAATTGGCGGTAGTCGGCTAGCAGAAACTCACCCCCCCAAAGAGTGCCGTCGGTGCCGTAACCCAATCCATCTAAAGCAATTCCTAAAACAGGTGCGGTATCGATCGGTAATTGATTTTCTGCCATGCAGGCTGCGACGTGGGCGTGATGGTGTTGAATCGATTCGAGAGCAAGGTCGATCGCTAATTCTTTGCCTAATTTTGTTGATAAATATTCTGGATGCAAATCGACGGCAATTTTTGCTGGTTGATGCTCGAATAAATTTAAATATAAATTCAGCGTTTCTTGGTATGCTGCAAAAGCAGCAGCATTTTCCAAATCGCCCAGATGTTGGGAAAGAATTGCCTGTCCGTCGCGCAGCAGGCAAAAAGTATTTTTTAACTCTCCTCCCATTGCTAAAATTGCGGGAGTTCGATCGAATCCAGCCGGCAGTCTAATCGGTGCGGGAGCAAAGCCGCGGGCGCGGCGCAGAATTTGCACTTTACCATCAACTATGCGAGCGACAGAATCATCTACGCGATTTACAATGTCGCGATCGTGCAATAGAAAATAATTGGCAATTTCTCCTAATTTTTGTCGCGCTTCGTCATTGTCAATGCACTGAGGTTCATCGCTCAAATTGCCGCTAGTAAGGACGATCGGGCGGTTCATCCGCCGCAATATTAAATGATGTAATGGAGTGTAGGGCAACATGAAACCCAACACATTTAAATCGGGAGCAACTGAAGGGGAAATTGACAGTTGACAGTTGACCTTTGGTAGGGGCAGTGCCCCCGTGCCTGCCCCGATCGTTGAGGGCGATCGTTCGCTATTTACTGTTAGATTTTCGTTGTGGTTTGGGGATTGATGTTGGTTGATTTTCAGGAGTACGATCGGCGTGGCAGGACTTTGTAACAACTTTCGTTCGGCATCGTTGAGGGTGCAATATTGCTCGATAATTGCAATATCTCGCGCCATAAGTGCAAAGGGTTTACTGTAGCGATGCTTGCGCTGTCTGAGAGTTTGAACGGCGGTTTCATTCGTCGCGTCGCAGGCGAGATGAATGCCGCCGATGCCTTTAATGGCGACAATTTCGCCGCGTTGCAAGAGCGTGCAAACTGCATCTACTTCATCCAACATGGAAAACAGATCGGCAACGATCGCCCGTCCGTCGGCCCTTTCCAACCAAGCTTTCGGCCCGCATTTGTGGCAAGCAACCGGCTGGGCGTGAAAGCGCCGATCGCCAACATCTTCATAATCCCGCCGGCAAGTCGGACACATCGGGAAAGCTGCCATGCTTGTATGGGCGCGATCGTAGGGAATTGCTTTGATAATGCTCAATCGGGGGCCGCAGTGGGTGCAGTTGGTGAAGGGATAGCGGTAAAAGCGGCGGTCGGGGTCAAAAATATCGGCCAAGCATTGCGGGCAAATGGCGGCATCCGGTGCAATTTCCGTGCGTGCGGGAGTGTCCTGGCTGGGCGCAATGCTGAAATCGGTGAAATTGTCAATACCCGAGTCAATTTCTAAAACTTGTTGGGTGATGCTTTCAATTTTTGCTAGCGGTGGTGCTTCTGTTTGAAGTCTGTGCGTGAATAGTTCGATCGCGCCGGGATTTCCCGCAACCTGAATCAACACTCCTTCCCCATCGTTGCAAACACTTCCCCGCAAACCGCCTTCTTTGGCTAGCCGATACACAGTCGGGCGAAATCCCACGCCTTGCACTGTTCCTTGCACTCGCAGGGCGACGGCAATTTCTGCCTCTTGATTCTGCTCGGAGGCGCTTGGGGCGATCGGATTTGGTAGGGCGTTGCTGGCTGTCATATACTGTTTGACTCGGTTCTGGAACGATCGAATTTAAATGCACAACTGTTTAATAAACTTATTAATCAACTTATAATTTTTCTCGCACTAGGAAACCACAAGATGCAAGTGTTTGCTAATATATTGTATCGTATTTGAGGGTTTAAATATTTTTTAATGTAGGTCGATCGCAATTTTATTTTTCTTTTATTTTTGGGAGGAGCGCGAAAACTTATCAATAATTAAACATCAATCTAAAAAAGGGTAACTCCAACCCTCTTTCCCTCTTTCTCCCCCCTTCTTAAGGGGGGCTGGGGGGGATCTAAATATCAGGGATAAGTTTAAAAACACGCCCTAACCTGCGCGATCGAGATTTACGATACAATTTATTGTCATCATTAGGGTTCGCATCTGGCAAAATGAGATAAATGATTTGGAGCGATCGACAGTTATGCCAGATGACACGATTAGGATTGTGAACAGTAATGGGCGCTTTGGCTTTTCGGTGCAAAAGCGTATCTATGAAAGTCTAGGAGGAACCAGAGAATATGATGAGAACATTTGGGAAGCTTTTTGCGATCGAGTAGACTGGCGTGTGAATGATAATTATTTGTACTATAAAGAGCGAAAATTCAACAAATCAGCACCTCCCGGACACCTCCCCTGGGGGTGGATATGGATGATGGGATGGGTAGATTTTGATGGGTGGTGTGGGTTTCCGAGAGGGGTTTGTTTGGTGGTCTCTTCTCTCGCGTCGAGACTTGTAAAGTGCAACATCTAAGGGTTACAAAGTTTCGCGAAGATTAATAACAAAGGCTTTAATCACGAAACCGCGCCAGTTCTACGTTTCCGATACCTGTCACATTCAATTTACCAAATTACTAAAGAATAAAAACTAGCAATTTTTCGATCGGCTGTAATAATAGCAGCTTGATTTCTTTTAGCAACTGTTACAACCACCCTATCTGCTGGATCTCGGTGTTCCCATTCTAATTTGACACTTTCCAGCCAAATATCCTCATCAATTGGTACGATCCGAATAACATTAGACTTTTTTAAAGTAGCAAGATATTCATCAATACTTACTCCTAAATCTAATTTGTTATTTTTAATCTTGAGAGCTATCTCCCACATTGCAATCGATGGAACTAAACCATTTTTTTCTCGTTCCATCTGCTGACAAGCTTCTTTTGCCCGTTGAGAAAGTTTGTCGGGATCTAAACTCCACCAGATGAGAGCGCAGGTATCGAGGACAACTGTCATACTTCCTGCCATTCTTCAGTCGTTGGCGCAGTTAAGTCTTCAAAATATTTTACTTTACCCCGCATATCCTTAAATAATTCTTCAGATGAAAGAATCTTTTCATACTTAGAAATTCTCGCAACTGGTTTTGTTCCATCCATCACTAAAATTTCTTCCCCTTCTAACTCGACAAGTTGCAAAAATTCTAGTAACTGAGCAGTTAATTGATTTTTGTCAATGGTTTTCATAGGACAATGATTTATGTTATGCTAAAACTCAATTATATCTCAATACGGTTCACTTAGCAAAACTTGCCATTGCGAGCCAAGAGCGAGAGCTAGGGAGATTGTCGCTATAAACTTAACGGTACAACCTGTGAATCTGAACTGCAAATGAAGTTTCAAGATGAAAATTCCCAATAGCGATCGCGCCATTATTGAGCCATCAAATACGTTGATTCCAGATTAAAAAATTAACCGAGGCAAATATGAATTATCAACTTTATTCAGATGTTATCTTGCTATGCAACCTTCCTGAAGAAGGACTTTATGCCGGTGATATCGGTACAGTTGTGGAACAGCATCAGGTTGAGGGACTAGAAACAGGTTATAGCGTTGAATTCTTCGATCTGTTGGGAAACACTGTAGCAATTACAACACTACCTGGAAGTTATTTACGATCGCCCACAAGTGCAGACAGACCGACAGTTAGACTGGTTAATAGTTTGGCTGCGTAAAAGGTTTGATGTTGCTAGCAAACGCAACTGCAAATCGGCTGCGTGGAAAAATTCGTTATAATAGATAAACCTGAGCATTAAAATCACAAATGTATGACAGCAAAAATACACCTCAGCAACTTGGGTAATTCCTTAGCTTTGCCAATCCCAGACTATATTGTAAAATTGTTCAATCTGAAAGCAGATGATTCCGTAATTTGCAGTATAGAAAATGGAAAAATGGTCATAGAGCCTGTAAATCAAAAAATTTCAAAATATACCCTCGATGAACTATTGGCAGGCGAAATAGAACCCAGTGAAGAAATCTCTTGGGGAAAACCAGAAGGAGAAGAAGTTTGGTAAACTACATCCCCGAACGAGGTCATTTCATTCGCCTCAATTTCGATCCTCAAGCAGGACACGAACAAATGGGTACTCGACCTGCACTGGTTGTGAGTCAAACTAAATTTAACCGAAAAATGGGATTTGTGTTTGTCTGTCCGATTAGCACCACACAACGCAAAAATCCGTTTTATGTTCCCATTTCAGAAGGTGAAGCGATTACAGGTGTAATTATGACAGACCAACTGCGTTCTTTAGATTATCGGGCAAGACAAGCAAGTTTTATTGGTGAATGTTCAAAAAATTTGCTTCAGGAAGTATTGAAGCGAATTGAACCTATTTTGTTTGAAGATATGACTGTTGATGAGTAGTTAATCATCAACAGTGCTGTGGCGATATTACCTGAAAGTTATTTACGATCGCCCACAAGTGCAGATAGACCGACAGTTAGACTGGTTAATAGTTTTGCTGCGTAAGTAGAGGAAATAGTACAAATGAAAATTAACGACCTGTAAAAACTCCAAATAACCACCCAAAAATCATCACGCTCAAGAAAATCAGACCTCCGACAATTAGCGTCAAACCCAACAGCAAAGCCGCCACAAATAACCAATCGGCTTTGTTTCCGGCTTCGGGAGAACCTAAATGAGCGTCTAGCAATTCTATATTTTTAACATTAGCTTTCCAAGCAACATCAATTAAATCTCCGGCAACAGGTACTGTACCGACAACTGTATCGAGTACGATGTTAGCAGCCATTTGTACTAAAGTCTCTCGCGGCACTCCCATTTGAGCGGATTTGAAGACTACGTAACCTGCAAAAATCGAACCGATTAAATCACCGCCGCCCGGTAAAAGTCCCAATATCGGATCGAGTCCGATGCGGTGTTTTGTGCCGGGAATCGGAATTGCATTGTCTAGTAAATGACTGATGCGGCGGAGGCGGCGCAAGGATGCAGCATGGGATTTATTGGGAGTATTTGCTCCGGAATTTTGTAAGGGAGAATGCGACATTTAAATTATTGGTAATGGGTAATGGGTAATGGGTAATTGGTAATTGGTAATTGGTAATTGGTAATCGGGAATCGATCGCGCTTTTGAGTTTTTTTATAAACACAAACCCGGTTGGAAAAACCGGGTTTATTGCTATTAGCTGTCTGATTTCAGTTTGACTGAGAAAGTTCGATCGCTCTTACCAAAATGTAAGAGTTTCAAGGCTCAGGGTGAGGGCAGATTGTTTTGAGAAAAGGACTTAAATTCCCAGCATCAAAACCTCGCCCTCAACTGTCAACTGTCAACTGTCAACTGTCAACTGTCAACTATTTACCGTCAGTGAAGTCGGCGTCAATTACATCATCGTCTCCGCCAGTCGGGCCGGCACCGGGGCCGCCAGTCGCGCCGCCAGGGCCGTCAGTCGGGCCGCCAGCTTGCTGGTACAGGTTACTGCTGACAGCGTAGAATGCTTGCTGCAATTCGGTTGTGAGGTTCTTGATCGCTTCGTCGTCTTCCTTGGCGATCGCATCGCGCAAGTCTCTGATTAAGCCTTCAACCTTAGTCTTGTCAGCCTCGGGAACTTTATCGCCCAATTCTGCCAACTGTTTCTCGATTTGATAGGCCAAAGAATCGGCTTGGTTTTTGCGATCGATCCGTTCGCGACGTTCCTTATCAGCAGCAGCATTTGCTTCAGCTTCCTTCACCATCTTCTCAACTTCATTGCTGGGCAATGTAGAAGCGCCGGTAATGCTAATCGATTGTTCCTTACCAGTACCTTTATCCTTCGCAGCCACATTCAAAATACCGTTAGCATCGATATCGAATGTAACTTCAATTTGCGGTACGCCGCGCGGTGCTGGCGGAATGCCATCCAAGCGGAAAGTTCCCAGACTCTTGTTGTCGTTGGACATTTCCCGTTCGCCCTGCAAAACGTGAATTTCCACGTTAGTTTGACCGTCTACAGCAGTCGAGAAAGTTTCCGACTTCTTAGTAGGAATCGTCGTGTTGCGGGGAATAATTTTGGTCATGACACCGCCCAAGGTTTCGACACCGAGAGACAGCGGAGTAACGTCAAGCAACAAGATGTCTTTGACTTCGCCAGCAAGTACGCCAGCTTGAATTGCTGCACCGACTGCTACCACTTCATCCGGGTTTACCGTTTGGTTGGGGTCTTTGCCGAGGATTTTTTTGACCAGTTCTTGCACCGCAGGAATCCGCGTCGAACCGCCAACTAACACAACTTCATTAATTGCAGATTTGTCGAGTTTGGCGTCGCGAATTGCATTTTCTACGGGGATGCGAGAGCGATCGATCAAATCCGAGCAAAGTTCTTCAAATTTGCCCCGCGTCAAGGTCAGATCCAAGTGTTTCGGACCGTCTTGAGTTGCGGTAATAAACGGCAAATTGATTTCTGCTTGAGTAACGCTCGACAGTTCAATTTTGGCTTTTTCTGCTGCTTCTGTCAGGCGTTGCAGTGCTTGTTTGTCTTTGCGGAGGTCGATGCCTTCAGCTCTTTGGAATTCGTTAGCGATGTAATCGACAATTTTTTTATCGAAATCGTCACCGCCGAGGTGAGTATCGCCACTGGTAGCGAGAACTTCAAATACGCCGTCGCCCACTTCTAGAATAGATACGTCAAACGTACCGCCACCTAAGTCAAATACCAGGATGGTTTCGTTGCTTTTTTTATCTAACCCGTAAGCTAAAGCTGCGGCTGTAGGTTCGTTAATAATCCGCAGCACTTCGATCCCGGCAATTTTACCTGCATCTTTGGTAGCTTGGCGCTGGGAATCATTGAAGTAAGCGGGAACGGTAATTACTGCTTGGGTAACAGTTTCGTTGAGGTATTTGCTGGCATCTTCTACGAGTTTGCGGAGAACTTGCGCAGAAATTTCTTCAGGTGCAAATTGCTTGCCGCGGGCGGGAGAATCTAATTTAACGTTGCCGCTGACATTAAGGACTTTATAAGAAACTTCGGTGGTTTCGTGGGTTACTTCGTCAATCCTGCGTCCGATAAACCGCTTTACCGAGTAAAAGGTATTTTCGGGGTTCATCACCGCTTGGCGCTTGGCGATTTGTCCGACGAGTTGGTCGCCATTTTTCGCGAAGGCGACGACGGAAGGTGTGGTGCGACCCCCTTCGGCGTTGGCGATGACGGTGGGTTTGCCGCCTTCCATTACTGCGACGCAGGAGTTTGTCGTACCAAGGTCAATTCCAACTACTTTTCCCATAGGGGTGTTCCGGCTCCAATGTGTACAAAATTTTGGTTTTCTATCTGTGCGATAGTCTGTTTATTCAGGACTGCGCTCTCGCCCGGATGGTGTTTGGGCAGTGAGTCCAGCTTTAATACAGTCTGAGATAGGGTGTCGTCTGGATACATATCTATACTGCGGGCGCTGAGGCTTTGCGATGAAGGGGTGTTTACCGTACCTGTGGGGGGACGGTTGCGACATCGGGCTTGCAGCGCTGCAGTTGGCGACTGCTTTTCTTTACTCTTTCTAATTTACGGGGTGCGATCGCTTGTGGCATTGTGGCAAACCGTATCTGTTGGGTTGTGTTTGCCGTCAAAGTTGTAGAATGTAGGTTTGGGTAGTAAGGGCCGATCGCTCTTGTTTCTGTTGTACCCGCGATCGCTGCCAACTTCAAGGCTTTTCATTTTTTACTTAGCGCATCGCAAAGACGGGGAATTTTGGATGTTCGATCGGTCTTTTGTAAGAGTATAAAAATCAAATTTACATTTAACTTAATTATCTCCTCAATTAATGCTAATATAAATAAGGTCAATATCGAGGAAAATCTTAATTATGCCTCTTGCACAATTGTTTGCTCTGCTGGCGAGGTTATCCCGGAAGGAGCAATTAAAAATTATAGAATTTTTAGCATCTGAGCTAGCAAAACAAGAAGATTTGGCTAACTCAGAGCCTGAAGAGAATCATTTCGAGATGTTGCATAATTCCGAGGAAGGAGCGCGTCAATTAGCACAGTTTTTAGAGGAACAAAAACAACCGCAAAATGCTTAATGGCGAAAAATATTCTTTTGTGACCAAAAGTCGATCGCTACTGGCGAGATATCTTATGCGCCTTATTT
>JAAUPF010000017.1 GCA_012034575.1 Richelia sp. CSU_2_1 | reverse complement strand
CCCATCTCCCCTCTCCCCCTCTCCCCCATCGAAATGCAAATTTACTTGTTTTGGGGAGAAGACGACTTTGCGATCGGGCAAGCTGTTGCCAATTTGCGCCAAAGCGTCCTCGATCCCAACTGGGCTAGTTTTAACTATGACAAAATTATTGCCGATCGGGCGGAGGCTGTGGTAAACGGGCTCGATCGGGCTTTGACGCCGCCCTTTGGCAGCGGCAGCCGTTTTGTTTGGCTGGCAGATACCACCGTTACCCAGCAGTGTGCGGCAGAACTTTTGGCTCAATTGGAGCGGACGCTGCCGGTGATTCCCCCTACCACGGTGCTGCTGCTGACTGCGAGCAAAAACCGGACAGCCGTCTCAAGTCCACCAAGTTGCTGGTCAAATTCGAGGCTCAAGTGCGCGAATTTTCTCCGATTCCCCCTTGGAACGATGCAGAATTAGTCCATCGAGCGCGCCAAGTCGCTAACGACATGGGAGTAAAATTGACCCCGACAGCAGTTGAAGTTTTAGCCTCCAAAGCCGGCAGCAATACCAGGTTGCTGTACGGCGAACTCGAAAAATTGCTGTTGTTTGCCCGCGGCCGCAGCCAGCCCCTCAGTCCGGAGGAAGTAGAAGCGCTTGCTAGCGGCGGGGCGCAGAATACCTTCAAACTAGCCGATGCGATTCGATCGGGAGATACTTCTGGGGCTTTGGAGTTATTAGCTGGCTTAACCAGTCGCAACGAGTCCGGGATCGGGATTGCTGCGGTGTTGGCGGGCAAGTTTCGGATGTGGCTGTGGGTGAAAGTAATGGTACAAGCAGGCGAGCGCGATGACAAAATCGCCCAAGCCCTAGAACTCGGCAATCCCAAACGAGTATATTATTTTCGCCAAGAAGTCAAGGATGTCAGTTTGGAAAAACTGCAAAAAACTCTACCTTTGCTGCTGGAGTTGGAAGCTTCCCTCAAACGCGGCCGAGATGAAGTATCGACCCTGCAAACCAAAGTTATAGAACTCTCCAGCTTGTTTCGCTGACGCGAAATCAAGCTCTGGGCGGCCGTGGCTGAATCCTATGGTGTCCGATCGATCGACCTTAATTAATTAAGATTGGGCAGTAGTGCATACTTTCTCGAACAGCAGAAAGCGGGCTGGCATTCCACGCGCTTGCTATAACAACGTTAAAAAACTATAAATGAGTTAACAATCGATCGAATAAGTGCGATCGAAATGTCAATGAAAAGCTAACCTGGAAATAAATTAGGATTTACCCAAGACCGATCGGAGGTTTTGTAAGGGCTGTACGTAACAGAGGGATTCCCCGGCATTTGCGTAGCGCCCGTACCGATCGGTTAATATAATTAACTGCTCTCCTCTTCCTCCCAAAAGATCGCCAGCCATGACACAACAAAACCTGCGGGAACTTCTCAAACAGGGCGATCCAAAAGCGATCGCAGCTAGCATCAACCGAACTCTCAAACCCAAAGGCATCAGCGCCGAAGTGAATCGAGACAACGGCTGCCTCCACATAGCTTTGGAGTCAGCCAAAGTGCCGAATCAAATGGCATTGGTCGATTTCATCCGCACTGGGATGACGAATTTGGGAGTTGAATCAATTCATACTGTAAAAGTTTACGGACGGCGAGCGGGGGATGCCTCGCCTGCGTGGGAAGACGAAATAGATTTGATGCCCCCCGAGCCAATGCTCTACACAGATGAGGGTCCCATGCAGGACGACTCTGTAGGTTTAGATGATGTCGAGCCTGAAGGCGAAGATTATTATGATGAAGAAGATTTCGACGATCGAGATGAGGAAGACATAGATTCCGAGACAGAGGAAGCTCCCCCTCCGAAAAAGCAGTTTCCTAAATGGGCAATACCTGTAGGGATTTTAGTACCCGTAGCGGCGATCGCGGGGCTTTATTTTACGGGAAATTTACCCTTTGTCAGCAGCTCTACATCAGAAACTGAAGAAGTTCCGGCTGCTACTTCACCTTCGCCCAAGCCAGCATCTGGTACGCCTAAAGCAGCTTCTCCTTCTCCGGGTGCCAAACCAGCAGCTTCTCCCTCCCCCGGTGCTAAAGCTGCTCCTGCTTCTAGACCTCCTGCCGCAACTGGGCAGGCAACTCCAACATCTAAACCAGCCGCGCCCAAGTCCGATCCTTGGAGGGAAGCGGTAAATAAAGCTCAGAAAGCTGCCGTGCTGGCCCAAACAGCTCAGTCTCAAAGCGAATGGAACGCTGTGGCGAACGAGTGGAAACAAGCTGTAGAGCTGATGAGAGCAGTTCCCGCAGCTAACCCGAACTATCAAAAGGCTCAACAAAAGGCAGGAGAATACCAGGCAAATTTAGTTGTTGCCAACCGCAGAGCGGCCGCTGCGCCTTAAACAAGAGTTTTGAATTGGTGATTTGTCAGTCAAAAGTCAAAAGTCAAAATCTTGTTTTTACTGCAAGCATTCTTACTTTTGACTTTTTTGAATTTTTACTAAAAAATATCTAAAATCATAGTATTAGATAGTATTAGATGGTGTTCCGTTCAATTCTTCAATTCTTCACATCTACAATCTAAAATCTAAAGTCTAATCTTACTGCCTGTTTCACTCGATCGCAAGTAACAGTTTTCAAACGAGATAAGGGAGTTCGCAGCGCTGTAAGTAAATTTGAGCTACCCGATCGACAGGGTTGTGACGCAGACAATCATCAAACAGCAGTTCAGCTTCTCTCAATTTGCCTAAATTATAATTGTACAAAGCTTCTAAAAATATCGAGAAAGTCGCCAATTTGCGCTCTCGAATTTCGGGCGGATCGACCTCAAATACTTCATAAACTGTCACTAATTCTGATTTGCCTTTAACTTTGACACGAGCGATCGGGCGCATAGCATATAGAGGTTCGTTCAACTGTAAAAAAGTCTGGTGAGTAATTAACATCGGCACCTCAAAATCTTTCGTCAGACTTTCAATGCGCGAGGCTAAATTCACTGCATCACTAATCACCGTGGTGTCCATGCGGTTTGGTCCCCCCACAGTCCCCAACATCAAAGAACCTGTATTGATGCCAATGCCAATTTTAATCGGAATGCAGCCAGATTTAACGCGGTATTGATTGTAATCGGCGAGGCGTTGCAGCATGGCAATTCCAGCTTTGACAGCATCGTCTGCACTTTTGCCAAACAATGCCATAATCGCATCGCCAATGTATTTGTCAATAAACCCTTGATGCTCGACGATCGCGGGTTCCATGCGCTTGAGATAAGCATTGATAAATTTAAAATTATCCTGGGGAGTCATGCTTTCGGAGAGGGCTGTAAAGTCGCGAATATCGGAGAAAAGTACCGACATTTCTTGCTGAACTTGGTCGCCTAACTGCACGTCAACAATGCTGTTTTTATCTAAAAATTGTAAAAATTGGCGCGGCACAAAACGCGAGAAAGCTTGGTTGAGTTGAAACAGTTCCTCCGTGAACTTTTCTCGTTCGGTTTCAGCTTGTTTGCGAGAGGTGATATCTTCAACAAAACCCTGATAGTAGGACACTACTCCACCAGCATCGCAAACAGTACGGGCACTCTCACTAATCCAGATAATGCTGCCATCTTTGCGATAAACCCTTGATTCAAAATCCGACACTTCACCATCAAGCTGCATTAATTTGATGAACTCATTACGACAGTTCGGTTCGACATACAGTCGATCGATGTTGTCCAGACTTGCCATCAACTCTTCAGGTGAGTCGTAGCCATAAATCTGCGCTAAGGCGCGATTTGCACTGATATAACGTCCGTCAGAAGTAGTTTGAAAAATGCCTTCAAGCGCATTTTCAAAGAGACCGCGATACTTTCGTTCTGCTTGGTTCAGTTCAGCAATCAGTTCGGCTTGTTGGCGGTTTAATCCTTCCAACTGCTGGTTTGCTAGCTGGAGTTTTGCATTTTGGTCGGATATTTTTTTGTCTTGAATATAACTATTTAAAGCTTCTGTGACTGTTAATTTTAAATCTTCCTGCTGCCAGGGTTTGGCAAGGTAACGATATAATTTAGCATACTTAATCGCATTAGCTACCCCTTCAATAGTTGCTTGACCGGTCAGCATCACCTTGAGAGTTTTGGGAGAGAGTTGGTGAACCCGCCTCAACAGCTCATCTCCCTTCATATCGGGCATGATATAGTCGGAAATGATTAAAGGTATTTCACATTTATTGTCTAACAATTCTGCTACTAATTCTAAAGCTTCCTCTGCCCCTTCGGCTATTTCGATCTTGTAATCATTGCCGAAGATATTTTTCAACTCTTCTTTGAGGCTTTTGAGTATGCTGGTTTCATCATCTACGCAGACGATCGCTGGTTTGGTCATAATTTTGATAAAGCAGATTTTATAGTTGTTATCAACTCCTCTTCAGACCACGGTTTGTGCAAGCAGAGGTGGAGGTTTGCGTGTTCTATCGCCCGTTCGATCGCGACTTCATCTGCTTGACCCGTCAGCAGAATTTTCACAATCTTAGGAAATCGCTGGTGAACTAGAATCAGAAACTCGTCCCCCTTCATTCCGGGCATCAACCAATCAGATACAATTACAACGATCGAGATTTTATCTTCACTGAATTCCTCAAGTAACTCTAGAGCCTCATCAGTATCCTCTGCCATTGCATACAGGTAGGCATTTCCAAATGCTGATTTGAGTTGCTCTTTGAGATTCTCCAAGACGGGTTTCTCATCATCTACACACAAAATAGCTGATTTACTCATCGGTTATTCGCCTGCAGTTATTAGTTGAACGTCATCGATCGCCTGCTTGTTTAACAGTGGGTTTGACAGTGGCAGGAATACAGTAAATGTCGTTTTGCCCGGAACCGAATCTACTTCTATTTTACCAGAATGTTTGTCAACAATTTTCTTAACAATATGCAATCCCAAACCGCTGCCTTCACCAGGGGGTTTAGTAGTAAAAAACGGTTCAAATATTTTCGATTTAATCTCTGGCGGTATCCCCTTGCCGCTATCGCTAATGCTAATCTTTACCTGCTGGTTTTCCTGACTTGCATCAACGATTAAAGTACCTCGATTGTCCATTGCTTGCAAACCGTTGTGGATGAGATTTGTCCAAACTTGATTTAGTTCATCGGGATAACAGGTGACTGGTGGCAATTGGGCATAGTTTTTGATGACCTCAACTCCTTGTTTGAACTGATTTTGATACAGGGTGAGCACAGTTTCAATCCCCTCAGTCAGATTTGCCGACATCATTTCCCCCGAAGAATCGTAACGCGCATAATTTTTTAAAGCAAACACTACTTTCGAGGCGCGATCGGTAGCATTATTGATTTTTTTTGTGTTTCTTTCCAAGCTAGAAAGTTTATAGGCAACTTCTAAAATATGCTCGCTATCCGCTCTTTTTAACAGAGACAAAAAGCCATCAATTTCATTGTAGATACCCATATCTACCAAGTTATCGGCAAGGCTCTCGGCGTTTTCTATCTCCTCAGCTTCGAGTTGATTAATTAAGGTCCTCTTAAATTGCCGCTCTTCTCTAGAAGATAATACCGATTCTTTTTGGAGCGACTTTTGCAATAAAACTAAAAAAGCCTCCCCTTCTTGTACGGATAGGGATTGAAACAGTGCGGGTAACTTTTCTATGGTTTGACTCAAGAACTTAGCCATATTCCCTGCTGAAGAGCGAATGACTCCCAAGGGAGTATTGATTTCGTGGGCTACTCCAGCAATTAGTTGTCCCAAAGCTGCCATTTTTTCTGATTGAATTAGTTCTTCTTGAGTAGCTTTCAGTTCTTGCAAAATTTCGGTGACTTCCTGATTTGTTTGTGCCAGTTGTTGATTGGTTGTTGCTAGTTCCTGATTAGTTTTTGCTAGTTCCTGATTTTGAGTTTGGACGCTTTTTTGCAGCCGTTGCAAAGCCAAGTGGGTTTCGACACGAGCCAAAACTTCCTCAACTTGAAAAGGTTTGGTAATGTAGTCAATTCCTCCCACAGCAAAAGCTTTCACCTTATCTAGCAATTCATCGATCGCACTGATAAAAATCACTGGAATGTTGCGAGTTACTTCATCCGCTTTGAGGTGGGTGCAAACTTCATAGCCATCCATCTCCGGCATCATAATGTCAAGTAAAATTAAATCCGGGAGAGCTTGATGAATGCCCGAAAGTGCCAGTTTTCCACTGGGTACGGCTCGAATTTTGTACCCCTGGTTGGTCAAGATTCTGACTAACAAGCGCAAGTTCGCTGGCGTGTCGTCGATCGCTAAAATATCGCCTTTATAAGATTCATCAGTCATGATAATTGGTAATTGGTAATTGGTAATTGGTAATTGGTAATTGGTAATTGGTAATTGGTAATTGGTAATTGACGATCGCTCGTTAACTTATAAGCTACATTCAGAACGATCGATTTTTTAAGTAATAAATTATGTCTTTCACTTTTTTTCATCCGTCAATACACGGTGTCAAAGTATTATTGATAGCTTAATTGCTCGATAAAATAAGTAAAAACCGATTGTGACAGTTGAGGGCGCGGAATATGAGTTATAACTGGAGTTTAGACGGAACTTACCCCCGTTGGGTGTAGTTTCGGTGGCTGTATTCTTTTGGCTGTATGAGTTTTAGCCATTTGACAGTTCCAAATTCGCAGCCAGGTATTTAAGGTTTTATGAAAGTTTAAAACTAGAGAATCGTTCGATCGTAAAATTGGCCACAACCCTTGCCACATAAGGGTTATAAAATGTTGCAGTCATCTACGAAATTTTCCCGATTCAGAAAAGTGTCACCCTGTATATGAATGTTGTGACTCAATTGCAAGAGTTTCGTCAAGCTATCTACAAAAATCTACGTGTATTGCGCAATATGCTACCCTTGAGTTAATCGATGCACTCTTGGTATTGCTTTGCGATCGAATCGCCGAACTTGGATAGTTGCTGTGTTAAGTACATCAGTTCAACGCGATCGAGTGATTTAATGTCAATCGTTACGTAGCAATTATGGCTGACCCGTCAGCTTGTCGCGCAAAGTCCTTGTTTCAACTCCATTTATAACTCCCCACTACCAATTTTATTCGGCAATTAACGCCAACACTTTATCGTACTCAAAATTATCGATATAACCCTCGATCGCATCGGCAAGAGATACATTTTGAGTGCGAATTTGCTCGACAATTGTAGCAATTAATTCCAGATCGCCTTGAGGAATTGCCTGTTGCAAATTAGCTATCCATTCGACAGGTAAGGCTGCGAAAGCTGCCGGAGTCAGTATATTTACCTCTCCATCTAGAGCGATCGTTCGATCGCTGCGATCGGCATCTTCGTAAACGTAACGCACCCCAATATGTTTGCTCATACTATCAAAAATGTCTGCTTCCCGGAACGGTTTCCGCATGAAATCATCACAACCTGCAGACAGCACCAGATTCCGTTCTTCCTCTAAAACACTAGCCGTCAAAGCAATAATTGCTGTCGCGTGTCCTTTCGTAGTAGATTTAATCTGTTTGGTTGCTTCGTAACCGTCCATCACAGGCATCCGCATATCCATCCAAATTAAGTGCGGTTCAAAAGTATCCCAAACTTCGATCGCCTCTTGACCATTACAAGCTTCTGCTAGTTCAAATCCGAGGGGATTTAACAGTTTTACTAACAGTTGGCGGTTGATTTGTCGATCGTCCACAATTAAAATTCGATAGCGAGGTTGGTTCGGTTCTAAAGCAATAACTCGGCGCGCCGCTTGTGTGGTTTCGATGTCTTTGGCATTAACTATGCTGGCATTAATATCGAACTTGAAAGTAGTGCCGGTTCCCACTTCCGAACTTACCGTCATTTCACCGCCCATTAACTGTACGAATTTGCGACTGATGGGCAATCCTAAACCCGTTCCTTCTTGCGATTCTTTGCCTGTTTTTGTTTGCACGAAGGCTTCAAATAAGCTGTCTAATTCTTCCGGGGCAATGCCCGCACCAGTATCAGAAATTTCAAACAGGAGTTGAGTAGGGGCGAAGCTTTCGGGCGATAATTTATCGGTTTCACTCAAAGGCTTCTTACCGAATGCTTCGCCCTGACACCGCCAATCGCTGACTGCGGACACTTTGACGGAAACTCCGCCTTCAGGAGTAAATTTGAGTGCGTTATTGAGCAGGTTAATGCAGATTTGACGCAACTTTACTTCATCAGTGCGCGCGTAGCGAGGAACTTCAGGAGTGCGCTCGAAAATTAACAGCAAGTTTTTCTCTTCAGCCTTGAGTTGGAACATATCTTCCAAGTCATCCAACAAGCGATATAAGTCGAAGTTCTTTTCATTAATAGTGGTGCGCCCTGCTTCGATTTTGGATAAATCTAATACTTGGTTAATTAGGGTGAGTAGGTGTTCTCCGCTGCGGATAATAATGCCGACATTTTCTCGATTTTCGGGTGATAAGTTGCGGCTGCGATTCATGAGTTGGGAAAAGCCGAGAATGGCGTTGAGCGGACTGCGCAATTCGTGGCTCATGTTGGCAAGAAATGTGCTTTTAGTTTCGTTAGCAACTTCTGCTTTTTGTTTGGCTGTGGCTAATTCGGCTGTACGTTGCTCTACTTTGGTTTCTAGGGTGCAGTTGGCTTCGGCTAAATTGTTATAAAGTCGCGCATTTTCGATCGAGATGGCGGCCGAAGAAGATAGGAATTTTAAGACTTCCAATCTGTCTGGGGTAAATGCTCCTGCTGTGAGATTGTTCTCCAGATAAACCATGCCACCGAGTTTACTTTGATTTAGCAGCGGTACGCATAAAACTGATTTCGTTTGATGTTGTTTGATGTAGGGATCGTTGGTAAAGTTTCCGGCACGGGCGGCATCGTTCAAAACTACGGTTTCTTTGGTGCGGAAAACATAATTAATAATTGTGGCGGGCAGGCGGTTTTCAATTAAGATTGACTGCAAGACAGTGATGTTATCTGAATCTACCTCACCAGAGGCTTCGATCGACAGTTTACCCTCAGTTTCTAAAATTAAATGCCCAATTTGCGCTCCGGCATTCTCGATCAGGATTTTCATCAAGGAACCGAGTAACTTATCGAGAACAATTTCACCGGAAATGGCTTGGGAAGCTTTCATTACGGCGGCTAAATCTAATGCTTCCCCTGACTGACTGCCAGTTGAGGTATTAGTAGTTGTCGCGATCGTAGCTGTGGTATTCTTCGCTGGAAAAGATGATTTAGGCAGTAACTGCGGGTATTTTTCTGCCAAAACCTCAACTTTGCGTTTAGCACCCCACAACTGGTAGACATAATGTGCCTTTTTCATGTAGAGTTGGGCAATTTCTGCTTTACCTCTAGCTAACCAAAACTTGGCTGCTAGTTCGTTAGCTAAGGCTTCATTCTGCAAAAATTTATTTTCTCGCGCTGAGGAGATAGCTTCGTCATACAAATCCTGCGCTTCCAGAGTATTGTTTGTAATCCGCGCCAACTCAGCTTCGATTAGCAGACGTTGATGGAGGTAGGTACTCGGACAATGTTGACTCCAGAGTTTGAATTTCTCAAGATTCGATTTAATCTTCTCCACATACTGTGCCTGTTTTTCACCACCAGCACAGTCATACCCAACTGATAAGGCTAGACATTGATGAAAATGAAAAGCCGGATTAGTAAAAATCCCCGTCGCGCCTAGCAAATATTTTTCGGCAGAGTTAGCATAGTCGATCGCTTTCTCAGAATCTGAATACCAGTTAGCTAAAGACAATTTACAGATTGCTTCTAAAAATACCGTGGGTAAATCATTTTTTTCAAGGCAAGACTTAATAACATCCTTGGCATTCGGCCATAAGGATTCATCAAGAACACTCCAATCCTCAACAGGTTCAATTAAATTATGAATGGTCGCCTTAATTGCATAATAATATTGCACCATGTTTGGATCGACTTTTTTCAATCCGGGTGTAATCTTATCAATTTTTTCTGATACTTCTTTTAACGAATTAGTCCCCCAAAAACACATAAACAACAAGTTGATTGCACAATATCCTGCCCATTGATAGGCACCGTTTTCTACACCGCTATAATAACCTCTCATTAAATGCTCTCTAGAGCGATCGAGATGTTCAGTGTAATGTGAAACAAATCCTCCCCACATATTCAAAATTAATGCTTCATAAGGCTTAATTTGATACTTGTCATCGTTCAATCTCAAGGCTAAACTTCCAAATTTATAGGCGGTTTCAAAATCTTGTGCTACAAAGGCAAGTGTTAACGAATAATATATGTACCCAACTGAAGAGTGAGGATTGTTCCCGTAGATGAGCGATAGCTCGATCATTTTTATGCCTAGGATGAACAGCAACCTAGACCCTAAAAAGTAAGCTGGAGGTACGCATTCTCTGAGAAGTACCATAGCAGCAAGTTTTTCAGGGTCTTGCATTTCAGGAAGGTCTATAAGATTTTCAATTTTCCTGGCAGCAATTGCCTCATTAGCACGATTCACTTCTGCTATAAGTTCATCTGCTTCAGGAAAAGCTTTCAACTTGATTCCCAATAATTTGAGTGTCTGTATTCCCAGATTCAAGGAGGACTCCAGATCGTTTTTCATTCGATATAACGTCACTTTATATTCATTGACTTTACACCGATCCAACAGACTATCGATATGCTTGAGGGCTTCGTCAAAAGTTGATAAAGCTTCGTCCCAGCTAGCAGTTAAATATTCTATTTCGCCTTTTTCAAGATGATATGATAATGTCAGGTGATAGTCTTCCTCCCAGCTATTATGGGGTAAAAGTTTCATCCCGTTCGTTAGATATACTAATGCGGGTTGATAGGCGGTCGAGAATTTAGCTTTTCTGCCAGCGATTAGATTCAATCTAGCTAATTGTTCTTTTTCTCCTTTGTCACAGAGCAACGATCGTCCTTCGTTCAGGTGATTGACAATATCAAAAATTCGTTCTTCTAACTCATTCTCTTCAAACTTATTCAACAGAAGGCGACCGATTTTTAAGTGGGTTTCTTGTTTGTGTTTTTCGTCAATCAGCGAGTAAGCGGCTTGCTGTACCCGATCGTGCAGGAATTTATAATCTTGAATTAACAGTTTTTCATCTAACTCGGATGCGGGCAAGATTAACCCAGACTGAACTGCTGCTGTTAGGTCTTTAAAAACTTCCGATGCTGATTTTTCACTGACGATCGAAAGGGTGTTTAAGTCGAAATCAGCACCTACACAAGCTGCTAAGCGTAAAACTTGCTGTGTAACAGGAGGCAGTTTCTTCAACTTGCCAATCATCAACTCTACCACATTGTCAGTAATGCCCTGTGCCTCAATGTTTGAAATATCCCAGATGAAGAGGTAACGCTCAAAATCAAAAGTTATTAAGTTTTCGGCATACAGGGTTTTCAGAAATTGATTGGTAAAGAATGGACTGCCCTCAGTTTTCCGCTTCACCAATTCGGCTAAAGGTTTTACCGAATCAGTGTCACTGTGCAAAGTATCGGCAATTAACTGGCTGATATGCTTGCTATCTAAGGGAACTAAGGTAATAAAGTCGATCGTTGCCCCTTCTTTTTGTAATCCCTCAATAGTCACCATCAACGGGTGAGTGGGGTTGACTTCGTTATCCCGATATGCCCCAATTAGAAATAGATATTGCGTATCTGCATCGGTCATCATCAGTTCGATTAACTTGAGCGTAGCGGAGTCTGCCCACTGCAAATCGTCCAGAAAGATGACCAAGGGATGCTCTTTTGTACAGAACGATCGAATGAAGTTACCGAAGACAAGATTAAACCGATTTTGAGACTCGGTTGCTCCTAACTTTGGCACGGCAGGCTGCTTGCCGACAATCAGTTCTACCTCAGGAATTACATCAATAATGACCTCACCGTTGGAACCAACAGCGGTTAATATTTTTTCCTTCCATTGGTTGAGTTGTTGTTCGCTTTCAGTTAACAGTTGCTGCACCAATTGTTTAAAAGCGTCTACTACGGCAGAGTAGGGAATATTCCGTTGAAATTGATCGAATTTACCAGAGATTAAATAGCCGCGTTTTTCTGTAATTGGTTTATAAATTTCTTGTACGAGGGCTGATTTACCGATGCCCGAATAACCTGCAACGAGCATCATTTCGACCCTTCCCCCGTCGTGTTGGAGTCCGCCAGGGAATAAATTCCCTGGCTCATCGCTCAAGTCCGTTTTAACGGACTCAACGGACGAATTTTCCGTCGGTTTTTCAGTCGGTTTCAACCGACTTTTGCTATGAGCCGGGGAATTGATTCCCCGGCGGGATTCAAGTTCAACAGACGAATTTTCAGTCGGTTTCAACCGACTTTCGCTATGAGCCGGGGAATTGATTCCCCGGCGGGACTCAAGCGAAGTCGGGGTGTCGCCAGATGCGGGTAATGAATTCGACTCTGATTGGGAACCTGCTACTCTTTCAAATGCTGCTAATAACGTTTCAACTTCTGCCTCGCGTCCGTAGAGTTTTTGGGGAATTTGAAATTTGTCGGAAATGTCCGCTGTACCGAGGGGGAATTCTGAAATATTTCCTGTTGTTTGTAATTGAGTTAAGCATGATTCCAAATCGGCTTTAATTCCCCAAGCACTTTGATATCGTTCTTCGGCGGTTTTCGCCATTAATTTCATCACAATATCCGACAAGACTGGAGGAATTTCCTTTTTGATTTGATGGAGTGAAATTGGCACTTTAGCAATATGACAATGCACCAATTCCATCGGGTCTGTTGTGTCAAAAGGCAGTTGTCCTGACAGCAGTTCGTAGAAGGTGATGCCGAGGGAATAAAAGTCGGTGCGGTAATCTAGAGTGCGGTTCATCCTGCCAGTTTGTTCGGGCGACATATAGGCTAATGTGCCTTCTAAAACGTTGGGGTTTTTGAGTGTAAGATTTTCCCGCGTCAACTGCGTGGCAATGCCAAAGTCGATAATTTTTACTTGTCCGGTTTCTGGGTTAAAAACGATGTTGGCGGGGTTAATATCTTTGTGGATGATATTGCTGCTGTGAATGTTGCCTAAAATCTCGGCTGTTTTGATGGCGATGTTGAGGAATTCTGGTAGGGGCAGGCACGGGGGCACTGCCCCTACAGGGTTATTCATCAATTGCTTTAAGGATAACCCGCCAAAATCTTCCAGGATAATTACTAATGTTCTCTGATAGTTTTCTAGACTATAAGCTGCGATCGCGCCGTCAAAATTCAGGCTGCGAGTGATTTCATATTCCTGTTTGTAGCGAACCAATTCTTGCGGTGTAGGATAGTCTTCCTTCAACACCTTTAGGATAACTGGTCGATCGTCTCGATCTCTGATTCCCCGATAAATTAGGGAGTTTGCGCTTTCATAAACTCGATCTAAAACTTTAATGCCTGGTAGCGCAATCATGTTGGGTAGTATTTTGGTATTTCTATCTTTTGATAGATGACAGTTTTGACCCGATCGAACAAAAATATCGAACAAAAATATTAAACACAATAGCAGTCTGACAGCAGTTGTCAAATCTACCCAAAGGTAGAGGATTTCAGCGCTTGATGAAAACTGCGATCGCGATGATTAAAGGAGAATATAATTTTTTCTAACGAAAATAACTATCGATCGACTATCAACTATCGACTATCAACTATCAACTATTCAAGCGCTAGTTGCAGAAGGCAAATTAGGAGGTCGGGGAAAATCAACGGGGCGCGCGGGAGGTGCAGCCCCGTTCTGCTTGTTAGAAGCTGAGTCGGGCTGGTAAAGTTGAATGCGATCGCGCCCCAGGTCTTTAGCTTGATACAGCGCTCGATCGGCTGCGGCAATTAGAATTTCAGCTCCCAAGTCAGAGCCAGGAACCATACTCGCCACGCCCAGACTGACGGTGACGTACTGACTTACCGCAGAAGCAGCGTGAGGAACCTGCAAAGCTGCGATCTGAGTTTGGATCTGTTCGGCAACCTGCAGAGCCCCTTTGATTTTAGTATTCGGCAAAATAACAGCAAATTCTTCCCCGCCGTAGCGGGCCACTAAGTCAGCGGGGCGTTTGACTGCACTGGCGATCGCCCCAGCTACTTGTCGCAAGCATTTATCTCCCCCTGGGTGTCCGTAAGTATCGTTGTAACTTTTAAAAGAATCAATATCGCACAAAATTAGGGATAAAGGCGTTTGTTCCCGCGCACCAGAGCGCCACTGCATTTCTAAGTATTGGTCGAATCGGCGGCGGTTGGCTAGCTGCGTGAGTTCGTCTAAAGTAGCCAAACGTTCTAACTGTTGGTTGGCTGCTTGCAACTGTTCGTAGAGTTCTGCTTGCACGATCGCGATCGCCAACTGCGCGGCCAGATTCGACAGCAACTCCACCTCTAACTGCATCCACTGGCGGGGAATGCACTGGTTGGCCATCAACATCCCCCACAATTCCTCCCCCTGCACCAGAGGCACCACTAAATAAGCTTTCACGTCAAATTGTGCCAGCAAATCGATTTGATGTGGCGGCAAGTCGGCAGCGCCCACATCCGCGATCGGTCGGATTCCTGGATGTTTGTAAGCTTCCAGAAAGAATTCGTCAAAACAGAAATTTTGCAGAGTTTCCCCCAGCATCGGCCGGCAGTGGGGCGCTACTGATTCCACCATCACCGCCCCCCTCGGTGTAGCGCAGGCATTGCCCGTAGGGGCTTGAAAGCGGACGATCGTCACTCGATCGGCCTGCAGGAATTGGCGCACTTCCGTCACAGTCGTCCCCAAAACTTCGTCTAAATCCAGGGACTGGCGGATGTGCTGGGTAATAGTCGCCATCAGCAGTTCCCGTTCTTTCTGCTGGCGCAGTGCTGCTTCCGCTCGCTTGTACTCCGTGATATCTTGAGCTGTACCGAAAATTTGTTTGGGCGCTCCCTCGCTCGTGCGGGCGAACACTTGATCGCGGCAGCGAAACCACCGCCATTCGCCCGATCGGTGTTTGAGCCGATACTCCAACTCCAAAATGCAGCCGTCCTCCAACGAGGGAAATTGGCTCAGGTGGACTGCCAATTGCCCCACATCTTCTGGGTACACCAAACTGGAATACAAAGCAGTTTGCATCTGTAAAATTTCTTGAGGAGTGTAGCCCAGCAATTTAGAAGCTTGACCGTTGACGTAGACGTTGCGCTGTTCGGTCAAGTCGTAAATGTACAGCAAATAAGGTGCCGCGTCGGCAATCTGCTGGATGAAATGCTGGCTCGATCGCAGTTCTTCCTCGACCCGCTGCCGCACTTTAACCTCTTCTAAAGCCTGATCCCGCATTGTCCGGTAAGCTTGAATGCGGTGGGTGAGGTCGGTCACGTCCTGAATCACCAGGAGCGCGTAGAACGATTGACCGTTTGGCAGCAGCGCTCCTGAAGAAAACATCGAAGTCCTAGCTGGTGCTGCTAGTCCTGTTACACTAGCTGGTTCCGATTCGATACTTTGGAGCAGCAAGTCAGTCACCATCCGTTGGGTCTCACTCGCTTCCAAAGCCGGCACGGCTGTTACGGTAGTTTGCTGGATGCGCTGCTGGCCGTCTTGCCAAGTTGCCGGAATCAAGTGTTTGTGAATTTGAGAAGAAAAGATTGTCGGCGGCCCTCCCGCAAAAATTTGCTGAAAGCGAGTTGCGTACTTGGGTTGATTCAGGTGAGGAAAATGGGCTGTGATTTTTGCTCCCAGAATTTGGCTGCGGGGAATTTTCGTCCAGTCTTCCAAGCAGGTGTTCCAAAATAGAACTACAAAGTCATCTCGCAGCAGGCAAGCGCCGACTGGTACGCTGTCGAGCACCCCAAACTTTTCCTCAATAGTTTTGCTCTCCTCGTCGATCATAGACCCCCGGCAAGTTGATTGATAGCAGCCAACAAGGTGTCAAAGGAATTGACATTGAAAATGAGGATGATATCTCCTTCAATGTGCAGCCTTTCAATAATGAAACGGGTCTGGGCCAATAAAACGACTGTATCAGCAGACAAACCGCCAGATGTTGTCAGCAAAGTGGCGACCGTCCCTTCGGTATAACTGGGAATCGAATAGTTCAGGCGCTGCTGAAGTACGTTGCTGATTGCACCCATGACTCCGTTGATTACAATATTTCCCACTTCACTCAGCGTACCAATTTTGACTGAATCCAGGTCGTGAGTTCCGAGTTCTTCCCCAGTGAGCATGGTAACGAGCAGGGCCGCGCTGTTGGTGGGAAAGACTAGCTGGGCCACTCCTCCGAAGGAACCCATAAATTTGAGCTGGACGGCGGCTACTTGCTCGCCGTTGAGGTGATGTTCTAACTCCTCTTGCACGTCGGTTGGGGAGAGGATTTGAAGGTACGGGATTTGCAAGCGAATGGGGGAGTCGATCATGTCGTTTAAGATCCCTGCTGCTTGACCGATCCCGATGTTGACGAGTTCCTGCAAGGCATCGAGTTCTCGAGCGCTTAATTTCATCGGGCGCTCTCCTCGCTGGCACCCAGGGCTTTCTCGATCCACCCGATCAGTTCCTCTGAGTTGGGCATTTTGTGAATGACAGCTAGCGCCCCGAGTGCCATACATTCTTCGCGGGTGGTGGCTTGGATGTCTGCTGTAATCACGATCGTCGGTATTTTTAACCCCTCTTGGCGCATGGCTTGCAGGACTTCTCTACCTTCCATATCGGGCATCAGCAAATCTAACAGCATACAGCTTGGGGTCTGAGTCCGAATCATCTCCAGAGCTTCCGGTCCGCTGGATGCTTCCCATGTTTCGTATCCTTCTGCTCGCAGGATTTTGCAGATTACCCTGCGAGTCAACCACGAATCTTCGACAACGAGAATTGATGTCACTATGTTTTTCTCCTTTAATTGTTGGAAGCTGGTGTTTCAGGCACTGTGCTGATTTTGACAGCAGCTTAAACGGTTGCGAGCGATCGCGCGCCAGCAGTATTGCTGTTCTTAAAACTTAACCGCTCGTAGAACTTTGAGCCAACCCACTCACTCTTGGGGCAATACGCTCGCACTACGTTAGCAATCTTAGTTCAAATGTTTCGGGCTACTGGAAAATGGCAATCCCATCCCCGCCACTAAAAAACATCAGAGATTCCTGTTATTTCGAGCGGTAGGTTAAAAGATTAATTAAGTTAACAGGGAAGTTAACACGGCAAACTATTAAGGCTTTATGAAGTTGTCAAAGTTTTAGGTTGTTTGAATTGAAATTCACTCTCGATCGCCTGATGCTTAAAATTTTTGCTGTTGGCGGATCTGGTGTTTTTCGACTGATTGCATTTGACTCGACCGTTTCAAATGCGCTGTATTTATGTTATCAGATTGTGGTTGGTATGGTGTATCGATCGGGCAGTCTCGGAGCAAGAAGAGAGATGTTTCGGGCGCAGTCAGAAATACCGATCGATAGCAGTCTCTGGATACATTAGGATTTACGCACTAGGAGTCAAAAACTCCGTTTTTCTGTCAATCTCCCTGGGAGAGTGGCACTATTTTTCAAAGCACAGGTGTTTTGGCCTCAGTCCTATAGATATAGCCTTTCTTCGGTAGGTGGGTCTGCTAATTGGTAATTGATATTCTATGAACTCAGATCTCGCGGGCTTAAAAACCGCCATGCGAGTGCTAGCTAAAATTAATTAGCTTGTCAAACTATTTTGGTGCTGGCATAAAAAACCCAGTTTCTTGATGAAACCAGGTTTTAAGAATCCGTATTTGGGCGATCGATCGCTTTCAACTAAAGAGCGCTAACCGCTTGCGGAGGGCTTCTACCCGCCGTTTGGCTGTAGCATTATCTGGTTCGTAGGTGAGGGCTTGTTCGTAGATTTCCAAGGCTTGAGCTGTTAGTTTCTTGCGCTCGTAGGAGTGAGCTAGATTGTTGAGAGCTGTAACGTATTGAGGCTGCAATTTAATCGCTTCTTTGTACTGGCGGATCGCTATATCGTACTGTTCTTGACCGAAATGCGCGTAACCGAGGGCGTTATAAATGATGGCTGTATTTTCATCGCCTTCTAAGTCTTTGCATTTCAGAGCTTTTTGAAATAGTACGATCGCCTGAGCGTACAACTTCTTGTCCAGATAAATACTGCCCAATTCGTAGTATTCTTGCGCTGTTCCTGACTCTTTGGTGAGCTTGTTTTCCAAGCGTTCCAAGGAAGTGTCCAGCTTGCGAGTTTTGAAGATTTGGCGCACAATAAACCACGCAGCGATCGCCAGTATGGCTAGCAACACTGACAGGTAAAAAACGGGTAAACTGCTATCCATGATTTTAAAAATTTGGTAGTTTGGGAGTTTTGAGTTTTAAGTTTTGAGTTGAAAGTTGAAAGTCGATAGTTTTGAGTTGACAGTCGATCGTTGACAGTTGACAGCTTGCCCGCTCGCCGGTCGTTGATTTGACTGTTGACTGTTGACTGTTGACTGTTGACTGTTGACTGTTGACTGTTGACTGTTGACTGTTGACTGTTGACTGTTGACTGTTGACTGTTGAGCGATTGACAGTTGTTAGTTATTAATTATCTGTTGTTTGGTTATCTGTTATCAGTTTTCTTTAATGCGATCGAGAACGATCGCTTTTGTTGACTCAAAATTCAGAAAAAAAGGAGTAAAAAAGAAAGCAGAAGGAAGAAGGGAAATATCCGACGAACTTATTATTTAATAACAGCAGTTTCAACTCCTGAGATTTATTTGATGCGTCCGCAGGAGCAACTGTGAATAGATTGCTCCTACAAAGTTCTTCCCAACATCCTTCAAACTTTTACGATTTGGCTTTATTGGCAGTTTCCACGACTTTGCCAAAAGTTGTTGGATCGAGAATTGCCAATTGCGCCAGCATTTTGCGATTGATTTCAATGTTGGCTTTCTTCATGTTACCGATGAGCTGGCTGTAACTCGTGCCGTGCTGGCGCGCTGCTGCATTGATGCGAGCAATCCACAGGCGGCGGAAATCGCGCTTGCGCTTTTTGCGATCGCGATAGCTGTTGCGCAGGGCCTGCATTACCCGCTGGTTGGCGGTGCGAAACTGTTTGGACTGTGCGCCTCGGAAACCCTTGGCTAGTTTGAGAATTTTTTTGCGGCGCAATCGGGCGACGTTACCGCGTTTTACCCGTGTCATCTTTGATTTCCGTTAAACTTTACAAGTATGGAAGCATGAGCCGCACGTTATCGTCGTTAGTTTCGTCGATGACGACCAATTTAGATAAACGGCTCTTGCGGGCTGAACTTTTGTGCTGGAGCAAGTGGCTTTTGTAGGCTTTGCGGCGCACAATTTTACCGCTGCCGGTCGCTCTAAAGCGCTTTGCGGCTGCTTTGCGAGTTTTGAGTTTTGGCATGGACTGGTGTTATTTGGACACAAGCTCTAAACTTATCACGTTTTTGCTACTTTTCGCAAGGGGGATTTGCGGGTTGGAGGTGGCATTGCATTTGCTGCGATATATCTGCTTCGCGAGATATTATGAAGATAAGTTCTAGAAAGGAGCTTCATTATGACAGTAGCATCCAACAAACAGTCAGCAATTATTCGTACAGAGCGGGGACTGACGATCGCAGGAACCCGCATCACGCTCTACGATGTCATGGATTACGTGACTGCGCAGTACCCACCCAAGTTTATCCGCAGTCTTTTTAATTTAACTGATGAACAAATTAACGCGGCTCTTACCTATATTGAGATAAATCGCGCCCAAGTTGAAGCTGAGTATCAAATTGTGCTGAAGGAAGCTGAAGAACTTCGGCAGTATTACGAAGAACAAAATCGCGATCTGATTGCTAGACTTGCTACGAAGCCACCTAAACCAGGTATGGAGGCTGCTTGGGAAAAGCTTCAAGCACAGAAAGCAAAACATCAAGCTTAGTTTGAATGCCAAACATGATTTTCCTGGTAGACCATAATCTTGAAGGACACGCTCTACTTTTAGCAGGTAATATTGCTAACCTTGGTTGGCTGGATCTGTTACCGATTCGCTTTATAACCTTTGAAGAAGTTGCATTATCAGTTACCAGTGATGACAGAGTAGTTTGGCGGTTTGCACAGACTAATCGAATGATATTGCTAACAGCCAATAGGAGTATGAAAGGTAAGAATTCTTTAGAGAAAGTGATGCGTGAAGAAAACACATCAACTTCATTACCCGTTGTCACTATTGGAGATGCCGATCGAGTTCTTACCGATGCTGCTTATCGGAATCGTTGTGTCGATCGACTGATTGAGATTGTCTTCGATATTGATGAGTACAAAGGTTCCAGGAGGCTTTTCATTCCCTGAAACTTTTTATTACTAAACGCGGCGGTGTTCTCGATACAACCCAAGGCCGTAAACTCCGGCCGGAGTCGCCTGCAATTCTTTAATTACTGACGCCATTTCGATCGGCAATTCTTCAATTTTCGATACCAAAACCGGATGTTCTGGAGGTAACAAAACTGGAGCAGCCAACGCGGCAAAAGTCAAGTCTGCCGCTGATAATTTATCGCCCGCTAAATACGGTTTGCCGCTGGCTAATATGCGATCGACCTTATCAAAAATATCCCGAATTCCTTGCAGCGAAGCGGCGGCTGATTCTGCTGTAATGCTGTAGACTTGTCGCACTTTGGCACTAATAAATGGAAACGCTATTTCAAATCCAACTCGCTCAACTACAGGCGTTCCTTTGCACCAAGCTTTGCGCATGGTTGCGCGATCGCCCGATCGATAAAAATATCCCCAATTTCTAACATCCACTCCCAGTCTAGCATCAAATAACTCTTCTAGTTCTGCAACTTCTCGGCGCAATTCTGGTTGTTCTGGATACAAGCTAACGCCTGATGAACCGATCGTATCGAGATAATGCAAAATATCTGTTGAATCAGTAAAATTGCCAGATTTGGTAACTAGAAGTGGAACGCTGCTACCACCGTATTTGCGGGTTGTCGATCGATGAAAAGCCGGTACGTGTTTTTCTTCAATGTATGGAATTTGCAGCAAGTCAAGCGCCCAGCGAACTTTTTCGCAGTAGTGGCTGATAGGAATAGTAATGAGGCGGATAACTTCAGTATTGACAATTTTTGAGTGATTCATAAACTAATTGAAAATCTGCAAGGGGGATTAAATCATCGATCGAAACAAGATTTTGGGCTAAAAAACATCAGCTATTGTTTGCAAAATATGCTTGGGAAAACTCAGCGGGTATGGGAACTGGTTTGCGAGTTGAGAGTTCGATAAAACAACCGGATTGTTGGGCGATCGCGGCAACTTTTCCAGCTACAATTATTTCAGCGTCCATCATCCATTTGAGTGATTTCATTTGACTCATCCAAATTTTACCAGTCGGTCGATCGAAAATATTAATTGGCTGTTTGTATTCAATTGCAGTTTTCACCAACAGCGGAGCAACATCATTTTCCAGCATTTTCTGTACGGGAAAATACACAGCAGCCAGCGCGATCCGCAAGTCTTCCAACCAGCGGATGTAAACAATATTGCTGACAATGCCCGCAAAGTCGATATCGTAAGTTTGTACGGGAAAACTTAACTCTATTTCCAAAGGTCTTTTTTGTTCGTTATCTGGTGGCATTTTAACTGATTCCATTCTATTCTGAATCTAAATTGATTGCTGTGTTTGGTAAACTTTCAACATTCATTTTTGCGATCATCTTCTAATGTCAAATCGTGACGATTACTCCCAACTATTTAAAAAATTTCGTCCTTTTTCTTCTCAGTGGCGATACAGTGACATCAGCCCTTCTCGCGTTGCCTTTGTAAAATCAACGCCCAATTGTTTGGGATCTATATCTGGCTGAATAGTTCGGATCGGCGCATTTTTCCAGATTGTAGGAAGTGGTTTTACTTGACACATATCTCGATATAGTACACCTGGTTCGTTAGCAATGGCAATTACCTCTTGATATCCAGACTCAATCATTTCTATTGCCGGACAAAGACAAGTATAGGAAGCATCGATATAAGGTTTCCCGGCAATCCAAGCAGGAATATCCCAAGCATGAAGCATTCGTGTTGAAGCATAGGCAACTTCTTGAAAATTATGGGTGTTTAGCTGCAATTTGTCGCTACAATTAGCGTTACTAAATAAAGCCAGACTCAAATTTTGACTGACCCAGTTAGTGTCTTTTTTGGCAGCAGATACCAGCAGTTGTCTTCCCAGTCGCTTGGCTTTTGTGCCTTGAGTTTCTTCTGCCGCTTTCGCTGTGATTACAGCACTGGTAGCAACAAACAGTTTTGGTGAGTTTGTTTGAAATAGTTGCTCGCAAATTACAGGCGCAAAATCAGCAATGCTATGTAAAACTATTTGACTCATGCCGATGTTATCCTGCTTAAGTAATTGCGCTAATTCTTGCCAGTAGCTTGCACCAACATCAATTATTCTGCCAATGGCTGCCATACTGCAAGGGATAACAGATGAAGATGCGGAAGCGTAAGCATTTGCTCGAAATCCAGCTACTTCAAATGCACTCAGTACGCCGTGTATGAATGCTCCTTTGAAGCTTCCTGAATAACAGGCGATTGCTAAAGATTTATCCACCGATTTCTGCATAATTACTCCCAGATTTTCCTGACGGTCAATTGCTCGATCGCGCTTGTAAGGCTAAATTGAATACCAATTTGTTTGTAACAGCAAACAGCAACCCAATGTAGGTGAATTTTCGTCAATTCGCTAACAGCCAATGCATAGCTTTTAGCTAAATCTAGCTAATTTAAAAGCTCATTTTTGCGCCATTCTTGAAGGATGAAACCAGACCAGAATATAAAACTTAGCAGCATCCAGCCCGTCACTTCTTCAAACCAAATAAAAACGTGCATTTTTACTGAAAAATCTGACAAAGAACCAAAAAAGTAATGGGCAATTCCTCCCACGCTAGTTATCGCCCAAACGCACAGACAGAAATAGGCAATCCAGAAATTACCTTTCGCATACTGAATGAAACCAACGACAACAAATGGCACTAATATCAGCCAAGCAATCCAGACGTGATGGGGGTGCATCCATTCAGGTGCGGGGTATTTGACAAAAAAGATGAAGTTGTCTGTGTAGTGAAGGATTGTTGCGATCGAATTTAGGGTTAATCCGATTAACAGCCAAGTTTGACGCTGGTTTTTGCAGTGTTCATTTTGGTTTTTCTACTCCTCATTAAGGGGTCGATCGCGTTTTTAAAAACAAAATCAAGACCGATCGGTCTGTAAAAGCTCAAAAAAATTTGTGCTGCTGCTAAAGTTGGCTGTCGAGATAGGAGTGCAAGTGAGTAATTGCTCTGTTGATGTGAATCGGATCTCCGTAAAGTTTGCTCATCATTATCGCTCCTTCCATCATTGAAATCATCACAGTTGCAACTGCATCAGCTTCGACATTTTCTCGCACCTCACCTTTGGCAATTCCTTTATTAATGATTGCACAAATCAAAGCGCGCCAACCGTCCATTGCTATTTGCGCCCGCTGTCGCAAAGCTGGATGGGCGTCATCGCTTTCAACTGCTGTATTTAACAGCGGACAGCCGCCGGGAATTGGCGGATTTTCGGCAAGATTGCTCAATTCAGATATCATAGCTTTTAGTCGATCGACTGCTTTTTTGTGTTCTTTTAAAACTCCAAGATGTTGTTTGCGCATACATTCGGCGGCAAAGTCAAAAGCTTGCAGTGCTAGCTCATCTTTGCTTTGGAAGTGATTGTAAATTCCTCCTTTTTGCAAGCCTGTAACGCGCATGATGTCAGACATAGAAGAACCCGAGTAGCCGTACTGGTTGAACAATGCTGCGGCTTCCCTGAGAATTTTTTCTCTGGTTTCTTTAGCTTTTGACATTTCGAACGATCGAACTGACAGACCTATCGGTCTTTTTTAGAGAATAGCAGGGTGAAGCGTGAATTGCAAGGGGCGATCGCCCGTCATTTAAGTTTTGACATTTTTAGCAAAATCTAGAATGGGCATAGGCATCAGGCAGAAACCGGGTTTTTCGGAAATTTAAGGCTGAAACACGATATTTTCGCAAAAAACCCGGTTTCTTTGGTTGTGAAGGAATGCGAAATTTTTCTAACTGCGACGTAAATTTAGGGTGCTTGTGGCGCACCTTACTCAATAAACCACGTTTTGTTAAAATAAAAACATCGAGCTTTGAGGGAAATTGAAACATGACAATCGCCACTCAAATTACACCAGAAGAAATTCAATATCCCAGCAGCGACGGTGAACCAATGGCGGAAAGCGACAAAGCGCGCGATTACATGATTTACGGCGTCGAAGCTGTGGATGCTTACTTCCAAAATCGCAGAGATGTTTATGTATCTGCAAATTCATTCATCTATTACGAAGAAGGAAACAAAGAAGCAGTAGTTGCCCCGGACTTGTATGTAGTATTTGGAGTGTACAAACGCAAGCGCGATAATTATCAAGTTTGGAAAGAAGGAGGAATTACGCCAGATTTCGTCATGGAAATCACATCAGAAACAACCCAAGACAAAGACCAAATAACCAAACCGGAAATTTACAAAGATTTGGGGGTCAGGGAATATTTTCAGTACGACCCGTCGGGAGATTATTTGAATCCAATTTTACAAGGATTGCGATTGGTAAATGGAGAGTACCAGCGGATACCGGCCAATAATATAGCCTTCGATACTTTGTGGTTGTACAGCGAAGTGTTGGAATTGGAAGTGCATTTAATCTCAGGAGAATTGAGGTTTAAAGACCCTCAAACAGGCGAGTTTTTGAAGACTTACAAGGAGTTAGAACAAGCGAGGTTGGCAGAGCAACAGGCGAGAATGTCTGCGGAGTCGGCTTTGAGGTCGATCGCAACTCAACTTCTCAACTCTGGCATGAATTTAGCACAAATTGCACAAATGATGAATTTATCAACTGATGAAGTTCAGAGGTTGCTAGGGGGAAGTCAATAAAAGACTAGAAAAAAAGATAAAAAAATAGGCTGGCTGTATTTTACAGCGCCTATCTCGATGTTATATTAAGGCTCCCCGCTACGCCGTCTTACCTCAGCTTTTGACCTGGTATCATACCAGGTGGGCACCGTTGGCTCGGACTTAAAGTTTCTGGGTACAAGCCCAGTTTACTGCTGTCCAAACATCTTGATTCCCGAGAGTTAAGAGTTATAGATCAAAAAAACATTATTGGCAGTCACCAACGCGGCAGCAGAACCTTTATTTAATATATACCGACTGACTCGATTTTGGCAAGTAAGAAGGCAAGTCGCGATCGATTTAATTTGCTTTCCAGATAAAGTCAATGTTTCGGGCGACCGACAAAGCTTGCGCGCGCCTGTCTGCTGCCGATTCGCTATCTAACACAACTGTAACGTGACCTAGTTTGCGACCCGGACGCGACTGTTTCTTACCATACCAATGTACGAAAGCACCTGCAATCTGTGCCAGTTGTTGGCGCTGCATTAAATAATCAGACTCTGCCGATTCGTAGCCGAGTAAATTAACCATTACAGCACCGTGACAATTGAGGCCGCAATTGCCTAAAGGCAGTTGACAAACCGCGCGTAAATGCTGTTCAAATTGTGAAGTTTTGCAAGCATCGATCGAGAAATGTCCTGAATTGTGCGTGCGGGGTGCAATTTCATTTACTAACAGTCGGTTGTCGGCGGTTAAAAATAATTCAATGCCGAAAATGCCGACTGCTTGCAAACTGTCGAGCAGCGTGCGGGCGATCGACTCTGCTTGTGCTTTGACATTTAAACTAATATCGGCGGGCGCAATTACCAAGCGGCAAACTCGATCTTCCTGCTGGGTTTCGACGATCGGATAAATTGCGATTTCGCCATCGATCGATCGGGCGGCAATGGCAGCTAACTCGCGATCGAACGGTACAAACTCTTCTAATAGCAAAGGTCTCCCTTTTAACTTAGCACAAATTGACTCAAAACTCGCTGCATCTTTAACAATAAAAGTACCTTGACCGTCATAACCGTGGCGGCGAGTTTTGATTACCAACGGAAAATTCGTCGCTTCCTCAGGTAAAGGATCGCCGCTATCCCACGCCCAAAACCTCGGAGTTGGCAAACCCAAATCTTGCAAATAACAGCGCTGGACGTACTTATCTAACAGGGGAGTTAAAGATAGCAAACTCGGCCGAAATAACGCGCCTCGATCTGCTAACTGTGCCAAACCATCGAGATCGACAAACTCATTTTCAAAAGTAATAACATCGCAGAGTTCGGCTAATTTAGCAGTAGCCCCAACATCATCAATTGCAGCCAAAACACTACCCGCAGCAACCGCAACTGCCGGATCGGCTGCACTGGGCGTTTGTACCGTCAATTCAATACCCAGATTGCGAGCAGCATCCCCCATCATCAGAGCTAGCTGACCGCCGCCGATCGCACCTACCCGCTGAATTTTAGCAGGTAAATTGGCAGCAGTTGGATTTGATTTCATCTCAGTAAATTTCATATTTTTACCCCATCCATTTTACAGCAATTTGTATCCGGATGAATTAACTTTAGGGTCGAAATAGTAAGAGCGCGATCGACAAAAAACTTGTCTTTAAAAGCGTTGTCTTGCAGTCGAGACACCGCGCGATCGAGCAAGGTTGTTTGATTGCCGAAACCTGCTGGATTTGTTTATTTCATCCTAGTTCGAGTCCGAATCATTGTACGGGAGATCCCCGGCGATCGAAAAAAGTGCCGCATCTAGCAATTCACGCTTCGCTGGGCATGGCATAATTGACAACGCTGCAAAAAGCAGATACATAAGTACAAACACTGAATAACGGCCATTCAGGGACAAAATTTATAGGTGAGGATACTGTGAAAGTTTTGGTAGTGGGTAACGGAGGTCGCGAACACGCGATCGCAAAAAAACTTTTAGAATCAGCGCGGATCGAACGAGTATTCTGCGTTCCGGGCAACGGCGGAACAGCTACCATGAAAGGCTGCCAAAACTTGCCACTCAACATCGACGACTTTCAAGGGATGGAACGTTTTGCGACGGTCAACAACATTTCCTTAGTCGTCGTCGGTCCCGAACTGCCCCTAGCCCTAGGCATCGTTGACTACTTCCAACAGCGAAGATTCACGGTTTTCGGCCCCACCCAAGTCGGTGCTCAAATAGAATCGAGCAAATCCTGGGCCAAACAATTAATGCTCGAAGCAGGAATCCCAACACCCAAAGCAGCTTTGTTTTCAGACGCAGAAAGAGCTAAAGCCTACGTTGCCGAACAGGGAACCCCTATAGTCATCAAAGCAGACGGACTCGCATCAGGTAAAGGAGTCACGGTAGCCACCAACCTCAAAATGGCTCGCAGCGCCATAGATACCATTTTCCGGGGCGAATTCGGCACTGACAACATCCAAGTCCTGGTCGAAGAATATTTAACCGGTCAGGAAGTCTCAATTCTTGCCCTTACCGACGGCATCACTGTCGAACCCCTGCTGCCGGCCCAGGACCACAAAGCCATCGGCGAAGGCGATACGGGAGCCAATACAGGCGGTATGGGTGCCTATGCCCCCACACCCATCGTCACCCCCGAATTGATGGACAGGATTCAAGAAGAAATTCTCGATCGTACCATCGCAGCCCTCAGAAAACGCAACATCGACTACCGGGGCGTACTTTACGCAGGTTTGATGATTACCCCGGAAGGAGAACCGAAAGTCTTAGAATTTAACTGCCGCTTTGGCGATCCCGAAACTCAAGCTATTTTGTCCCTGCTGGAAACTCCCCTGGAAGATTTGATCGAAGCTTGCTGCAAGCAACGCCTCGGGGAATTTTCGCACATTCGCTGGCAGCCCGGAGCTGCTGTTTGCGTGGTTTTGGCCTCTGGAGGCTATCCGGGAAATTATCGAAAAGGCAAACTTATTTCAGGGATTGAAGAAGCTGAAGCTAAAGGAGCTCAAGTTTTTCACGCCGGGACTCAGTTGAAGAACCAACAGTTGGTCACCGAGGGCGGGCGCGTTTTGGGGGTCACGGCTACTGGAGATACTTTAGAGCAAGCTATCTCCCAAGCCTATGCAGCAGTTGACCGCATCCAATTTGATGGTCTCTACTGCCGCCGCGACATCGGCCGCCGAGCTCTGGCAGGCAAAGCAGACAAAAACTTAGATCTGTAGCAGTTGACAGTTGACAGTTGACAGTTGACAGTTGACAGTTGACAGTTGACAGTTGACAGCTTGCCCGCTCGCGTAGTCGTTGGGTTGACAGTTGACGGTTGACAGTTGACAGTTGACAGTTGTGCAGTGCGGGAGTCATATCGTTAAGGAAGCGAGGGGTCAGATCGCGACCCTTTATTTTTTGCTGCTGTTGTGCAAGTCTGGTGACAAATCTCGATCGCCCCTCCCTGAGACTCTCAAGCAATTTTCAAGCAGAAATGTCAAAATAAAGTTTGGCATCTTTTCTGTGGTGGCAATGTAAAAGTCGCAGCAAACAATCTGAGAAGCCCTCAATTTATTCAATACCTGTTTTTAATATTCAACTTGTAAAATGCTGGCCATACTAAACAAAATCGGAGAAATTATTGCTCGTTGGTGGTCGGAATTTACCCTCCAGACTCGCCTGAT
The DNA here is from genome assembly GCA_012034575.1 of Richelia sp. CSU_2_1. Classification (GTDB taxonomy): domain Bacteria; phylum Cyanobacteriota; class Cyanobacteriia; order Cyanobacteriales; family Microcoleaceae; genus Microcoleus. The sequence continues at coordinate 32,791 of JAAUPF010000017.1, read as the reverse complement.
GGCCGGTACTACCCTGGTAGTCTCGTTAATTATGAGCGGCTTGACCTTCTGGGCTGTCAATACGATCCAGCAAGATGCGCGACTCAACGATACTCGCTACGGTCGCGACCTCGGTCTGTTGTTAGCAGCAAATGTGGCTCCTTCGATCGCCAAAAATGACCGATCGGAAGTGGCCCGTTTTTCCCGGCAATTCTACAGCAGCACTTCCAGCGTCCGCTATATGCTGTACGCCGATGAAGCTGGGGATATTTTCCTGGGAATACCTTTCTCAGAATCCGAGGTGCAAACTTCCCTGACGCTGCGCCGCCAGATCAAATTGCCGGAGAATTTTTTAGCGGATATTGAGGCAAGAAATTTAACTTCTTTGCCTTTGGTGCGGCAGCACCTGACGCCGGATGGAGAAGTTACTGACGTATTTGTGCCTCTAATTCACGAGGATAAATATTTGGGCGTGCTGGCGATCGGCATTAATCCCAATCCTGCTGCTGTTATTTCTTCCAACTTAACTAGAGATGTTACTTTAGCAGTTTTTGTGACAATTTGGGTGATGGTAATTTTGGGCGCGGTGTTTAACGCTCTGACGATTACTCAACCGATTAAAGAGTTGGTTTTTGGGGTAAAAAATATTGCTAGTGGCAATTTTAAACAGCGGGTTGACTTGCCTTTGGGGGGAGAATTGGGCGAGCTGATTTGCAGTTTTAACGAGATGGCCGAGAAGCTAGAAAGTTACGAAGAACAAAATATTGAAGAACTGACAGCTCAAAAAGCTAAGTTAGAAACTTTGGTTTCAACTATTGCTGACGGGGCGCTGTTGTTGGATGCTAATTTGCAGGTGATTTTGGTGAATCCGACCGGACGGCGGATTTTTGCCTGGGAAGGCAAAAATGCGATCGGGGTTAATGTTTTGAATATTTTACCGCCGGAAGTGCAGCAAGAATTAGCCAGACCGCTGCACGAAATTGCTGGGGGCGATCGCGAAGGAGGTGAATTTCGCATCTCGATGAGCGAGCCAGTAAACCGCACAATTCGGATTCTTTTAACTACTGTAGTTCTGCACAAAGCGCCGGGGGCAGAACCCCTATGTAAAAGCTGCATCCGCGAAGAAGAAAATACCTGCACCGAGTCTCAGCGTCCGGAGGCGATCGAGTGTACTTTGTACGAACAAACCTCTAAAAATCAAGGTTCCGAGCAATATCGTGAAAGCCTTAAAGGCATTGCCATAACCGTGCAAGATATCACCCGTGAGGTAGAACTCAACGAGGCTAAAAGCCATTTTATCAGCAATGTTTCCCACGAATTGAGAACGCCTCTGTTTAACATCAAATCTTTTATTGAAACTCTTTACGAATACGGAGAAGATTTGCAAGAAAGCGAACGCCGGGAATTTTTGGAAATTGCTAACCGAGAGACCGATCGACTCACTCGTTTAGTTAATGATGTATTAGATTTATCTCGCTTGGAATCCTGCCGGATCTATCAGTTAGATGCTGTTGACCTCTCTCAAGCTGTCGAACAGACACTGCGGACTTATCAGTTGAATGCTAAGGATAAAGGCATCGAACTCAAACAAGAACTCGAACGGGATTTACCGCCTGTTTTAGGGCATTACGATTTGCTGCTGCAAGTGTTTGCTAATTTAGTGGGAAATGCCTTGAAATTTACTGAATCGGGCGGCAGAATAGCGATTCGCGCCTACGTACTAGAAGGAGAGAAGGCCGAGCGCAAAAATGCTGCCTCGGATAATTACAACCTCTTAGCTAATACCAAAAATTACGGTACTGTGCGGATTGAAATTTCCGATACTGGAATCGGCATCGATCCAGAGGACCAACAAGCAATTTTCGAGCGCTTTTTCCGCGTAGAAAATCGCGTTCACACCCTGGAAGGAACTGGTTTGGGTTTGTCGATCGTCCGAAATATTATTGACAAGCACCACACGAAAATTAATTTGGTTAGTGAGGTTGGTAGCGGTACGACTTTCTGGTTCGATTTGGCTGTTTATCCGTCGAAACCAATCCTGGAAATTGAAAATCATTTGGCGGTGGAAGCCAAGGTTGAGAATGAAACAAATGCGAGTCACGTCAGTCGGATTTGAGCGAAGTTATGCAAGGTTCGATCGATTGTAATTCCTGGATGTTTAAAGATATAAGGGGCGGGTTTTTCTATCAGATATGTTAGTAATCGATCGGAGCGAAAACCCCTCCGAGTCGAGGTATTGCCGTCGATAGAACATCAGATAATGTCAATGCCGATCGATGCTTGAAGCGTGCCAACAAATACGCAATTGCCCGCAGTCCGCCAGGGAATTACAACCAATTTCAGGCAAGTGAGGTACAGAAATATTGTAGGTAGGGACTTAGGCCAACCCGTGCAGGAAATTCGGCAAAAACTACTGGGATATTGCACCATTCTCAATTAGTGCGATCGCCCGCATTCTAGCTCGCTTTAATTACTTCTGACAGCCTCTTTCTGCGATCGAATAATTGGTGCTAATATTTCAGTATCTTGTTTGACAGGTACAGCTTCCCGCCACGCTGCGATGCCGCCTGAGAGAACAGCTAAATTCAAACCAGTTTTTTGCAATTTTTGGTAGGCTTTAACCGAGCGCCCGCCCCGCGCGCAATAAAGTACAATAGTTGGCAGGGTTCGATCGGATTTGACACTCGATCGAGCAAGATCTTGCACTTGCTTAATACCGAATCCCGCTTCAATATCAATTAGAGGAACCAGGGGACTGTCACCGATGCGATCTTCAGCGTATTCTTCGGGCGATCGCACGTCAATTAAAATCGCAGGTTTTAACTTACCTTGCTGCAATTCAGCAACGGTTACTTGTTGAGTATTCCAACTGGCAATAAAAGTAGGGATGTCCATGTGATTGAATAAAGCCATTGCAGTCAGAGAACTAATCGCGATCGAGGTGAAACCAAGAATTACAGGTAAGGGGCGAAAATAGCGATCGATACCTGGTTTTAATCTGTTAATTAGCATTTTGATTTTTCCCCTAAATGGATAGAGTATTTGTCCGAGATAGCCAGCCGGTATCGCATTAGAGACACCATATCGATCGGGCATTTTTTTGGCAGGCATATAGAGAGTGCCAAATAGTAAATCTAACAGCGGCAACTGAACGGCAAAGTTTTTGTTGTGGATTTTAGGACTTTTACTGTGATGCCAGTGATGAAATTGCGGCGTAGCGATGAACCATTTGAGCGGACCAAACTTGATGGTAATGTTAGCATGAATTAAAAAGGCGATCGCTGCTGAATAAAGAGCATAAACTGCAAAACATTCCTTAGTAAATCCCAACCAGTAAAGAGGCATCATTTTGCAAATCTGAGTAAAGAGTTGCTCGCAGGGATGCACCCGCACTGCTGCCAACCAATCCATGTGTTCGATGCTGTGATGGACTGCATGAAATTGCCAAAGCCAGGGTATTTCATGCAGCAGTCGGTGAGCCATATAATATGCCAGATCGGAAATTACAATTGCTTCTAAAAACTGCAACCAGATAGGTTGAGAGGCTATTTTACTTTGCAATTGGGGGTTGAGCAAATCAGTCATCAGTGACAAGGTTACAGCCACAACAATAGCACCTGCCCTGCCAATAAAGTGACCTGTAAAAAAATAGGTAGCATCGGTTGCCCATCCGAGACGGAATATCTTTTGCTTGTGCAAGGAAAAGATTCTTTCTAGTGGCATGAAGATGCAAGTTAAGATGATGAACCCTTTGACTACTTCTGGCATAATTTTTGTCGATATTTACTTGCTCACTTCCACAGTGCCATCACCGCAGACAGGAACACCATTCTGAAGGATAGGAATAGACGGTTGGATATTCTTCCCCAAAGCATTGGTTTCACACAGAATGGATACAGTCTTTGCATCATTAGCTCCTGAACTAGGTACTAAGAATACAGCCCCCACATAGCTAGTAAGATTCTTTTTTTCGTGGCTGGATACCGCATAACTAAACGCAGCATTTTTGGTAGCGCCGATCGAATAGTTATAGTTGGTTGTCTGAGTTTTAATGCCGATGCCCAAGGCAGTAATGGAATTAGAAAATGCACCTTTACCTTTATCTGCAAAATAAGCTTGTTGGGCGCGGTTCATTGAGCCAAGATATTGCTTAGCTTCTGACTGCATCGCTTTATTACCACAATGCAGAAAAGAAGGCAGGGCGATGTGAGCAAGTATCCCAATAATTATCACAACCACAAACAACTCAATAATCCGTGAAGTTCCTCTACCATATATACATTCGTTTATGGAATAGAAATGTGGCTGATAAGTTTTTGCCACAGATTCACGTTCTTTGATGGGTTGCAAATTTTGTCGATCGGTTGTTGCGACAGATTGACAAAATTTGATGGGTGGCAAATCTTGTCGATAATTTTTACCAAAACTTCCAATTTTTGGTTGATTTGATTTAGGTCAAGCTTTTCTTTGGGCTGTATATCGGTGGTTGTGACAGATTTAGGTTCTTTGATGGGTTGCAAATTTGTGCGATCGACTCTGGCGACAGATTTAGGTTCTTGGATGGGTTGCAAATTTGTGCGATCGACTTTGGCGACAGATTTACGTTCTTTGATGGGCCGATAAGGTTGATAAGTTTTTGCCAAAAATTCCGATAGTTCGTTGATTTGATTGAGTTCAGGCTGTTCTTTGAGTTGCATAGTTGTTCTCCAAATGTTTTACACGAACGGTTTTTAGACGATGATTATTCGATCTCCCATCTTGGTTTAGATAAACCATTATCTAAACTAGAGTAAACAATATGTATGCTGCCATCCCCAAAGTTATAAGTGCTATGAGTAAACCTGATAAATAATTGTTCGGTAGTTTTAGTTAAATCAACTTTACCCCCTCTTGAAAGTCCTTTATATTTCTCTGGTAATTCTATATCTTCTCGACACTTATATAGCTCAGACTCCTTTTTATCTATCTGAAAATTTTGAATGCAGCTTCTTTCACCATGTAATGTTCTTGCTTTAATCAGACTCACTATGTATTCTCTATCCTTAAGATAAAGATTTAAGTTATTAATAGGAATGCTTTGATGTGCATTATGAATAAATCCAAATCCGAAAAACCCAAAACCTAAAGCAACAAAAATTAACATAAACATATATTCCTTCTTTTGTTTTCGGTTCTGATTAATGTTCATGATTATTTTTTTTAAAGTTATTATATTCAAGATAGCGATCGGAAAGCCAATGTAAACTAATATGAATGCAAGACTTACTCCCGTTCGAGGTAAATATATTTCCCAAAAAGGAAAGCAATAATTAGTCGCTGATATTGTTAAGTAAAATACAATCACTGAAATTACCATGGAAGTTAGCCAAGAACACCGGTTTAATAAAAGCCAGAATAAAACAGATACAGTAGCTAATATTGCAAGATATGACATGATTTGAAACTCTCCTAATTTAATATTTTACATGAACGGTTTTTAGACGATGATTTCTCTGATGATATCTGCGATATTTGACTGTCAGATAGCGCCTCTTAATTTACCTAACCACTTCACTACTACCAGCAGCGCAGACAGGAATATCATTCTGAAGGATAGGATTAGGCGGTTGAGTATTCCCAAAAGATTTTGCTTCACACAGAATGGCTAGAGTAGTCTTTTCATTGTTAGCTGCTGGGGAAACAAATAAAAATACAGCCCCGACATAACTAGGAAGATTTTTGGTTTCGCTGCGGGATACCGCATAATTAAATGCAGCATTTTTGGTAGCTATGGTTGAATAGTTATAGTTGGTTGTCTGAGTTTTAATACCGATACCCAGGGCATCAATGGAATTAGAAAATGCACTTTTTTCTGCGAAATAAGCTTGTTGGGCGCGGTTCATTGAGCCAACATATTGCCTACCTTCTGATTGCCTCGCCTTACTATGTCCGCCACCACAAGCATAAAAAGAGAGGGCGATCGTAGCAAGTATCGTAAGAAGTATCGCAACCAAAGGAAAATAAATAAAAATTATTTTCAGTAAAGTTACGATCGCAGATTCACGTTTTTTTCCATACCCATGAAGTTGATAAGTTTTTGCCCAAAATTCTGATTCTTGGTTGATTTGGTTTAGTTCAGGATTTTCTTTGAGTTGCATAGTTTTTCTCCAAATGTTTTACACGAACGGTTTTCAGACGAGTAAGCGTATTAATTTTTTGTCAGTAGGATACCTCCAAAGAAAACCATCGATTTTTTAATTTTTTGAAGTCCACGAAAGGAGGATTGTGTTTGACTGGAACTAAGGAAATTTTCCGTTGAAGTAAGGAAATTTTCCGTTCATCGTTGTCCGAGCGATAGATTAAATAGCGAGTTCCGTCTCCGAATCCAATATAGCTATGAATAAAGATAACTTCCAGCACTCCGCCGTTTGCGATCGCCCTGACTTTTCCTCCCCGCGACAGCCCTTTAAATTTTTCAGGTAAACTAATTTCTATTCCCCGATTATAATTGTCTCTTGAACTTTGTTTCTCTCCTTTTAATTGCCCTGAATGAATTAGAGCGACGATTTCTTCTCGGTGTTTGACATAAGCATTAAAGTTATTCGCTGGATTATGGTGGTATAAAGCCTGGTTCACTCCAATCATCAGAAACAATAAACTACCAATCATCAGAAACAATAAACTCCAAAAAAGGATCGATGTCTGACCTAAAGCTAGTCTGCTGTAATTTCGCCACAGGTTTTTAATATCTCGTAGCAACTTCCAAGCTATGAAAGTAGCAAATAAAATTAAAAAGCCCAATTCTAGCCGCAACATTGGCAAATAAATTTTTGGCAAAACTGGCAAACAAGAAATTGTAAAAAATATAGTGAACCCAGAAACAAGTAGGCTTACTATCACAGAAAAAATATTCGGTGTGTTGGCTTTGGGAGCTTTTCTGTCAGCGGTCAATTCAACACGGTGTAAGTTTCTCATAGTCTCATCTTTTTCGCTCGATGTCTTTATTAAATCAGGTGACTATTTGAGAACATGAGTGAGATCTCATCGACTTCTCATCGACTTTTCTGGGAGTTACGCAACAAATCGAAATATAAGGGCGATCGCAGGGTAAGAAACCGGGTTTCTGGCCAAGACTTTGCAATTAATCTTAGATTTTTCCTCAGAAACCCGGTTTCTGTGCAATTATCGCAGCGTTAGAAATCGGGTTTCTGGCCAAGACTTCGCAATCAATCGATATTTTTCATCAGAAACCCGGTTTCTCTGGGCTTATAATCGATCGCGAAAATATTCCTCATACAATCGGCATCGCGAAGTGCAACTATTGCCCTCCAATTTCACCAACCCCATACTATTTAACTTAAACCCTAAGTCCGATCGCAACCGCACCGGCTTTGAATCGCTAACAACATTTCTCATCGCCTCCATCAATTCCGCATATTTCTCTAAATTCCATAAATGCCGGCGCAAACGATCGCTGTAAATTCCCGATTCAGTTATCGAGGATTTCACCAATCGATCTTTCGTTTAATTCAATATATATGATACTAAATCCCTAATTTTCCAATGTTTTCTCGTGTTCGGCCGGCACAATTTCCGTCACCACTTGCCCGCCACCGCCGTCGCCTTTCACAATCACAGTTTCATCCTTAAGCTGTCCCGCCGCCCGCGGTCCGGTCAAATTAAACACCGGATTTAATTGTCGGTAAACTACATTTCCTTCCGCATCAAAAGTCTGATTAGTTAAATACCAAGTCACTCGATCGGTATTCAATTGAGCTTGACGTTTTTGCCCGATTCCTACCACATTTCCCGTCAAATGAAAAACTTTTTTGTCTAAATCTCCCTTACCCGCATCCCCACTCATCGTCACCTTTTCCACGCGATGAAAAACCTTCACCGGTCCGGGCGAAACTACGCTTTGCGCTGGAAAATTCCAACTCATCAAACTGCTTTCAATTTGCAGCGGTGGGTCTTGCGGCATCAACTGAGCGTTTTGAGTCAGCGTCGCAATCTTGGTTTTCAAATCTACATCTACTCGATCCGCAAAACCCCGATCCGTAACAGTTTTATCTTTGTATCGATCGACCTGAGTCGGTTTGTCGGTACTCACCTTTTGCTGTTCCAAAAACCATACTAAATGCTCGGTGCGCAATTGGACGATCGGATCTTTGAGGTTCGCCACCACAGAACCGAAAAACTCCGTTCTCCTCGCCCTCGTAAAAACCCGCGCTTCTTTAGCAGAAGCTGTTACCTGTTTGTGTTCTCCCGTCAAATTATTGCGCACGACTAACACATCTTCTTTCGGCCGCCACTCCAGTTCATTTCCCCGCAACACAACTCCATTTTTGAGGTCTGTAGCGACGATATTTCCCTTCAAAAAAACTTGGTTTCCTTCCTGAAATACTTCTCCCGATTCCGCCTGAACGTCATAAATTTCCTTGCCGTCTTGAAACAATTTACCCGTCGGTTTCTGAACGTTAACCGTCTTTTTGTCTTTGCTGTAGACAGCATTTTTTGAGTTGACTTTCCAGAACGTCTCTCCTTTTTCGTTCGCCTGTTCTAAAGTTACTTTATTCAAAGTTAAGGTGCTATTTGACGTTTGAGCAGCCTTGATATCTTCAGCTAATTTATTCTTTTGTGGCGCTTCGGAAGCAGCGCAACCGCTATTCATCAAAAGCAGCGTCGCTAACATGGCGGTCGCTGCTTTTGGAGATTGAAAAGTCGAATTTTTTGATGTTAAATTAATCATTGGTAATGGTAATTGGTAATTGTAAATTGTCATTGAGCAATTAAAAACAATCAATCAAAATTTTAAAATTTGTCATGTTTTATTATTTTTAACTTCTTATTTTTAATGTTCAACCCATTACCGATTACCGATTACCAATTACCCAATTCCTACCTATCTTCGTGTTCCTCCATCAAACTCAAACCGGACAGCGGGCGGTAAGCGTAATTCGATCGCGAGGTTTTTTGAATGTCATCCTTAATCATTTCCAAATCGATGTAGCGATCGGCTACATTAATCAAACTATCGCTAGTCATCGATCGCAAGCTCACCACCTCCACCCGCACGCCCCGATAGCTGACAGCATCCACTGCATAGGCCAAATCCCCGTCACCGCTGACCAAAACCGCCGTATCGTAGGACCCAACCAAAGCCATCATATCCACGGCAATTTCTACATCTAAATTTGCCTTTTTAGATCCGTCCGCAATTGCACCAAATCCTTAGAAATCACCCGGTAGCCGTTGCGGCGCATCCACAACAAAAAACCCTGCTGTTTTTCATTCGTGCGATCGACCCCCGTGTAGAAAAAAGAGCGCAAAAGTCGCGATCCCGCAGTCAAACGGCACAGCAACTTCGTGTAATCGATTTCAATTCCCAACTGCAAAGCCGCGTAAAACAGGTTAGAACCGTCAATAAAAATTGCCACCCGACCCCGATTTTCCAGAACTTGCTCCGGGGTAAAAAGATCGTTGCTTTCTATTCTATTCAACATGATTGTTATGCCTCATTTTTTATGAAAGATTAGGTAAGGAAATAAGAGCTAATTCGTAATCGGTAACAGCACCCATAGCGCCCCCTGACGGCTAGGAAGGTAATGTTTCGAGTAGTTCGAGGCGCTTAAAAACTGGCTGAGCTTGACCTAGAATTTGGTTTGCAGGCAAAGCGCCCCACGCGGACTCAGTTGCAAAACTCCCCAAACTGTCAACTGCCACCCGATCGTTAAAGTCAATTGAAAAACCGAGCTGCTGATAGATAGCACTGCTGATGTTGGGAATAATCGGCGATAAAAGGTAAGATGCCAGTCTAACAGATTCCAGAACTGAATATAGCACTTGTTCGACACTTTCGATATTTCCCTGCTTGTACAAACTCCAAGGAGCTCGATCGTCAATAAATTTATTGCCGGCTCGCACCAAAGTTAGCACAGCTTCGCAAGCCTTGCTAAAAGCCAATTCTTCGTAAAAATCAGCCACTCGATCGCCCAAATCCTGGCTCATTTCCTTGAGAAGATTGTCGCCAGCAATGTTTGCTCCCGAAACATTTGGAACGCAGCCACCGCAATATTTGCGTGCCATGTTTAAGGTGCGGTTAAGCAAATTTCCCAAATCGTTTGCTAATTCAGCATTCAATATATTGATAAACCGAGTTTCGCTAAAATCGCCGTCTTGTCCGAACTCTATTTCTTTCAGGAAATAGTAACGTACTGCGTCAGGGCCGTATTTGTTGACCAATGCTACTGGGTCTAAAATATTGCCCTCCGTTTTCCCCATTTTCTTGCCATCTTTGGTCAAAAAACCGTGGGCAAAAACGCGGCCCGGAACTGGCAAACCTGCAGACATTAACATTGCCGGCCAGTAAACTGCATGGAAGCGCAGGATATCTTTACCGATCAAGTGCAAGTCAACGGGCCACCATTTAGATAAAGCATTCTCTAAAGTGGGGTCGCTATCCGGATCTATAAGAGCTGTGACGTATCCCAGCAAAGCATCAAACCACACGTAGATGGTATGACTGGGGTCAACCGGCACCGGCAAGCCCCATTCGAGATTCACCCGAGAAATCGAAAAGTCTTGCAGTCCGGAGTTGACGAAACTGAGCACTTCGTTGCGCCGGCTTTCCGGTGCGATGAAGTCGGGACGTTCTGCGTACAGGGCGAGCAATTGTTCTTGATACCGCGACAGGCGGAAAAAGTAATTTTCCTCGTCGCGCCACTCAACTTCTTTGCTCCTGTGAATCGCACACCGATTTCCCGGTAACAATTCCCGTTCATCTTTAAATTCTTCGCAGGAAACGCAGTACCAGCCCTGTTGCTGGTTCGAGTAGATGTCGCCACAGTCCCATACTCGCTGGAAAAATTCTTTGACAACGTACTCGTGCCGCCTTGCTGTCGTCCGGATGAACCGATCGTACTGGATCTCAAGCTGCTCCCACAGGCTCTCAAATCCCGGCACCACCAAGTCACAGTGAGCCTGGGGCGATCGTCCCAAGCTCTCGGCCGTGCGCTGAATTTTTTGCCCGTGTTCGTCTGTTCCCGTCACCATCAAGACAGATTTGCCCCGCAGTCGCTCGAACCGAGCTACAGCATCAGCCGCCATAGTCGTGTAAGCGCTGCCGACGTGAGGTAGATCGTTGACATAATACAAAGGCGTTGTTATGGCAAAGGTATTTTTAGTTTTATCGGTCGATTTCATTGAATGCTAAAAAAAATTGCCTAAATCTGGTTTTGATTTTAACTCAACGCTTAAATCTTGGACGGATCGGCAATTTTGCCAAATTTGCTGGAAGTTATATGCAATACACCCTCACTATTCTCAAAAAACAAATAGATTTAATAATAACACTAATCTTTTTTATATATTTTTGGTCAACTTTCAAAAATGTCTTAAGATTTTGACATTCTGTTGGTTGATACCTGGGGGGGTGACAACCCGCTGCAGGCTGCGGGCAAGCGTAACACCCATTACGCAGCTTAGGGTTTGCCTGTTGAGAAAACAAACCAATCCCGATTCCCAAACGGGAGCGAAAATTTTGTTGGAGCGATCGGATCTAGTGTCTGGCTTTTTCTTACTGGACTCGGAAGACCTACCAACCCCATCACTAAAAATAGCGTACTCAACTGTCAACTATTAACTAAAACAAGCGCGTTCAACTGTCAACTGTCAACTGTCAACTGTCAACTGTTTACAGTTTTTTGCCGCCCATCGCCTCAGACAAATAATCGGCTGCAGCTTCCACCACCGCGATCGCATTTTCGTAGACCATCCGCGTCGGTCCCAGAACCCCCACGCTTCCCACAGGAATAGAGCCTCGGTGGTAAGTCGAGGAAATTAGAGTGCAGCTTTGAATCGGTTCCAGGGGATTTTCCGAGCCGATGCGCACCGTAACCCGCTTCCCAGGCGCTTCCAACTGAGTCGATTCAAAAATCAAAGGCCACAACAATTCCTGTTCCTGTTCCAGCAATTGCACGAGAGTTTGAACTTGCTGCAACTGGGAAAACTCCGGCAAACGCAGCACCTCCGCCAAACCGCCGATCAAAATCCGCGTGTAGCTGGGAGTCTCCACCCGCTGGCGGATCTGGGCCAACATCGTTCCCATCAACTCAGCGTAAACCTCAAAGTCCCGATCGAGTTCGCTCCAGTCGATCGCCGACAGTTCCGCGAGCGATCGTCCGCGCAGTTTAGAATTCAAAAAATTCGACAAAATCTGCAATTCGCGATCGACTATTTCCGCATCCTGCTGTTTGCCTTCAGCTTCTTGGGGCAAATTCACCAGCACCGACTGCGTTTCGTAGGCATCCGTCACCACGATCAGCATTACCTGCCCCGGTTCTAGCTGCACCAGTTGCAAGTGCCGCAAACTCGCCGTATTTGTTTGGGGTACGGTAATTAAGGCGATATAACCGCTGATCGCTGCCAGAATTTGAGCGGCCCCCCGCAGTGCAGCCTCCATGCGACCGTCCGACCAGTTAAGCTGGTCTAGAACCTGTTCCACCTTGATGCCGAGGATGTCAGACGGCTGAATCAACTGGTCAACGTAAATTCGGTAGCCGGAGTCAGACGGTACGCGACCGGCGGAAGTGTGGGGTTGATAAAGCAATCCTGCTTTTTCTAAAAACCCCATCGCATTGCGAATCGTAGCTGGGCTGACGCACAGATTGTACTCGTCAACCAAAGCTTTTGAGCCAACGGGTTCGGCTGTAGCAATATAGTGGCGAACCGTTGCCCAAAGAATGTGTTGTTGCCGATCGGTGAGATTGACGCGCACAGGCATTTAAGCAAAATTAGAATTTTTGATAAGTTGCCACTTTTCCAGGAGAACCTTTGGCCTTTTGGGCGATCGGGCAAAGTTATTCATTTAAGATAACAGATTTCTCAAGTTTCCTTATAGTTGGGATCGATCCCACCGGCAGACAACAGATGCCACTAGATCGCGGTGTGACATCCTCATCAGTGCTATTGGCATTTTTCCCTCTCCCCTCTTCCCTCTTCCCTCTTCCCTCCTCCTTTGACAACTCTCAACTGGTAACTCAAAACTCAAAACTCAAAACTCCCTCTCAACTGGTAACTCAAAACTCAAAACTCAAAACTCCTCGTTCTTCCTTCTTCCTTCTCAAGCGTGTTGCTGCAAAATATTGTGCAAGTAATCGGCTACAGCATCCGGCTGTTCTACCATTGCCAAATGGCCGCAATCAGGAATTTGCAGCACGTTGTGGCCGCAACCTTGGAACATCCAATGAAAGCTTGCCAAATGCAGTACGTATTTCGGCTCCATAACTTTGTCTTTAGTGCCGGCGATAAAATAAACAGGCTGCTTGAGTCCGGACACAATTTGCGGTAAGCGGTGAATTTCGGCTTCCGTAGTAGAGTCCAGCAAAGCCCCCAAAGCAGCTTCTGGGCGAGCCGCCACAAAATCCACCAACCGCTGGCGTCCCCAGTGACGGGCAATGGGACGGGCCACAGAATCCCGAGCAAATACAAAATCCATTAAGGGCAAATAAGACAGCCAGCGGGGGCGCAGCTTGACTAACTGCTTGCCGACCGATCGAAACCGCTCGAATTCTTCCTTAAGATAGATGCCGCCACCGGCATTAATGCAAACTACTCCCTTAACGCGATCGTCCAAGAGCTTCGCACCCCAAAGGGCGATCGTCCCGCCCAGAGAATGTCCCACCAGCCAAGCGTTAGAAATATCTAATTTATCCAATAAAATTTCTAAATCCCGAGCGTAAGCAGCGGGAGTATAGCAGGAATTGAGCGGTTCGTGATGGGCGCGATCGGCCGCTGAATCGCCAAACCCCCGCAAATCGTAAGTCAGGCACCGATAGTGCGGTGCCAAGCGGTCGGTCAAAGGTTGCCAGTAGTGGCGGCTTAACAGCCAGCCGTGGACAAAAACTAGAACCGGGGCAGTTGCTGTCTTTGCCGTCAACTCACAAGCGTGCTGAACTCCTAGGATATCGATAGTTGCCATATTTATATCCTATCCCGAAATTAGCGTTCGATCGAGGGGGAAATGGGAGAGGGGGGGAGGGGGAGAGTGGGAGAATTCTTCCTTCTTCCTTCTTCTTTCGAGTCAACTGTCAACTGCCAACTCTTCCTTCTTCCTTCTTCCTTCTTCCTTCTTCCTTGGGAATTAAAATCGCTCGCCCAGCAACCTTTGCCGGACACCTTCAGCAATTTTTTGCCCCAGATACTCTGGAATCAAACTCTCATTGGGGCCGAGCAAATACAGGATCAGGCGAGTTCGACCGCGCCAAACCAGCAAATTAGCATTCACGACCAACAAATCCTCTTGCCAAATGGCGTACATCACCTTGTAAAAAAGTCCCGGTTGGTTGTCTGCTTCGATCAGCAAAGCGGGCAAGTGGAAAACCGGATCGACGTAGAATTCCGTAGCCACGTCCTCCAAACCCGCATCCAGATTAAACTCCACCGCCAGCATTTCTTCAACCTCAAAATGCCCCGCCAAGGCCTCTCGAATTGCCCTGCAAACATTGTCTGCCGTTTTATCCGTCAGTACCTTGCCCCCGCGGGATACCACCAGCTTGATAAATACCAGCATCGGCGGGTAAATTTGACCGTAGAGGCTCAGACTGTGAATTGTCAGCCCGTAAGCAGCCAGCACTCCAAAAATATCGCTCAGCAGAAAAGATTGATTGCGGTAGGCAAAATGCAGGGCACTTTTGTTGCCTTCCGGTCGAATTTCGATTACTGCTTGCCTGGTTTTGTAGAGCTGATAAGCTAACTTGAGGTTTTGCAGTTGGATTTCGCTGCTGACAAATTGCTCGTAAAACTGCGGAAACGCCCGGTTAAAGCGCTTGAGAAGTTCTAGTGTGGATGGTTTTAAACCCGAAGCCATAATTGAGGGGAAGGTGCGGGAGATATACTAGGTATTGATACTCCCATGCCCTATGGCAATGGGATTCTCGGTTTGTCGGTCTGACATAATGCGTACCCGTGTCCGCCCTAAAAGCAGAGGTCAGATCGGTAGAGGTCAGATTTGTCTGGGAACGTATAACTAGAATCTCACGGTTGTGCCATTCGAGCTGTACGGACGATCGAGCGCATCAGTTCCGGCGCAGTGAGAGGCACTCAAAAGCGACACTCAAAGAAGCTATGGCTTTCAATGCGTCTGTCCCGATCGCGCCCTCCGGGTACTAGCTAGTTGAACAGTTCTACCAAACTTACTACAAATCAAAAGAGTGCAGGCTCAATGTTCGACGACAAATCCCTCTTTTCGGCGTAAGATGAGTGTACCGCAAACTGTTCCTCAAGAGGCTGCCCGCAATTTCTGTCGCTTCGATCGATTTTCGGAATCGATTTTCGGAATCGATTTTCGGAATCGATTTTCGGAATCGATTTTCCGATCGGAGCAGGCAGGGCGATCGCTGGGTTCTCTATAAAGTCGTCCAACCTCTACTACCTTAACCGCGCCTGCATGGGTTTTTGGAAAAACTTATTTAGCAATTCTGAGTCTACCTCTGTTTCCCAAACAGCGGAATTTGAGGAAGATGTGGCTGTTGGGTCGGGCGATCCGCTGTCCCCAACATTTCGCAAATCCGCCAGTGGCACTGCCCGCATCTTTTTCAGTACCGATCGAGACATTGACCTTTACGAACTCGAAGAACTATGCAATGCAGTGGGTTGGTCCCGCCGCCCCCTGCGCAAAGTCAAAAAAGCTATTCAGCATAGCTTCTTAGTCGTCTCTATGTGGGAGACGCGGGGCAGCCAGCGACGGTTGGTCGGCTTCGCCAGAGCGACTTCAGACCACGCTTTTAATGCCACTCTTTGGGATGTGGTAGTTCATCCTGATTATCAAGGTAAAGGCATGGGCAAGGCGCTGATGAAATACACGATCAAAAAACTCCGGAATGAAGATATTAGCAACATTACCTTATTTGCTGACCCTCACGTAGTGGATTTTTATCGAAATTTGGGTTTTATGTCCGATCCGGAGGGGATTAAGGGTATGTTTTGGTATCCAGATTAGCTTGCAGGTGCAGGACGGCGTTAATTTTTTGAATAAAGGCAATTTTGACGCTCCCAGCACCAAGTTTTGGTATGCTACGATATGAAAGAATGAAAAAAAAGTAATGATTGACAATCGCATGATTTTGTGCGCTAATTGTTAGAGGGCAGTCAACCACCGCCTTGTAAGACACTTGTAAGAAAACGGGATGTAGCGCAGCTTGGTAGCGCGCCTGCTTTGGGAGCAGGATGCCGCAGGTTCAAATCCTGTCATCCCGATTTAACAATTTAACTCAAACAAACGCGGTATGTAGAACGTGGTATGTAGAACGTGGTATCGGTAGGGACACAGCAATGTTGTGTCCTTACAGTTTAATTGTGCGATCGACCCGATCGGACACCAACAAGTTAAAATCCTGTCACAATAGATGGCATCAGAAACTACCTCTAATATTTTGCATTGCGAGGAAATAGAAATCAAAAGCAGCAGCGGCTGCCTGTGGTGTAAAGTTGTTGGTCGCACAATTAGATAACAAAATATCGGAGTAATATGGAGTCAAGTTTAGTAGGACGATGATGTACTTAAGTCTGGCTGAAACTTCAAACGCCAGAAGTTCCCAAAACTCATGGAGCGCATTGTGAAACAGCGTAGCACAGAGTAAATACATCGGAGGTTGAACGGTGCTCAAACGGCAAAAAGGATATTCTATTGCAACCAAATCAGCCAAGGCGAAGTTAATTCGCAATGGGTTTGACCTGCAAGAAACAAAGTCTGCTTACAACGAAGTAGTTCACTTCTACTTTTTGTTAGTGGATGAAGATCCTACAGGGTTGAGCATTCCGGTCACAGAGAACGGGGGATGGCGCTACTACGAGTTGAAGACCCAAGGTAATCCGTTTGTCGGGGGATTCCCATCCCCACTGAAGCGGGCTGCCATCCGTCAAGCGATTGGCGCGTGGGAATCGTGGCATTCTAACTACCAAAGGTGGCTCAATCGCCCGAAGAAGCACCGCCATCACAAACCGCCCGTTCGATCCCGTTCGTTCAACTTCAATCCACAATATGACGCGGGAATGTGGAAAAACGATGATGGCTCATCTTTGATGCTGAAATTGCTAGTCAATGGCGCATGGAAATGGGTTAAGCATCAGTATCAGTGTTGGGATATTCCGCCGGAGTGGGTGAAAGGTTCACCGCGAGTTCAGGTAACAGGCTCTTCACTGTGGTTAGTTTTTCCACTGGAAAAATATGTCGCAGCCACCGGAGGAATCAAAACCATCATGTCAAGCAGTACATTTCGGACTTGCGGCATTGACATGGATTTAGACAGACACATTGCGATTTGCAGCATTCTAGAAACCGCGGATACAAATCTCATTCGGGACTCAATGCTGCTCGGAACATTGCCCAAAAAGCAATTAAGCGCCACCTTGAAAAGGCGACGCTCGATCTTAAAAGCCTCAAACAGTAATGTTTGAGGTGTGCAATTAAGCTAGAACGGCGTGAAAGCGACTGCCACCTTGATTGTACGGGGCTTGGGTAGACTGCCCTTCGATTCCTACTTCACTACGCTCGATTTGGTTGGGACGCTTCGCCCGCTTGCTGAATGAAGCGACTACAGAGGAGTCGAAAAAGTGAACTAACTGCCGAAAAAGTACGATCCACTCTGCTTGACTGCGCTTTTAGGCTACTCTTTGCGTTAATCTATTTCAGGATCGCTCCTGATGGAAAAAAATGAAATCATTAGTTCGTTTGGGCGCAATTTTGGGGATTGCGGGCAGCGCTCTGCTCGGTTCCTTGGCAACAGACAATCTGTCGGCTCTGGCAATCCCCGAACCGCAAATTTTGGATAAGTTGCGCCCTGTGCCCGTGTTTACGATTACCGATGCTAGTGGTGCACCCCTAATCGCTTCGGTTCCGAAACAAGGTCAGGGTCAAACTGGTAATGCTTCGGTAGCCGGAATTTTTATCAGTCAGAAGGATGCTCAAGCTTTTGTCGAGCAACTGAAAACGAGAAACCCTCAGTTGGCTGCGTCGGTGCGGGTGATGCCGGTGTCGCTGGGGGAAATTTATCAGATTTCCCAAGCTAATAAAGGCAAACCGGATGAAGTACAGTTTGCTTACGTTCCGACCCCGCAGCAGGTGCAGTCGGCGAAAACGGTGCTCCAACAGGCGGGCCAGCAAGTTAACGAATTTAACGGCGTACCTCTGTTTTTGGCTAGAGGCGGCCCGGAAAATGGCTATTTGACGATTCAGCGCGGCCAACAAGAGGTAATTCCCCTGTTTTTTAATAAGGAGGAATTGCAGGCTATGGTGGAACGTTTCAAGCAGCAACAGCCGAATGTGACTGCTTCAATCAAGATTGAAGTGGTGAATTTGGAGAGCGTTTTGGAAGCGTTGCGCACTGAGAACGATCCGTTTTTGGCTCAGTTGATTTTGATTCCGCCTCGGGAGTCGCTAGAATTTGTTCGATCGCTCCAACCTGCCGGTGCTGGTAACCCAAATCAGCGGCCTGCTGCTCCATCTCCGGCTCCAAATCAAACTCGACCTCCAGCCCCAACTCAAACTCGACCGGCTCCTCGTTAATCATCGGTCAGTTGAGAGTTGATTCGAGAGTTTTGAGTTTTGAGCTTTGAGTTTTGAGTTATGCGGAAGTTATGAGTATGTAGGGTGCGCAGTGCGCACCTTACTGCTATTTATCAATTACCGATTGACGATTACCAATTACCAATTACCAATTACCAAAAAATCTGATGTTTGTTTCAGGTTTAGAGCTGTGGCAGTGGGCGAAACAAGCTAAGATGGAGGCGATCGACTCTGGTATTTCCTTAACCGAAATTGATTGGCTGCTGCAAGAATTGGCTGGTTTGGATAAGTTGAACCTGCGTTTGGAATTGTTTAAAGATTGCCCGCAAATTGAATCGAAATTATCTTTACCGGAACTTGCCGAATTGTGGCAGCGGCGGTTGCAGGAACGGGTGCCGGTTCAGTATTTAACTGGAGTTGTATATTGGCGTAATTTTTCTCTAAAAGTAACGCCTGCTGTACTAATTCCCCGTCCAGAAACAGAATTGCTTGTGGATTTGGCTGTAGAAGCTGTTAAGGTCGATCGCACCAATCCAAAATCTACCCCCCCCAGCCCCCCCTTGGTAAGGGGGGGAGAAGATTTCAATACTTCTACAGGCGATCGCACCAATCCAAAATCTACAATCGAAAATCTAAAATCAAATTGGGTTGACTTGGGCACTGGAAGCGGGGCGATCGCTCTGGGATTGGCCCAAATATTGACAAATACAACAATTTATGCAGTAGATTGCAGTGCGGAGGCTTTGGCAGTTGCTCGACAGAATGCCGATCGTTTAGGTTTGGCCGATCGAATTAATTTTTATCGAGGTGATTGGTGGGAGCCGATCGCATTTCTCAAAGGTCGAGTTAGCGGCATGGTTTCTAACCCGCCTTACATTCCCAGCAGCACCGTGTTAACCCTGGAACCGGAAGTTTTAAAGCACGAACCCCATCTGGCTTTAGACGGCGGTTTTGATGGGTTAGAGTGCATTCGGCATTTGGTAAAAACGGCTCCAGATTATTTAGAATCGGGGGGAGTTTGGTTGGTTGAAATGATGGCGGGACAGGCTGAAGCGGTAGCTGAGATGTTGGAAAGTCACGGGAGTTATTGCAATGTTCAAATATTTGCCGATTTAGCAGGGATCGATCGATTTGCCCTAGCCTATCGGCGGTAGATTTCAACTATTAACTATTAACTATCAACTCTCAACGATCGACTATCAACTATCTAAAAAAATCGACTTATGGTTCAAGTTTCGATCGCATCCTTAGTTCAAAAAGCAATTTCAGGAGAGTGTA
This sequence comes from Richelia sp. CSU_2_1, assembly GCA_012034575.1. Lineage (GTDB taxonomy): Bacteria > Cyanobacteriota > Cyanobacteriia > Cyanobacteriales > Microcoleaceae > Microcoleus. Next base: position 12,993 of record JAAUPF010000017.1, on the reverse strand, counting down.
TTGTCAGTTTTCCCACTGATACCGTACCAGCTTTGGCAGCCAGGCCCGATCGCTCCGAGCTGATTTTTGCAGCTAAGCGGCGAAACCAAGACAAACCGCTCATTTTGATGGCGGCGGCGGCGGAGGATTTGTGGCCCTACGTGCAGGGGAGCCCGGAAGAGTTGCAGGTGTGGCAGCAAGTAACGGAACGTTTTTGGCCGGGGGCGCTAACTTTGGTGCTGCCAGCTTCCCAAAAAGTGCCAGTTGCCATGAACCCGATCGATCCGACTACAATCGGAATACGAGTGCCTAATTTTTCCCTCGCCCGAAAAATTCTAGAGCAGACAGGGCCTTTGGCTACAACAAGTGCCAATTTATCGGGCCAGCCGCCTCTAGAATCGATTCCTGAAATAGAGGCTCAATTTCCCGAAGTGCTGACTTTAGCCCCTTCGGAATTGCCCGCCGCCACAACAGGATCGAGTTTGCCTTCCACAGTTGCTAAATGGACGGGCAGGGGCTGGGAAATATTGCGACAAGGCGCGGTACAGTTGTAGCAGCTAAACTCGACGGCAAAGCAATATGGCGCTGATGGGCTGGAGCGATCTGATATATCTAGGAATTGGGCTGGGACTGGGCTTGGGCAGCAATTATATCCGGCGCGGGCGACAAAAGAGCGCGCCGCCACCGGAAGCCGAACCCCGCCACCAACCAACTCCTCAAGAAGTTGATTTAAAGCAGTTTGATGCCCTTTCAGAGCAACTCAAACAAACTCAATTGGCTTATCAAATGGCATCGGAAATGAGTCAATTTAAGGCAGGTTTTTTGGCTCGGACTTCTCATGAATTGCGATCGCCCCTCAGCAGTACGATCGGCACACTTCAGTTAATTTTGTCCGATTTGTGCGACGATCCTGCTGAAGAACGGGAATTTGTGGAGCAAGCTCACGCCGGAGCTCTCAGGCTGGTGAAATTGATCGATGAAATTGTTTTTGTTGCTAAAACTGAGCATGGCACTGACAAGATGGATATCGAGCCGATTCAGTTAGCTAAGCTGTTTGATGAAGTTGACGATTTGACTTATTTGCAAGCAGCTAATCGCAGCATTCGTCTGGAAATATCGCCGCCCGATCCAGAAATTTACGTATTGGCAGATTGGCCTCGCTTTAGGCAAGTTTTAGTCAATTTGGTAGATACTGCGATCGCTCAAATGGAAGAAGGAAGCATTCGCGTTTCTGCACAGATTGCACCAGAATCGGGGTACGTTCATATTTGGGTGGACGATCAGCGTTCGGTTAGTGCTTGGAGCGAGTCTTGGGATTTGTTGAAACAAGATTTGGATGTCGATACTAAAAGCAGCGATGCTAAGGTTTCTTCGGGAATGAGGTTGTTGATGGATCAAACTCTTTTAAGTTTGATGAATGGCAAGTTAGAGGTTTTGGCGGTGCCTGCTGAGTCGGAAGATGCTAATTTTAATCGAACTCAATGTTCTATTCCTTTGGCAACTTTTTGAAGGAAGAAGGAAGAAGGAAGAAGGAAGAAGGAAGAAGGAAGAAGGATTAACTGGTTCCCAGGCTGTGCCTGGGAAACCATGTCTAGAGGCTCTGCCTCGCTTGTAAACGAAAAACAGGTTTAGCAGTTGGCTATTAACAACTCGCTGTTGATAATTTCCAGTTCTACACTCTCTTCTAAAGGCGTATTTTCGAGTACCATCGTAGTGCTGGCATTGTACTGGAAACCGATGCGCTCGTAGAAACTTTGTTGGTAGGTTGTCATCAGGTAAATTCGCTCTACACGGCACATTCGAGGGTGGCTTAAAACTGTTTGCACTAATTTGCGTCCGAGTCCGGCTCCTTGATAGTCTGGGTGAATGGCAACATCCCAAATTGTAGCTCGATAGATGCCGTCTGATGTGGCTCTCGCAAAGCCGATCGTTCTTTCTCCATCCCAAACTGTAACCACTGGTTCGCTGTTCGCGATCGCGATTTCCCAATCTTCTATTTTACGTTCTCTCGCCCAGAATGCTGCTGCTTTAAATAGTTCTTGAATCTGTGGGAGTTCGACGCGATCGCGATCGATGCAAAATTGAATGTGACTTGAATCTCTAACCGTTGATGTCATGCTCTGCTGTGCCTTTATTTTGCTTCTGGGCTTTGTTATTTTTACTGTTTTTGTTGTTTAGTTTGTTTATGTTTGGAACAGTGAGCGATCGCCTTCCAAATTTACAAAACTATTGTTAGTAATCCACATTATCTTAATTTTTTCAGTAAGGAGCGATACTTTTTTTGCTGATTTTAAATGTTAGGGCCATCGGTTCATGACTTTCTCAAAATTTGCTTTCAAATAGCATTTTTTGTTAATTCGGCGTTATCCTTGCCAGCACCCAGCACAGCCGTGTCTTTGCTTATTTTTGCGCTTTATTAACAAAATTTAATATAACTCAATATATCAGTACCGCTAAAAACAGCAGTAGGGGGCAATACCCCCTACCGATTGAAAACTTGCTGTTGTGTTGAGTTCGATATTCAAAACTCAAAACTCAAAACTGAGAACTCCCAAACAACTATCAACTCAATTTTGCAACCAACGGGCGGCATCTTTGGCGTGATAAGTCAGAATTAAATCAGTACCGGCACGCTTAAATCCGGTCAAGGTTTCCATCACAACTTTTTGCTCGTCAATCCAACCGTTAAGGGCGGCAGCTTTCACCATCGAATACTCGCCAGAAACGTTGTAAGCTGCAACTGGTAAATTAGTTGCTTCCTTGACGCGCCAGATAATATCCATGTAAGCTAAAGCCGGTTTAACCATCAGCATATCCGCACCTTCAGCAATATCTAAGGCAATTTCTTTCAGGGCTTCGCGGCCGTTTCCGGGGTCCATTTGATAGGTGCGGCGGTCGCCAAATTGCGGTGCAGATTCGGCCGCATCCCGGAACGGTCCGTAATAAGCAGAAGCGTATTTTGCAGCGTAAGACATGATGGGAATATCTTCAAATCCCGCACCGTCCAATCCTTCCCGAATTGCTCCCACAAAGCCGTCCATCATCCCGGAAGGAGCGATAATATCTGCGCCGGCTTTCGCTTGAGAAATTGCAGTTTTCTTCAGCAATTCTAGAGTCGGATCGTTTAAAACACGGCCGGTTAAATCGCCGACTTCCAAATAGCCGCAGTGACCGTGACTGGTATATTCGCACAGGCAAGTATCGACCATGACGATTAAATCCGGTACGGCTTCTTTGACTGCTGTCGTTGCTTTTTGGACGATGCCGCAGTCGTGCCAAGCACCTGTAGCATCGGTATCTTTATCGGCAGGAATTCCGAATAAAATAATTGCGGGAATGCCGAGATTGTAGACTTCTTTTGCTTCTTCTACAATTTTGTCTACTGATAGTTGGTAGACTCCGGGCATCGATTTAACTTCTTTTGCAAAAGACTCTCCGGGCACGGCGAAAAGAGGGTAGATTAAATCGCTAGTTGTTAATGTATTTTCGCGGACCATCCGGCGGAGTTGGGGGTGATTGCGGAGGCGGCGGGGGCGGTGAGTTGGGAACATGGTATTTTTTAGCTGCTAAGAATGTTTGGTAAATGAGAATTGCGATTCTATAAAGTTTAGAGCTTATTGTTTCCCGATCGCGCTCCGAGCTTGTAAAGTTATGTATAGCAGTTGACAGTTGACAGTTGACAGTTACGCAGTATGGGACTTAAAGCATTTACGAGGGTGAGGCTTTGCAGTTTTATTCATGAGGTTATTTATGTCAATACCTATGTGACGGTTGTATAAAAGCAGTTTCTCACCGCGCATCAAGGCCAAAGAAAGCGGGTTTTTCTTTAAATCAGCAGGCTGCAAGCGAGAGATTGTTGCAAAAAACCCGGTTTCTCACATCTTTTTAAGACCAAAGAAACCGGGTTTTTTACCGAAGATTTTCACCACTAACGCACCCTACCATATCGAGTTTGTAGGGTGCGTCAGAATCAGAAAGAAGATTAGACTGCGACGGCGACAGGGGCCGGATAAATGCTAACTTTCTTGCGGCTTTTGCCTTTTCTTTCAAAAGTTACGATGCCGTCAGTCAGGGCAAACAGAGTGTAGTCTCTGCCGACACCGACGTTTTCACCGGCGTGAAATTTGGTGCCGCGCTGGCGGATCAAAATGTTGCCTGCTTTCACTACTTGGCCTCCGTACTTTTTGACGCCCAAGCGCTGGGCGTTTGAGTCGCGGCCGTTGCGGGTGCTACCCGTACCTTTCTTGTGAGCCATGATTTCCTCGACTGTTTTCTACTATCTTTTATTCTGCTTCAGATTCGGCAATTTGAGGAGTTTCAACAACTTTTTCTGTTGTGTCTCTTGCTGCTAATACTGTGCCGTTGACGCTGATGGAATCGATCAGAAAGCGCGTCGTTTCTTGGCGGTGGCCTTTTTTCTTGCGGGTTTTCTTTTTCGGCTTCATCTTGTAGACGAGCACTTTCCGGCCGCGAAAATGCCGCAGTACCGTGCCTTCAACTGTGGCATTTTCTACTAGGGGCTGGCCGATGTGAACGTCGTTTTCGTGTTGAATCAGAAATACTTTGTCTATGGTGACTTTTGATTCGGCTTCGACGTGAAGCAGTTCGATGTCGTAGAAGCGGCCTGCTTCTACTCGCAGTTGTTTGCCGCCGGTTTCAATGATTGCGTAAGTCATGGGATGGTTTTGAGTTTGCCGTACAGGTAGCTGGTTAGTTATTTAGTCATTAGTCATTAGTCATTAGTCATTAGTTTTAAACTGCTGATTAAGGGCTCTTGGTTGTTTAACTTTGACTGCTTTCCAGCTTTTGATATGTCTTGACCCGATCCGAGCAGGATTTAGAGAGACAATCTACTATTATTGCCGATCGCGGGATTTTTGTCAAGATTAAAATACTCGGCGGTTGAAGCCGCGTCTTGTCGCACGAAGACTCGGCGGTTGAAACCGCGTCTTGTCGCACGAAGACTCGGCGGTTGAAACCGCGTCTATACAAACGAAGTCCGCCTTCGCGGACTAGGAAGTTTCGCTTCGCTCAACTCGACTCTTAGCGACATTTTGATATACTTTGATTTTTATTTATTTGCGGAATGTTTGCAAAGTTGAATGTAGATTTTCTGCAATTCAATCCTCTGAAAGACTGCAGGTAAAAATATGGCTCAGGAAAATTCCGAAAATAAACTGAAAAAAATCTGGAAGATGTTGACGACTGACCATAGAGAATTGTTGCGGGGACGGCACGATTTAGTGGTGGATGGTGTTGATAGTGTAAATGCGGTCATTTCTGGTGCTGTTGCGGTTGCGGGAGTGGCTGGTGCAGCGGTCAATCCTGCGGTTGCTGTTGTTGCGGCGGGAGTAGGATTCGTGCAAATTGCCGTGCGGTGGCAAAAGCGTTTTCAAAACAAGCCGCAGGACGATCGAACTTTCTCTGATTACGTGCAGTTTGCTGCGGTTTTAGCTTATTGTAAGGCTTTGGATAAATATCTCAATGACAGCAATATTTTAACTAGCATCAATCTTGAATCAGTTGTTTCAGAACCATTTAAACAGCAAATTGAAGACCTCGCGGAATCATCTTTAGATGAACGTGATGCCCGAAGAGCGATCGAGTGTTTTCCCCTATCTAAATTAGCTGAACAATTTAATAATTTACTGTTAAATCGATTGCAGGAAGTAGGATTAGATGAACGTACAGCTAAAACTTTGACAGCGCGAGTAGCTTGGAGTACGCCTCGATATATTAGTGAGGCATTGGCTGAGGCAAAAGATGAGTTAAGAGTGCTGGCAGAACTTTATCGCGATCGCTGGCAAAAAGATATCGATAAATATGACAGTATCGACACTTATTTAGCAGAACAAATCGCCACCAAACCTCAAGAAAAAGTATTTGCAGAAGAGTTTACTTTTCACGATATCTACGTGCCGCTGAAGGCAAAGCCACTTGATAAAAACGGCAAGCCTATTAAAGATGCAGCAGCTTTCGATTTAGAAACTTGGACAAAGCAATTGCTTGCAGATGAAAACAAACAAAATCGCGTGATGTTTATCGAAGCGGGACCGGGCCGCGGTAAAAGCGTTTTTTGTCGGATGTTTTCTGACTGGGTGAGGCAAGATTTGCATCCTGTTTGGACGCCCGTGTTAATTCGATTGCGGGATATTCCTACATTGCAAAAGAGTTTTAGAGAAACGCTGACAAATGCAGTTAATGCTAGTTTTGCTAGCGATGATGGCTGGTTGATGGATCGCAACACGCGATATTTATTTTTATTAGATGGCTTTGACGAGTTACTGATGGAGGGAAGAAACAGTGGTGGATTAGAGCAATTTCTCAAGCAAGTAGGGCAATTTCAGCGCGATTGCCAGCAGAGTTCGGAAATGGGACATCGAGTTTTGATTACTGGCAGAACTTTAGCTTTGCAGGGAATTGAAAGGCAAATGCCGGATAATCTGGAACGAGTCGAAATTCATGTAATGGACGACGAATTGCAGCAGCAATGGTTCAGCAAGTGGGAAGCCCAGACTGGAGCGGAAACAAACTCGGATTTTCAGAATTTTTTGAAACATCAAAACTGCCCAGAAAATGTAAAATCAGAACTGTCACGAGAACCGCTATTGCTTTATCTTTTAGCAGCAATTCACCGGGACAAAGAATTGAAAGTTGAAGATTTTCACGGAACTAACAGCACTCAAGCAAAAATCTCGATTTACAACCAAGCCGTGAATTGGATACTTACAAAACAGCGGTCTGACTGGCTCAATCGCGATTTGACAGAACTGGAAACAGAGGATTTGCGGCGAATTCTTATTGAAGCAGGATTGTGCGTAGTACAGTCGGGAGGAGAATCCGCTCCTGTAGCGATGATTGAGGAACGGTTGAGAGAAGACAATGTGGTTAAATCATTACTTGAGGAAGCACAAAAACGCATTGGCGATAATCCTTTGAGAAATGCTTTGGCGGTTTTTTACCTTCAGCAAAACAGTAAAGAAGGTTCTGTGGAGTTTGTACACAAAAGTTTTGGTGAATTTCTGTGTGCGGAACGATTGAAAGAAAGTTTGCAAGAGTGGACGGAACCGGGAAAAAGAGGTAAAGGATTTAATACTAAAGACTCCGATATGGACTGGCAGATTTACGATTTGTTGGGTTATGGGGGGTTGACGGAAGAAATTGTGGAATATTTGATGGGGTTGTTAACAACTCCGGCTGGTGCAGGGGAAGCAAGTCAGTTTCGCCCTGTAGAATTATTCCAGCGTCTGGAAGATTTTTATCTGCGGTGGTGCGAAGGGGAATTTATTGATATGCTGCCGGAAAGTTTGCCTCAGAAGAAGATGTGCCTGCTGCGGGAACAATTGAAAACTCAAGAACTGGGGCTGCGGCAAATAGATATTTACGCTGGTTTGAATGTAATGATTTTGCTGTTGGAGTTGCACCGTTACGGTCAGCAGAGAGATGACTTAAAAGATAAAATTAACTTTTTTCCTTGCGGTCAACCAGGCATTAAAGCTTGTGACTATGGGCGATTTCTTCGCATTATCAGTTACAGCAATTCTTGGGGAATAGGGGTTTTTAATTCGGTAATTGGATCTTTTCTTGATAGCGCAAATCTCCGCGGCGCATACCTAAGCCTTGCAAACCTTCGGGACGCAAACCTCCGCAATGCAAACCTTGGCGCAGCAAACCTCCGCGACGCAAATCTCCGTGGCGCAGACCTTCGCGATGCAGACCTTCGCGGCGCAGACCTCCGCGGTACATACCTCCGAGACGCAAACCTCTGGGAAGCTAACTTTCGCTACGCAAACCTTCGCGGCGCAAACCTTTGGAGTGCAGACCTCAATGCCGTAAACCTGGCTGACGCAGACCTCGGCCGTGCAGACTTAGGTCGTGCAAACCTCAGTCGCGCAAACCTCAGCCGCGCAAATCTCCGGGGCGCAAACCTTGGCAGCGTAAACCTTTGTGGCGCAGACCTTGGTGGCGCATACCTCAGCGGCGCAAACCTCCGTAATGCAGACCTCAGTGATGCAGACCTCAGCAATGCAGACCTCAGCGATACATTCCTCAGCGATCGTACTTTTGGTGATGTCAAATGGAATGAAAATACAAAGTGGGAAAATGTTCGGGGTTTGGATACAGCCGTTAATGTTCCAGAAGCGTTAAAGCGACAGCTAGGAATGCAATAATTCTACCCATCCCATCTGCGTTCATCTGCGTTTATCCGCTAATATCTGCGGTTGCAAAACCAATTAATTAATATAAGCTCGATCGCACTTAATTCATTCAAAAGTACGATCGACCTTAATTCAAACAGTCGCAGCAATAGAGTTCGATCGCAACAATTCCCAAGCTTGCTGTTTAACTCTACCTTCTACTACCTCAGTTTGCAAAGCAATAAAAGCCTCAAAATCTTCTAAACCGTACTTAGTTGTCTGCAAAAGACTTCGCAACTGTTCTTCTGCATCTACCGTCAGATAGCCCGCTGCCAAAGCTTGCCGGACAATTGTGCGGATCGGACTCATAATAAATAAACTCTCCAGACACGCAGGTTTAAGTAGCTTAACTTTCAATCGTGACCGATCGCGATTTTAGTTTGTTTCCCCATTCTCGATCGAAATCGACAAGATATATCTTTAGTTAGATATTTAAACATCGCTATTTAGGAAATAGATAATGTAGCAATTTTCACTATTTTACCGATTTAGAGCGATTCCCTACAGGATAGTTTCGCACGCGCGGACTTTTACATAGTATCCAAAATTACTGCTTCCTGTTTTACTCATAATTTGAGTCATAACTTAACTTTTTTCTAATAATAGCCTCCATTCTCTCACTGCAAAGGGAGGGACGAGCAACTCTGTATCCGTTGTACCTTTCACGGGCAAATTCAACTGCAAAGGGCGATTGCTTTCCAATTTCATGACGAGCGATCGAAAGTCGTATTCTCCCACATTAACGGGCAAATCTGAATCAGCCCAAATATCATCAGCTTTCCCAATTTCGGTTTTTCCGGCTATAACTGTCAAATCCGCCGGGTGGATTAACTCGATACCGGGAAATCCTATCAACCTGAGATTTACAGAGTTTACCAATCCTAACTTTACCCGCTTGTAAAGCACGACTTGCCACGCTTTACCATCATTATCGCGCAGGCTTTGGACCGATCGAAACATCACGCGATCGCCCGTTTCTGGATATTTGTGAATTGAAGCTAAAGCGGGGGGACTGGGTGCGATCGTCAGACAGAGACATAAGGTAATAATAGTTACAAGTTTGCGCCAAAAATCTTTTTTTTTCATCTGGGAACACTTCTAATAATTGTTTGCAGTCATGACTTAAGTCTCATTCGTCTCAACTTAATACTAAAACTTAACAGAAATGTCATTTTTACGCAAAGTCTAGATCCCCCTAAATCCCCCTTAAGAAGTGAGACTTTGAGCATTTCCAGTCCCCCTCTGTTAAGAGAGACTTTGAGCATTTCCAGTCCCCCTCTGTTAAGAGGGACTTCAAGAAGTTTCCAGTCCCCCCCTTCTTAAGGGGGGCTAGGGGGGATCTGTCTTTAATTAGTAGTGCGAACTTAATTCCCTCCCTATTTCCAATCATTTGCAGCTTGCGATAACACGTAAGCTGAAACATCAATAATTTGCTGTTCTGACAAACGATCTTTGTAAGCGGACATCACGCCTTTGCCATTAGTTACTAAATCGGAAATATTGGCGATCGAATCCATTTTATATTTTTTCAATGCTTTGAGTTTTAAGTTTTTGCCGCGCCTGATAATGTTGCTGCCGTTAATGTGACATCCCGCACAGTTGACGCTGAATACTTCAGCTCCTGTTGCAATATTTGCGGTATCTGCTAGGGCTGTTGGAGGGTTGAAAGCAATTTCTCCAAATGCCAGTGTCACTATTAATAGGACTGCGCAAATAATTTTTTTAACTTGACTTGGTAAAAGCATTAATTTACAGGTTGAGCGATCGGGTTTAACTTAATGATAGCACTAAATCCAGATGTTTGGTTAATAAAATTAAAATTTATCTGGTTTGATTTTGGGTTGAACGAAGTGAAAACCAACCTACACAACTTAATTATCTTGGTAAAAATACAAACATAAATCCTCATTCGGTTTCAACTGAGATCTTGCACCAGTCGCAATAACCTGTAGGGTTCAAGGTGATAATCGAATAACGAGCGCAGCATATTCGATTCTCACCTTGAAAGGGTTCTCAACAGTCACAGAAGGTAGCAAATAGGTTAATAAACCCGCCCCCACCCCACCAGAAAACCTCTTATTGACATTGGTGCTCCATGTGAGTTTTCAACCGACTTTTGCTATGAGACGGGGAATTGATTCCCCGTCGGATTGGTGGGAATGACAAATATTATGGTACGTGAAAGATTGCGGGCGATCGCGAGTTCGATCGCACTGAGTACAAATCCTGCCGTGCGATCGCATCCCCTTGCCTGCAAAAATATATATTTATATTAAGACTTTTGGCTTGCGTAAATATACTTGCTATAATTAGCTGCAACAATAGATATAAGACTTGCAAGCAAACCGATCGACTTTTAAAAACAACTAATTTTAGGTATTTATAGTTTTAAGAATCATTATTTTAAGCTCGGTTTTGCCAGTCTTAGCGATCGAAAAAGATTAACATGAAGGGCGATCGAGGGTACAGGAATGGCTACTTACATTGTAACTAATACGAATGATGGCGGTGAGGGTTCTTTAAGAAGTGCGATCGAACAAGCCAATTTCAATTTCGGATTAGACACAATTAACTTTAACATTACCGGCACAGGACCTCATACAATTACCCTTGGCACTCAAGCGTTACCTGCCATTACCAGTCCAGTAATTATCGACGGCAAATCTCAACCGGGATATGCAGGCAAACCAATTATCGAACTCAATGGCAGTTTAGTACAATTTGGTGTGTATGGTGGCGTTATCTATACTAATGGTATAGAACTGAGTAGAAGTTCTTTTGGCGATCAGGAAAATTCCAGTGGCAGTACCATTCAAGGATTAGTTATTAATGGGTTTGGGAAATCAGCATTTCCGCCAATTGGCTTTGGTATTTGGGTGGATAGCAATAACAATACCATTCAAGACAACTACATCGGCACTGATATTAGCGGTACTGCTGCTGTAAGTAATACTGTGGGTGGCATCAAAATCGGCGGTTCCAACAATAACAGTTTCGGGCAAAATCCTAATCCTGCCCCCGTTACAGGCACTATTATCTCACGCAACGTTATTTCTGGTAATGGTGCTTTATTTGTTGGAGGTATTTTTGGAGGAGCAGGAGGCATTTTTATTCCAGAGCTAGCAAGCAATACTAAAATTACTGGCAACTACATCGGTACAGATTCAACAGGTACAATAGACTTAGGCAATGGTGGCAATGGTATTTTTATCCTTCGCAAAGATACGAATAATACGATCGTCGGCGGCACAGCACCTGGAGAAGGTAATATCATTGCTAATAATAAAGGTACCGGTATTGAGATTAGTGGAAATTCAGGCAGCCATACTATCCAAGGCAATAAAATTTTTAACAACCAACGATTTGGCATTGACTTAATAGGTACAACTGGCGTCAGTCCCAATGATTTGGGCGATGCGGATACAGGCAGCAACAACCTGCAAAATCACCCTGTTTTGACTTCAGTTAGCGGTAACACAGTCAGCGGTATTCTCAACAGCACTCCTAACAGTAACTTCCGCATTGAATTATTTGCTAATAAAAGTTATGACCTCGCAGGTGCAGGTCAAGGTGAAACTTTTCTGGGTTTCCAAGATATAATGACAGATAGTTCTGGCAATGCTAATATTAACTTCACCTACACTTCAGTCGCAAGCAAACCATTTCTCACCGCTACTGCTACTAATACGACCACAGGCGATACTTCGGAATTTTCTACCCGAAATCGATCGCCAGTCAACACTATACCGGGAAGAATAACTACTACCACAACGAACCCTAACAATATTACACTCAACAGCGGGGGAATAACTAATTATAACTTGTTAGCAACACCGTATCCGTCTGCTATCGACGTTTCAGGTGTGACAGGAAAAGCAGACAGCGTTAGCGTCACTCTCAACAATGTCCAAACTTATGATGGCTTTTACTCTGCCTCACAGGTAATTAACCTTTTGTTAGTTGGTCCAGAAGGGCAAAATGTAATGTTAATGTCTCAGGTTCCATCTGCACCTCTCAATAATGTTACGCTGAAATTCGATGATAATTCAGCATCTTTTCTTTCTTCTCCACCCCCAACACTGCCACCAACAATTACTTCTGGAACTTACAAGCCGACAAACTATTCAGTAAATGGTTTTTCCGATGTTTATCCCTACGCAGAGGCGCTTTTTACAGGAGGGCTGACACCGACAGTATCGCCAGTAGGGCCTTACGGTTCGACTCTTTCTGTTTTTAACAAAACTAACCCCAACGGCACTTGGAAATTGTATGCAGTTGATTTCAACCAAGATGCGTCTATAGGATCGGGTGCTACTATCCCTGGCAATATTGCCAATTGGAGTCTCGAAATTACTACTGATACTGGCACAACAACCACGACTCAAAATACTCCTCAGATCTTCTCTGCTAGCGGCGGCAACAGCATCTCTGTATCCGATCCAGATAGCGAGTTACTGGAAATTAATTTAAGCGTTACCAGCGGCACTCTTACCCTGAATTCGCTGGCGGGAATTACCGGATCGGGAAATGGTAGCAATCTCCTGATTTATACGGGAAATCAAGCCGATATTAATGCTGCTTTAAATGGTTTAACTTATACGCCGAATCCGAACTTTGTCGGTACGGATACGCTGACTTTGACGACAAAAGATAATGGATCTCCAGAATTAGGCGGTGCTCAAACAGATATCGATTTTGTGAATATTACCGTCAATCCGCCAACACCAACTCCAACTCCAACTCCAACTCCGACGCCGACGCCAACTCCGACGCCAACCCCGACTCCGACACCAACTCCGACACCAACTCCGACTCC
>JAAUPF010000109.1 GCA_012034575.1 Richelia sp. CSU_2_1 | reverse complement strand
ATTACCGATTAGCCAATTACCGATTATCAATTACCATTACCGATTACCAATTACCGATTACCAATTACCAATTACCGATTACCAATTACCGATTACCAATTACCGATTACCAATTACCGATTACCAATTACTAATTACCCCGATCGATGACTAAATCCGATCCAAATAAAGTTTTGCGACAATTGCCCTTAGTGGCGGGAGGGTTGGCAGGTATGCTGCTGATGGTAAACCGCTTGCTGACAGCACAAATTACTGATTCTCAAGCTCGATCGGACGCTTTGGGAGTAATTGTCAGCGCTTTGCTGATTTTAACAGGTTTGTTGTGGCAGCAAGTGCAAGCTCGATCGCCCGAATCGGTGCAGCTTATCGGGGAAGAGGGCTTCGAGTTTGCACCGGATTTGCCGGAGGCTGTCAAAATAGAATTGGCTTGGGCATCGCGTTTGTTGCTGACAAATACTGCTACAAGGTCGATCGTGGTTTTTTATGGGGGAAAAGTCCTGCTGCGGCGCGGTATTTTAGGCGCTAATTCTGAAGTAAAACCCGGACAGATTTTGCAGCGAGTTCTCGATAAAAATAAACCAGTTTATTTAGTAAATCTCAACATTTATCCCGGCAAAATCGAATTCGACTATTTGCCAGAAAATACCCAAGGAGTCATCTGTCAGCCACTGGGCGATCGAGGAGTTTTAATTTTAGGTGCTAACGCGCCGCGCAGCTATACAAAACAAGATGAAAATTGGGTTGAAGGAATTGCCGACAAACTCGAAAATACGCTCAGTCAATTTGAGATTTAAGAACATAAAAACGCTTGAAAACCCAAACTTCAAAGAAGCGGCTGTATTTCATTTTTGTGAGAACCGTTATAATATTAATACCGCTGTCGAACGCGCTTCAGCGAGAAATCGGCGTGCATTATAAAGCTCAAAATATTGTAGTGGAAGTTACAGACTCGGGTTGTGGGATTGTTCCAGGTATTCAAGAGCGAATTTTTCAACCATTTTTTACTACCAAACCAGCAGGAGAAGGCAGCAGTTTAGGGCTGGATATTGTCAAAAGAATCATTGAAAAACATCAAGGAACAATTACATTTGCATCTGTCTCTGGCAAAACAACCTTCACGGTGACGCTGCCAATGTGGTAATATCAATAACTAAATTAATTATTTCCACCAGCTAGTCTTCGATCGGCATTTCAATTTCACAGGACTGACGCAACAGCTCTGTATGTAGGGCGATCGCGGGTGCGTCTTACCGCTATATTGTAGAGGATAGAGCTAGCTGAATGTGTAAGGTTAAATCCGGGCGTACTGCCCCCTTTTGCGTTATTATTTGTCAATGACCGAGGATTAGTCATCAGGGGACGATCTATACTGCTGCATTTATAAGCTGTAATTATCAGCCGTGGCGGGAAGAAGAGTTACTCGAAACCATCACAACAGCCACTCGGTAAAACCTAACCAGAGTTGGACATTTAAGGATGGATGCGACTGCGCTTAATGCCTACCCAAAAAGCAAGCAATGTACAGATATGTCAAACTATTAGGTTACGGTTCCTTACCCTGAAATTAGGATGAACGAATTAGCAATTCTTGTGGTAGATGACGAACCAATGCTCTTGGAAGGTCTTACTGAGGAATTAAGAAGAAACTTTGGTAAAGACTACCAAATTGAAGCAGCCGAAAGCGGTGAAGAAGCCCTAGAAATTATCGCAGAAATGCAATCAGAAGGTATCGAAATTGCTACGGTTGTTTCGGACCATCTGATGCCGGGAATGAAAGGCGACGAACTTCTCTGTCAGATTCATGCCCGATATCCCAACATTTTGAAAATTATGCTCACCGGTCAAGCCGGAGTAGATGCAGTAATTAATGTTGTGAATTCAGCTAATCTCTACCGTTATATTACTAAACCCTGGGATGCTACGGATCTCCATTTGACGGTTAAAGAAGCCCTAAGCAAGTATTTGCAAATCAAACAACTCGAAGAACAGAATGCTCAACTGCGGGAAAACGAACGCCGCCTGACTCAGATTTTAGAAGCAATTCCCATTGGCGTTACAGTTCACGATACTGGGGGACAAGTAACTTATGTAAATCAGAAAGCGAAGGAATTACTCAAGCTAGAGATTTTACCCCAGACGCATACCGAACAAATTGCCAAAGATTTCCAAATTTATCGGGCGGGAACAGATGAATTATATCCTGCAGAGCAATTGCCGATCGCGCGCGTTTTGGCGGGGGAAATAGTTCGGACTGAGGATATCGAAATCCATTATCCCGATCGAATCGTTCCCTTAGAAGTCTCGGCTACACCAATTCAGGATAAAACAGGTACAGTTTCTCAGGCGATCGTGGCTTTCCAGGATATCAGCGATCGCAAAAAAGCTGAAGCCGAACGAGAAAAGTTTACGCAAGAATTGTTTCATCTCAATGAAGCTTTTTCCCGATTTGTTCCCCGTCAATTTTTGCATTCTCTGGCTCGCAAAAACATCACCGAAATTCAACTGGGAGAATCAATTGAGAAAAAGATGTCTGTTTTGTTTGCCGATATCCGGGCTTTCACAACCCTTTCCGAGCAAATGACTCCCGAAGATACGTTTAAGTTTATTAATGGCTATCTCCGGCGCATGGAACCGGCAATTATTGAAAATAATGGTTTTATTGATAAATATATTGGTGATGAAATCGTAGCACTGTTTGAAGCGAGTGCCGATAGCGCGGTAAGTGCAGGGATAACAATGTTAAAAAGCCTTGCTGAATACAACCTCCGCCGGCAACAAATCGGTCGCCAACCGATCGAAATTGGGATTGGCATCAATACGGGTAATTTGAGGCTGGGAACAGTAGGAGGTAATTCTCGCATTGATACCACAGTCATTGGCGATACAGTCAATCTCGGTTCGCGCCTCCAACAGTTAACCAAAGTCTACCAAACCCCGTTTCTGATTTCCCATAACACCTTAGCTCAACTCGAAGAACCGATGAAGTATGCCCTGCGTTCGATCGCTCAAGTAAAAGTTCGCGGGAAAGCCAAAAAAGTAGGAATTTTTGAAGTATTTGAGGCAGATCCTCCCGCCCAAAAAGATGCTAAATTAGAAACAAAACCGATTTTTGAACTAGCTTTACTTCGCTACTATCAAGGAGCGATCGAAGAAGCAAAATCCCTGTTCGATCGGTGTTTGAAAAAAAATCCCAGCGATCGGGTTGCTCAAAGCTATCTGAAACGGTGTGCTTAATCGCCATTTATATCGCATCCGATCGAACTAGAATTTGCGATACTATATAATAAGTTAAAAGAATTGACATTAGAAAACTGTTAAAACTGAGAGCTGGCACTGGTAATATAAAGTTGAGATTAGAGATTTTAAAATCTCAATTCTCAAATTGCAGACCTCAAATCGACATCTAACGGGAATGCAGCGCCAGCCTGCCAAATCGCAACTATTTCTCAAAAAATCCCAGCAAATGCTTTGCTGCTTTAGCAAATACCGGATCGCGGGACTCGAAAGCACTCGGAGCGAGCAAAGCTTGAACTTCGGTCAAATCTTCTGGGTCAATGCTTCCTTCTTTGGTAAAAACAGCATCTAAAACAGCAATGTATCGAGAGTCGAGCCCGAGTCGCTGTCCGATAGACTGCAAGTACATTTGCTCTCGCAAATCGATATGTCCGTCTACTGCTGACATTTCGTAACCGAAGCCGAGAGCGAGCAGTTTTTCTGAGTCTGAGAACGAGGCTGTGAGTATCAGCAGTTCCGTCGGATTGAAATAAACCTGCTGTTTGGCAACTCCCTTAACCAGGCGCTGAATTAGTTGAATGCGATCGCGATCGCCACTAGCAAAGGCTTTAAGTGTCTTTTGCAGCCGTTCTTCTTCCTCAACAGCAACCGTCCTGTCAATAATAATTACTCCGCGCAGGATCGAAATCAGAGCTGTCAGAAACACTACCAGAGGAGTGACATCTTGTTCCCGAAGCTTTTGGCGGCTAATGCGCGACAACAGCTCAACAATTTCAGCGCTAATCGGGGTGGTGTCCATAATCAAAAATTTCTTTCGGTTTGTCTTGTAAACTACCCACCGCTAAACTTCGTTATAGCGGGAGCCTCCTTGCAACATTGGTATGAATTCTCAAACAGAATTTTAGATATGAATGATTCTACTTATTTTATGCACCGACGGTGGATGAGCGAGGCGATCGAACTTGCAGCCGCCGCCGGGGACGCTGGGGAAGTTCCTGTAGGCGCTGTAATTGTCGATCGCGCCGGCCGAGAACTCGCGCGATCGCAAAATCGGCGGGAACGAGACTGCGACCCCACCGCCCACGCTGAAATCCTAGCTCTGCGAGCTGCTGGACAAGTTTTGCAAGACTGGCACCTCAACGATTGTACGCTCTACGTAACCCTGGAACCTTGCCCGATGTGTGCGGGTGCCATAGTACAATCCCGGCTCAGTTTGCTGGTATACGGAGCAGATGACCCAAAAACTGGGACAATTCGTACAGCAGCTAATATTCCAGACAGCGCACCTTCGTGTCACCGCTTAAAGGTAATCGGTGGCATTATGGAATCTGCTTGTCGCGAGCAGTTACTGTCTTGGTTTTCCACGCGCCGGAATCAGAAAGATGGTGCAACCTCTGTGGGGCGCGAGTAATTGCCCGATCGAACCCAGATCTCCGCATTAGCAGCACAAGCCTGTCAATTCTGCCACAACAGCTCGCCACCAGCGATCTGCTCGATCGGCGGTAATGACAATCCTAGAACTGTCCTTATCAAAAGACTCAAAGTTTGCTAAAAAACCTACTGTTAAAGTCTGAAAATCGATCTAGCAGCTCGATCGCTCGCCAGCCATGACCACCTTTGAGTCCAGTAAATCATCCCTAGTGAAACCCATGCCTGCCAAGGTAGCATCTAATACCTCTCGCGTTTCTCCTTGGTTAACGTCCCTGCTGTATCCGCTGGGCTATTATATTGTCCTGCCGTTTTATTTTGGCAAAATTGAGATTGCCGGACAGGAACACCTCCCCAAGGACGGACCCGTAATTTTGGCTCCCACGCACCGTTCCCGGTGGGATGCGCTGATGATGCCCTATGCAACCGGAAAAATGGTGACAGGAAGGGATTTGCGGTTTATGGTAACTGCTGATGAGGTGAAGGGAATGCAGGGCTGGTTTATCAGAAATTTGGGGGGATTCGCGATCGATATCAGGCATCCGGGCATTAGCAGTCTCCGTTACGGATTAGAACTGCTCCTCGACAGGCAAATGTTAGTCATTTTTCCCGAAGGTGGCATTTTTCAAGATGGCGAAGTTCACCCGCTCAAACAAGGACTGGCGCGTCTGGCAATTCAAGCTGAGTCGATCGAGCCTAATTTGGCGTTGAAAATTGTACCTATTAGTATCCGCTACCGCCCGCGCATTCCTCAGTGGCGTTCTCGCGTTAAAATTTCGATCGGTTCTCCGATTTCTGTGGCAGATTATGCCACTGGTGCGGGTAAAAAGGAAGCGCGATTGTTGACTGCCGATCTAGAAATTGCCCTGAAAAATCTTGACAGTTGACAGTTGACAGTTGACAGTTGACAGTTGTTATTTCTCTTCTTCCTTCTTTCCTCTTCCTTCTTCCCTCTTCCTTCTTTCTTCTTCCTTTTACCCATTGCCAATGACCAATTATCCATATTTTTTATTAAGTTTTTCAAAATAAATGGGTTGTAATTTACAGTTTAAGACTGGCCAAATTGTTAGTTTAGAATGCGGAGATGCCTGTCTTTATGCCGAAGTAATTCAGGTGGTTGAATCGCGTCAAATTTGCTGGGCGCGTCCTTTGATGTTGGCTGTGTTGGAGTCGGGAAAAGATGCGTTCGATCGAGCTTGGGAAGATGGCACTTTGTACGATTTGCGGGAAGGCGCAGATCTGCTTTGGCCGCTGAATTTGTTTCAGGCGGCTGTTGATGTCGAAGTAATTTCGTTATTGACTCAGTTGCAGTCTCTCGATGCTAAGAAAAAGGATGCTGCGATGGCTTCCCGACAACTTAGAGATTTTGTCGATCGAGTTTGGGAGGCTCATCCCAATGCTTTTAAATAGAAAGAAGAAGCAAGAGTCGATCGTCGATAGTCGATCGTTGTTCGGGAGTAGGGGCGAAGCGAAGCGGAGGGGATGCCCCCGCGATCGCAAGCGAGTTTTGAGTTTTGAATTAAGAGATGTCTTTAACTCAAAACATACTTGCCCCAATCCGAAGCATCAAAACTCAAAACTATTTAAAATTACCAATTACCAATTCCCCATTCCCAATTACCAATTCCCCATTCCCAATTACTGCTAAAATGTCGCGTGTGAAAGTTCTTCAGGTTTGAGATTGTTGTGTACGACTTGACCGTCGCGGAACCAAACTATCCGGCGGGTTTGGCGCGCTACTTCCGGTTCGTGCGTTACCATAAGTACGGTCATGCCGCTGTCATTAAGCTCTGTGAAAATATCCATTACTTCCTGCGTTGTTTTAGTATCCAACGCACCTGTAGGTTCGTCTGCAAGTAACAGTACGGGACGGTTGACGATCGCCCTGGCAATTGCTACCCGCTGCTGCTGTCCTCCTGATAGTTGGTTCGGTCTGTTTTGCAGGCGGCTTTCCAAGCCTACCCGCGTTAAAGCATTTACTGCCCGTTCGCGTCTTTCCGCTGCGGGAATACCGGCATAAACCATCGGTAGCATGACATTTTCTAAAGCCGTTAACTGAGACAGCAGGTGAAATTGCTGGAATACAAACCCCAGTTTTAAATTGCGAATTCCCGCCAATTCTGCTTCGGGCATTTGAGCGACATCTACACCGTCCAAATAGTAACGGCCGGTTGTCGGCCGATCGAGACAGCCGATAATATTCATTGCTGTAGATTTCCCCGATCCGGAAGCGCCCATAATCGAGCAATACTCCCCTTGGGTGACTGTCAAGCTGACACCGTTGAGGGCGCGAACTTCTAAATCGCCAATCCCGTAAACTTTGGTCACATCTTCGAGACCGACAATGACCGATTTTTCAACAGCCGGGGCGCGATCGGCTGCTGTATGAGTATCACCTGTATAAATATCGGTTGTTAACTCCTTCATAATTTTATTTGATTTAAAAAATCCAACTAGCACACTACTAATTTAATATTATAGCAATTTTCAACGCTCGTGAGATACTCCCTAAGCAGCAGCCAATTATACAATTTTAAATTTGAGATTTTAGATCGATTGAAACGGGAAACCTTGAAGACGAATAAGAAGGTCCTAAATTTTTGTTGAGTTGGGAAGCCCCAACTCAACAAAGATTAGTTGGGGTACTTCACACCAAGAAATTCCGGACAACATAGTTGCCCAAATTTCTCCCCGCATTCAAACCATCTACATTAGCACTCATGAAATGAATCCCTCCATAAATGCGGCTGATGCCCGATTCGTCGGCAGCTTCGCTGAAGTTTTCATAGGTGCGCAAAGTGTTGATAGTTCGATCGCCCCGATCGCCAAAACCGTAATCCGTACCGAATACAGAATTCATCACCGCATCTGCCGCACCACTAAAGGTACTGTGGCCGGAGGTGTACTCCGAGAAGGGCGGATTTTCCAGCAGCGGCGTCCACTGGGCGTCGGCTGTGGTGTTGGGGTTATTGTCGCTGTCAGCTTGGCGGATAGCTGTTATCGGCCGCCAGAAGTTGTAATGATACTTGGTATCCCAGCAGCTAATCGCTGCATCGGCAAGAGTAATATTCAGCAGGGCGAACAAGCGGGCGCTATCTTCTAAGGATTGGGCGTTGAGAGTGGAAGCTTCTTCAGCGATTTGGTTCCAGTGGCCCGGAGGCGTAAAAGTACCCGCACCGTTGGCCCAGAATTTGGCGATCGCAGTTTGGTCTGGAGTGCGCGTCAGGCTGTCAATTTTGCCGATTTCTTTGACATAGTTAAATTCTTCGGCATATTTGGCACTGTCGAGGGCGGGCGGACCCGACGGGCGGAACTGAGAACCGCTAGTCATGGCAAAGGGAGTAACCTCGGGCCACTGCGGCGCTAGTCCTGGGGCCAAAGCAGGGGGAGTCGGCACCCAGCGGCCGGCCTCGGTTGAGGGATTGTACTGCACTACTCTGTTCGCGCCGTCTGTACTCCGCCAAGTGATAATTTGGTCGGCAACTTGCTGTCCCAAGGCGATGCCGTCTGTTTTGGCTTTGCCGTCGGGAATTTTTGCTAGGGAAGATTGGTATACTTCGTTGAACGTGACTGCTTGTGCCGGGTAGAGGTTGGTGAGGATGCGGTGGGCGGCGGCTGCTGTTGCTGCTTCTGCTGATGTGCCGGCTGGTGCATCGATATTGACTCGGTAAGGGCTGTATTTTTTGCTAATGGAATTAACCGAATCGTAAATGGCTGCGTGCACCATTGCCATGTTGCGGGATGCCAAAGGTGGTGCAGTTTTGTCAGCCCGCACTGCATTTAACAAAACTCCGTTCCATTCGATGACCGGAGTTGCCGATAATTGACTGGTGAAGTTGTCGCGGTTAATTGTACTGCTGTTGACTCCCGGCAATACTGCTAAATATTCCCCCGTGAGTTTGTCTTGAATAATGGTACTGTTGCTGTTAGCATCGGTGCCTTGCTTGATGTCTAAATCTTCAAATGTTAGGCCATCTAACAGTCGAATTTTGTCATTGCCGTTGCCGAAATCGGTTATGGAGTCGGCAGTTAGTACAGTTGGACCGCTGCTACCTTTACTGATGGCAAAAATGTCGCTGCCTTCACCGCCGGTTACGGTATCGCTACCCGCACCCGCATAGATAATATCGTTGCCGGAGTTGCCCAAAATTAGGTCGGCACCTTTACCTCCCCAGAGGATGTCGTCGCCTTCGCCTCCGAAAATTGTATCGTTGCCTCGATCGCCGCAGATTTTATCTTTGCCCTTATCACCTTCGAGAAAATCGTCTCCGCTGTTGGCGTAAATTATGTCGTTGTCGTCTAAAGCGTTGATTCTATCTGGTTGGGTGGTGCCTGCGAGATAGTCAAATTCAGGAGAGCTTGTGATAGACGCCATTGTTTTATGTATTGAATAGTTTGATTCGATCGACAGTATTTAGATTTCACGTAGATGCTTAGACTTATTCCTGTCGATCTTATCTTATTCAACTTTATACGTGGAGGGGAAGCACTGCGACCGGAACTTTATTGAATCTTTAATATTTAACGGAGTATTTGTGAAGTTTTTTGATGTAGAGACTTGTAATAATACTGTTGTAAAAAGCAATATAAAATACGACGAGTTTGTTAAATCTTTACAATAAAATAGATTTTTTTAAGATCGATATGAAGAGATGATTTCCCAGCATAAAATCGAACGATCGCCTACTTAAGTATGTGAATTTTTTTTAAGCGCTTCTCAAGGCTGCGATCGGATCGAGTTTGGCAGCTTGGCGGGCGGGAATGACGCCAAAGCAGAGGCCGACGCCGCCGGAGACGCTGACAGCAAGGGCGATCGCTACTGGGGAAATACCGGCTTGCAAGGGGGTGAAATTACCTACAAGCAAGACGCCACCGACACCAACACAAGTGCCAACAATTCCTCCGGCAGCAGATAGGATTACAGCCTCGATGATAAATTGAAGCAGGATATCTTGTTGGGAAGCCCCGATCGCCTTTCGCAGCCCGATTTCCTGAGTGCGTTCGCTGACGGACACCAGCATAATATTCATGATCCCGATGCCGCCGACTAACAGAGAAATACTAGCAACAGCCGTTAGCATAATTGTCAAAGCGCCGGAAATTGCTCCCATTCTTGCCATTAAATCTTTCTGATTTCTGACAGTAAAGTCATCTTCACCAGTGATTTTGTGTCGCAGCCTCAACAAATTTTCTACCTGAAATTGAGCCGCATCCATTTGGGATTCATTTTCAATCGAAACAAATATCGAAGTAACGGCCAAACCGTAGGGAGATTTGCGCCCGACAACGCGATTTGCCATTGTCGAAATCGGTACGGCGGCGGAGTTGTCAAAATTCGTGCCGAAAGAAGTACCTTTCGGGGCCAAAACTCCGATGACTTTCATGCTGGCATTTTTGATGCGGACTTGTTGGCCGATGGGGTTGGTATTGCCAAATAATTTTTCAGCTAATTCCGAACCCAAAACTGCAACTTGGCTGTTTTGTTTGAGATCGATTTCGGTCAAAAACCGCCCTTTTGCCATGTCAAAACTTCGGACTTCCAGAAATTCGGGAATTGTGCCGAAAATTAAAGCCGAAACATTTTTGTTATCGCTGCGAACTATTTCCGAACTATTAAGTTCTGCGGAAACGCCTTGAACTGACGGGACTTGAGTGGCGATCGCCCTGGCATCTTCTAATACTAATGTTTGAGGTGCATTGGTAATGGTATTTCGCCTCGCGTTGGGCAATCCAGGCCTGACTATGAGTACGTTTGTTCCGAGGGCTTGAACTTGTTCGCCGACATATTTTTGCGCCCCTTCACCGATGCCGATCATCGCAATTACTGAAGCGTTACCGACTATCATGCCGATCGCTGTTAAGCTGCTGCGAATTTTGTTTGCTAGCAGGGTTTGACCGGCCATTTTGACGCTTTCAATAAAATTCATGATTTGAGAGTTGATAGTTGATAGTTGACAGTTGATAGTTGACGGCAAACAGTTGATGGCAAACAGGTGACAGTCGATCTATTGATACAATTTATCTGCGTTTATCTGCGTTTATCCGCCTTCATCTGCGGTTGCAAGTTGATAATCGATCGTCGATATATCGGCGATCGTCAATCGATTGACTATCGTGAAGCCAATTCGATCGTTGTATTTTTAAATATACAGGAATTAAGATTATTTTACCAGATTGGATGCAGCTAATGAAAAAGTTTTAGATCGGGGACGATCGCGCGCATCACCAGTGCTAAGAGCGACTATTAAATAACTAAATATAATCTCACTTCACATAATACTTTGCACGATCGCGCGCAATAGATCGAGGTAGGTTGACTCTCACTCGAATTTGTATTGCAGAAGCAATTAATGTCAACTGTCAACTGTCAACTCAAACTTGATTTGTATTAAAAATATCAACGATCGACTGTCAACTGTCAACTGAATTAAGCGCTTCTCAATGCCACGATCGGATCTAATTTAGCAGCTTGTTTGGCAGGAACTACGCCGAAGAACAAGCCGATACCGCCGGAAACGCCAACTGCAAGAGCGATCGCCACTGGAGAAACGCTGGCTTGCAAAGGAGTGAAAGCAGCAACTAAAAGCACGCCACTAATGCCAAATGCCGTGCCGATCGCCCCGCCTGCTGCTGATAGGATTACCGATTCTATCATGAATTGAATCAGGATATCTTGTTGGGAAGCTCCGATCGCTTTTCTGAGTCCGATTTCCTTCGTGCGTTCGGTAACAGAAACCAACATGATATTCATAATGCCGATGCCGCCGACAAACAAAGAAATTGCCGCCACAAAAGCCAACATCAGGGTTAAAGCACCAGTAATGCTGCCCAAAGTATTCATCAAATCCTGTTGGTTGCGAACGGTAAAATCATCTTCTTTTGTGATTTTATGGCGCAATCTGAGCAAGTTTTCGATTTGAAATTGAGCGGCTTTCATCATGCTTTCGTCTTTGATGGAAACCGAAATAAATGTTACTTTCGTACCGTAGGGAGACGATCGACCTACAATCCGGTTTGCCATTGTAGTCAGTGGCAAATAAACGTTCATATCCTGGTTGTCGCCAAAACTCGAACCTTTTGCCTGCATGACTCCTATCACTTGAAAAGTCGAGTTTTTGATGCGGATATATTGCCCGATCGGCGGTGTATTGCCAAACAATTGTTCGGCTACTTCCGAACCCAAAGCTACGACATTTTCTTGTTTTTCTAAATCTAATTTGCTTAAAAAACGGCCTTGGGCAACATCAAAGCTTCTGACTGTGAGAAATTCTGGGTTGGTTCCGACGATCGAAGATGATACATTCTTGTTGCGATAGGTAACAATTTGACTGTCATTAAGAGTTGGTGAAACTTCTTGAACGGAAGGAACTTGAGATGCGATCGCTCTGCATCTTCCAACACTAAAGTTTGGGGAGGAATCACCGGACGAGTTTGCGCTTCTGGGCTTCCGGGAATGATAAATAATAAGTTGGAACCCAAAGAGTTAACTTGTCCTTCGATAAAAGTTTGAGCTCCTTCACCGACGCCGATCATCGCAATTACTGAAGCATTGCCGATGATAATTCCTAACATCGTCAAGCTGCTGCGGAGTTTGTTAGCCGCCAAAGTTGTAACGGCCATTTTGACGCTTTCAATAATATCCATGATTCAATTTTAGGTTTTAGATTTTAGATTTTGGGTTGGGTAATTGGAATTTTTTTCGATTTGAGATTTCCTGTTTGTGAAATTAGAGGTTGTAATTTTTCATGATTAATTAGGAATCGCGTAAGGTGCGCACTGCGCACCCTACTAAATGACTCGCGATCGACTGTCAACTCTCAACTTGCAACCGCAGATGCAAGGCGGATAAACGCAGATAGACGCAGATAAACTATCAACTGTCAACTATTTCTGTTCTTTGAAAATATCCTCCAGCTTTTTACCTTGAGGAAGTTCAGTAAACACCCGATCGCCCGCTTTTGCACCTTCTAAAATCTGAATTTTGTTGCCGATAGTCGAGCCGATCGTCACTGGTTTAAACTTAGGCTGTTGTTTTTCATCGGGAACCAAAATTCCTGTTTGACCTTTATTAGTGACAATTGCCACCGTCGGTACAACCAAAGCATTGCTCAGTTTTTCGCCGACAAATCTCAAATCTACATTCATTCCCGATTGCAAAGCATCCTTGCCGGTGTCGATCGCTACCCGCACTTGAAACAGCGTCACGTCGCGTTCTTTCACAGCTTCCGGCGCGATTAATTTAACCTTGCCTTTAAACACTTTATCTGGATAAGCATCGGCGACAATTTCCACAACTTGACCCGGTTTAATTTGACTGATATCAGCCTCAGGAACCTTAGCTAAAACTTCCACATCTCTTGCCAAAGCCACGATCGAAGTTGAAGTTGCTGAAGTCGCCTCAGATGCCGAAGTGGCCGGAGTTACGAAAGAGCCTTGACTCGCGTATCTTTGAGTAATAATTCCGGCAAAAGGAGCGCGAACTTTGGTATCTTCTAACTGCACTTCTTGAAAGCGAACTTGAGCTTCAGCTTCGGCTAATTCAGCTTTAGCTTGAGCGATTTCTTCCGGGCGAGAACCGTTTTCTTGAGCGTCTAATTGGCTTCTTGCTTCCGCAACAGCAGCTTGTGCTTTGGCTATTTCTTCCGGGCGGCTGCCGTTTTCTACTTTTTCTAAATTGCTTCTGGCTTCAGCAACTTCGGCTGCGCCTCTGGTAATTTCTTCCGATCGCGTGCCGTTTTGCAATTGATTCAATGCTTGGCGTTCGACTTCCACAGCAGCTTGCAATTGTTGGATTTGCGATTGCCGATTTTTTTGCAGTTGTTGCAGGCGCGTTTGAGCTTCAGTAACTTTAGCTCGAGCAGTCCGATTTTGGGTAATTAATTCATCAAGTTTATCTTGAGCGACTGCACCTTCTTGCACTAAAATTCGGTTGCGTTCTACCTGCTTAGCTGTGAGTTCGGCTTGAGCTTTACTAGAGTCAATTTGAGATTGCGCTTGAGCGATTTCTTGTCTCAAAGTGCCACTTTCATTTTGGGCATCTTGCAAGCGAGTCTCAGCTTGGGACAAACGAGCTCGTGCTTGGCTTACTTCCTCAGTACGACTACCGGCACGCAGTTTCTGCAAGTTGGCTTCTGCTTGTCGCAAGCGAGCTCTGGCGGCATCCACTTCTTCAGTACGGCTTCCTGCTTGCAGTTGAGCGAGATTGGCTTGCGCTTGCTCCAAGCGAGCTCTGGCTGCTTCGATATCTTCGGATCTGTTCCCAGCTTCACTTTTAGCAAGTCTAGCTCTCGCGCTTGCTTCGCGGGCTTTGGCTTGGGCGAGTTGGGCTTCCACATCGCGGCTTTCCATGCGGGCGATAATTTGTCCGGCTTGGACTTTATCGCCCTGTTCGACAAATAATTCTGCGATCCGCCCCGAGCCTTTGGGGCTGAGGTTGACGCGCTGTACGGGCTGCACCGCACCGCTAGCGGTGATCCGCACGGTAAGGTTTTGCGCTTCCACCGGCACAGTCAGGGCGGCGATCGCATCTACTTTCGGCTGCGATTTAGTGTTTACTACATATATGGCGGTCGGTACAGCTAGCAACCCGGCTGCAACCAACCCGATCGCCCACCGCTTCGGCTGCCGTGCGGGTTTCTTGGGGGACTGCTTCTCTGCGATTTTGGCGTCTGCAATCTGGGTTTCTGGGGTCTTAGCGCCTGCAGTCTGAGTATCTTCTGCCTGGACCCGAGCAGCTTGCTTTTTAGGGCTGACTATCATAACCGACTCACCTAATTTAATCTCAGGATTACCTTTAAGGTAAAGTTTCCGCTGATGCACGGCATCGTCTTTCAGACTCATCCGATCGGTGATTTGGTAAATGTTCCCCAACCAGCATCTGTAAACAATTATAGCTAATTTTTGCAAGTTATTAATAAATGTTAAATTTTCTCACAAAAAAGCTGGGGGAAGTTCGATCGGTCTGAGTGCCGGATTTCTGGAAAGGGATTGACCCAGAAACCGGGTTGTTATAGGAAAATACAGCATCCCAGCATTCAATCCCGGTAAAACGGAGATCTTGCACTCCGCTCAATCAGCCCAGCAAGAAACCGGGTTAGAAACGAAAAATGTTCTTTTTGATACAGAGTCCCGGCCAAAAACCCGATTTCTGACATTGGTGCAAGAGCTCAGTAAAACCTTGTTTCTTGAGATATGGATGGGCCAGCAATGTTTAAATTTGTTGAATAAAATCTCTGTTTTCGGCTGTGGGAGGTTTCGCGGATAGAGTAAAATCAGGTCAACTCAATAACTATTTATAGCCGAAGGCAGAAGGAAGAGGGCAGAAGGCAGAAGTCAGAGGGACTGATAGTAACGCTTTGGGCGATCTAAACTGTCCTAACCGTTTTGGCGGTTGCTATAATTCAAGCTTCAATTTTTCAGCTTACCAACAGGGCAAAAAAATGGAAAATCCCAACAACAATCGTCCGCAAAGCGTTACCGTTCTGGCAATTTTGCAATTAATTAGCGGCATCTTCAGCCTGCTGGATGGCTTGTTCATCCTATTGTTCGCGGGCATTTTTGGCGGTCTGGGCGTGGCTTTAGGGGGCGCTAGAGTAGGAGCAGTAATTGGCGGCTTCATTGCGATTTTTGCCGCGATCGCTCTGGCGATCGGACTGATTTCTTTCATTTTAACATGGGGTTTGTTGCAGATTAAAAGTTGGGCTTGGACGGTAACTTTTCTCGTACACGCGATCGCTATTCTGTCGCAGTTAGCTAAAATGCTTGGTAGTGGAGGTACCGCGATCAATTTTTTAACGCTCAGTTTTGCAGCGGCGAGCATTTACTACCTGCTGAAGCCCGATGTCAAACAGGCTTTTGGAGTTTAAATGAAACTTCATTATCATCAAAATGCAAATACAACCAAACTTCAAAACAAGGATTGCTAATACCTAATCGATACTTTTTTTGTCGGCCTTCACGACAGATTGCACTTATATTTTTTTCGCCCCAGCGATCGACAGCTTCTGTCAAGAAAAGTTGATTAGGACGAGTGCCCCGTGCAATAAAATTCAGAAATTGTTCTTGTATTTTACTTCTACCTTTAAGAGATGCTCCATATTCTACTTTAGTTTCTTTATTGTCAGAAGTAGTTCGCTCAAAAAGTGGTACTTCTCGTTTTTTCCCAGCAGGAGTTACGTAAAGCCACTCTTCAATAATTTGAGTAGCATTTAACTTAAATCCATAGGAGTAAAGATTATCTTGATAAGTAAAAATAAATTCAAATTTACTGGGTTTCTTACTATTATCGCTTAATTTAAATGGAGAAACTAAAATAGATTGACTGCTGCGAGTTCCTTCTACAATCAAATCCTTGGCGAAACCAATTGCTTTAATCAGATTAGATTTGCCTGCTGCATTTGCCCCATAGATAGCAGAGATCGGCAAAAGCGATCGACCCTTACCAGCCGCATCTATAGCGAGATGGCTTGCATGGTTTCGATCGCTGCTATTGCCGAGCATACTGAAAGTTGTTGCCTCCCTAAAGGACAGGAAGTTCTCTATCGTTACTTGGACTAGCATGGCTATCTCACTGATTTAGCGGTCCGATCGCAGTTACTAAAATAACTTCCTCAATAATGCCACACGATCGGAGTTAATGTCGAGCTGTATAAAAGTGCTAATTTTTATATGAGTATTCAGAACAATTACTTCAGACATTCCCAATTTAATAAATACTAATTTCATCTCGATGCTCCTTTCGCGAAAAATAGCTATCTTAAAACTAACTAAACTTGTAAATATCTCCTGCCCTCCCCTCTGCGCCCTCTGCGCCCTCTGCGGTAAAAAAATCAACTTTTACTTTACTGAGAACTAATGTAAAAAACAGTTTGACATACAATCTATAACAGTAAGGTACGCAATGCACGCTACTAAAATATGGAACACATCGATGATATCATGTTGGAGGTAGCAGGAACGTGCGATCGAGCCAAAGCCGCCAGTATCGAACCCCACTCGCTGGCAAACTAATTGCATGGAAACAAAACAGAAGCCTCAGCGAGTCGATCGCTAGTTCTTCTTTCCACTCGGGAAAACTAATTGCAGGAAAATATATCTCATGGATCGCAATCTAATTGCCAAAGTAGTAATATTATTTGTCTCGATACCATGTGCTTTATACCTTGGTTACGCCGTGAAAGTAGCCCTCAATCTTAACCTGAATATATTCGGTCCAGGTCACACTCCTGCTAAATTAGAAAAAATATCCGGTGGACTTATTAAATGTAAGTGGTTCCCCAATTCTCACCACTGCCCCGGAAATAATGATATTAACAAAACATAGCAACCGCATAAAACCAAAAATTCCCCGATCGGAAGTTCGCCGATCGAGCGATAATAAAAAATTGCTCAATATGAGGAAAACATCGTGAATACAGAACAAACTACAGATTTAATTAACAAACCAATTCGCGTCGGCGTGCTAGGCTACGGCGGACTCGGCCAAGCAGCAGCCCGATTGCTCGCTCCCAAACGCGAAATGCTCTGGATAGCCGCCGCCGACCAAAAAGGTTATGCTTATGCTCCAGAAGGCTTAAATTCCAAACAATGCGAGGCAATTTACAAATCGCGAGGTTCGTTGGGTTATTTAGAATCCGGGGGAAGTTCGAGCGATCGCAGCATCGCAGAACTAATCGCAAAAGCAGGTAATAATGTAGATGGCTATTTCCTCGCTTTGCCCAATCTTCCCAACACATTCATGGCATCCGTAGCCAAACAATTTATCGAATCCGGCTGGCAAGGAGTATTAGTCGATGCCATCAAACGCACCAGTGCTGTCGAACAATTGCTAGCCATGAAAGACGAACTTCAAGCAGCAGGAATTACCTACATGACAGGCTGCGGCGCGACACCTGGATTGCTGACAGCAGCAGCAGCACTAGCAGCGCAAAGTTACGCAGAAATTCACAGCGTCAACATTACTTTTGGCGTCGGCATTGCTAATTGGGAAGCTTATCGCGCTACAATTCGCGAAGATATCGCTCATTTGCCCGGTTATGACGTAGCAAAAGCTCAAGCAATGACTGATGCAGAAGTGGAAGCATTGTTAGATACTACTGACGGTTTATTGAAGTTAGAAAATATGGAACACGCCGATGATATCATGTTAGAATTAGCGGGAATTTGCCCGCGCGATCGAGTCAAAGTCGGTGGCGTTGTCGATACTCGCAATCCCAAAAAACCCCTCAGTACCAACCTGCAAATTACCGGGCGCACCTTCGAGGGCAAAATTTCCACTCACACCTTTACTTTAGGCGACGAAACCAGCATGGCAGCCAACGTTTGCGGCCCGGCTTTCGGTTATCTCAAAGCAGGTGTAATGCTGCATAAAAAAGGCCTTCACGGCTTATTCACTTCTGCCGAAATCATGCCGCAATTCGTGCGCTAATCGCAATCGATCGGCCAGAAACCAAGCTTCGATCGCGATGTCCGATCGATTACCATAACAAAAATGGTTTGTAGTGCAAAATTTAGCTTGCAATATCTTGCAAGCTAAAGTTATCATTACCAAACTGATACTACACCTGGGTTAACCATTATCTCGATCGAACTCTCGGTGCGTCGCTATGAATTGCTGCAAACAAACAAGATTTTCGCAGCGACGCACTCTACCAAATATCCCTGAAAAATGCTTCTACCTTATGGAAACTGATAAGTAACAACAGCCAACAGTTAACCGTCAACTGTCAACGCTTCGACGAGCAAGCGCGACCACTGTCAACTGTCAACTATCAACTATCAACGATCGACTATCAACGATCGACTCTTTCTTATTCCTTTTGGTAGATTAAGTCTCCAGGCAGATGCTGTTACAGTTTATGATGTGGAAAAATATCAAGGCGCAAGATTTTTAGCATCTCCCGTAGTGTTCATCCACTCTAAAAACCCTTGAAATGAACTCTGACGCGGTAGGGACTGTTCCCCAGCAGCGATCGCAAATCCCAAAACAACAGCACTTCCCAACAAAGCAATCAGCGACAAAGACTTGCCAATCCCAAAATCGCGCTGAATGCGAGCTAGCGGCCGACTTTGCTGTCTGAGCATCTTTCCCATACTCAGTTGTTTGAGACTAAACGGATCGCGCACAAAATGACCGCTCCAACTAATTACCAAATGGGAATGGCAATGAGGACAAGTGAACAGTCCGCTGACCATGCCAACTGGGCCTACAACGCTGGAACGGTGGCAGACCGGGCAAGTGACTGAATGTGTATTATAGGTGGGAGCGTCCATAACTGTTTTTCTTGAGTAAAAAACCAACAACCAATTAAGAGCCTGCTTGAGCGCCTGGGGAATAAACCTGAAGGGGCACACTTCCTTAATTCTTAGTCTACCGCCCAGATCGGGCAGATCGGAGCTCTAGGTTCGCACTATTCTTTTTTAACTGACTCGATCGATCCGGAAAAACCTGCAAATTGCCATTCCCGCAGAGCGTGGAGGCCGACGCTAGAGGTGAGGTTGTATTGCAGGGGAGTAATGGTGATGCAGTTGCGACGAATTGCTTCTACGTCTGTAGGAATATCGCGGCCTGCATCCGGAGCTGGAATTTCTTCAACTTCTTCTAACAATTCCCCAGCTAGCCAATAATAAGTTTTGCCGCGAGGATCTGTGCGTTTTTGAAATATATCGAAATAGCGGCGGATGCCTTGACGGGCGATCGTAACTCCGGTAATTTCTGCTTGTTTGACTGCCGGTATATTCACGTTTAACAGCATCGGTTCTGTTATCGGCTGTTTTTCCAACTGGGCGAGCAAACTGACGGCAAAATTCACTGCCGGCTCGAATTCCCCTGAGGTGTAGCTGGCAAGGCTGAAAGCAATACTGGGAATGCCTTCCATAAATCCTTCCATTGCTGCCGAAACCGTACCCGAACACAGGATGTCGGTTCCTAAATTCGGGCCGTGGTTGATGCCAGAAAGCACAAAATCCGGCGGTTTGTCAAGTAAAGCCCACAGAGCGAGTTTCACGCAGTCCGCCGGAGTGCCGTCGCAAGCCCAAGCTGTGACTCCAGGCTCAAAAACAGATTCGATAATTTCCGCTCGAATTGGTTGGTGGAGAGTCAGGCCGTGGCCGGTGGCGGAACGTTCTCTGTCGGGACACACCACGCTCACCTCATGGCCGGCGGTAGCGAGAGCGTTGGCGAGAGAGCGGATGCCTTGTGCAAAGATGCCGTCGTCGTTGCTAATTAGAATTTTCATTCAAAATGGGGTATGCCTTAGACCACAATACTAAACTAGACTTAACTAGAGCGATCGCTCCCAATTTACGCTAAACTCAGCTTGACCTCAATCCCTCAATCTCCCAATCCCTCAATCTCCCAATCCCTCAATCTAAAATCTAAAATCTAAAATCTAAAATCGATCGATATGGTTGTTCAGCTAAGCGACATTGAAACTAAACTAGAAACCCTCAGCCAAGAGGCCAAAAGCGCGATCGCATCTGTTAATACCCTCGAACAGCTAGAACAGTTGCGCGTCAGCTACCTCGGCAAAAAAGGTCAACTCTCTCAAATTTTAGGCATGATGGGCAAACTGCCGCCAGACCAGCGGCCGAAATTGGGTGCCCTTTCCAACGCTGTCAAAGAAGCCCTGCAAACCGGCCTGGAAGACAAGCGCACCGCCCTCCAAACAGCCCAAATCCAAGCCAAATTAGCCTCAGAAACCCTCGATGTCACTATGCCGGGAATTTTTCGCCCCCAAGGCAGAATTCACCCGTTAAACGCCGTTATAGACCGCGCTTTAGATATTTTTGTCGGCCTCGGCTATACAGTCGCCAACGGCCCAGAAATGGAAACAGATTATTACAATTTCGAGGCACTGAACACCCCGCCCGACCATCCGGCCCGGGATATGCAAGATACATTTTATTTGCCCGGTGGTAACTTGCTGCGAACTCAAACATCTTCGGTGCAAATCCGCTACATGGAACAGCAGAAACCGCCGATTCGGATCGTGTCGCCCGGCCGCGTTTACCGCCGCGATACTGTGGATGCCACCCACGCGGCAGTCTTCCACCAAATCGAACTTTTAGCAGTTGATGAAGGTCTGACATTTACTGATTTGAAAGGCACGATTAAAGAGTTTTTGCGGCAAATGTTCGGGCAAGATTTGCCGGTGCGTTTCCGCACGAGTTATTTTCCGTTTACAGAGCCTTCGGCGGAAGTAGATTTGCAGTGGAACGGTAAATGGCTGGAAGTTTTGGGCTGCGGTACCGTCGATCCTAACGTGCTGCAAGGAGTTGGTTTGGACCCGGAAAAATATACTGGGTTTGCGGCAGGTTTTGGTGTCGAGCGGTTTGCGATGGTGTTGTACGAAATTGACGACATTCGCCGGGTTTATGCTAGCGATTTGCGGTTTTTACGGCAATTTTAATACCTGATTTCTAGGATTTCAGTAGGGAGATTTTGGGAATTGGGAATTGGGAATTGGGAATTGGTAAGAAGTTTTGAATAGCGGATTGGGGCAAGTATGTTTTGAGTTTTGAGTTAAAGACAATTTACGCATTCATGCACTCAAAAATCAAAACTTAGAACTCCCTCACAACTGTCAACTGTCAACTCTCAACTGTCAACTCTCAACTCTCAACTCTTTCCGTAAATTAATGGAAGCAAATATAAATTTATAGAAAAAATACTTGACAGAAGGCAACGCATAAGATTTTTTAAAGTGGGATTCGGGAATAGAGATCGATTTTTTTTGCTATATTGACCTGCAATTAAGATAATGGTTTTGGTTAAAAGAGGAGTTGAACGCATGAAAAACGCGAGTTGTTGGCACAAATCCGCAGCATTGCTGGGGGCGGTTGCGATCGTATCTGGCAGCGTGCAGGCAAATGCAATCGCTATTGCCACCGGAGATACATCCAATCCCGCTCAGGATGCCGAAAATATTTCATTTCAAGATAGCGCCACCTTTCAAATCGCTCAGGCCGATAGCCTGTGCCGCAAAGTTGTTCCTAAGGAAGGCTTGACAGTCCGGCAAAATCCCGACCCCAAATCCCCCCGCGTTGGCGGTGTAGCACTCAACACTCAAGTAACGCTGTCCCAAGGCGCTAAATCTGTTAAAGCCTCTGACGGCCGCCTCTGGATTCAAATTACGGCTCCCGTCAAAGGGTATGTGGCTAGCGGCTATCCCAACGACGAAAGTAATTTAGGTTCCTGCACGACAGCCAGCACCATCAGTCAAACTCCCCAGCCGAGTCCAGCACCGGCACCAGCGCCCGCACCAGCACCAGCACCAGCACCAGCACCAGCACCGG
>JAAUPF010000108.1 GCA_012034575.1 Richelia sp. CSU_2_1 | reverse complement strand
AGCTACAAAACTTATCAAAATTGACAGTTGACAAGTTGACAGTTGACAAGTTGACAGTTGACAGTTGACAGTTGACAGTTGACAGTTATGTAATTCTTCCCACTCTCCCCTCTCCCACTCTCCCACTCTCCCACTCTCCCACTCTCCCCTCTCCCCCTCTTCCTTCTTCCTTTAACAAATGACTCATGACCGATCGAATTACTTTACAAGTTAACGGAGAAAACCGCAGTTGTCCGGCCCACACGAAGCTGCCAGAATTGTTAGAACAATTGGCTTTAAACCCGCGTTTGATAGCTGTGGAATATAACGGCGAAATTCTGCACAAACAATTTTGGGAAACTACACAAATGCAAGAGGGCGATCGTTTGGAAATTGTCACAATTGTAGGAGGAGGTTAGTCTTTTGATAGTTGACAGTTGACAGTTGACAGTTGACAGAGGGATAGGGGGTGTCTGGTAGTACATCCAAGGCGTATAAGGTCTTCGTCCCCACCAAAATGTGGTTCTGCGATGCCGTTGCTTAAAGCCCGATTAAGATGAGCATTGCGCTTTGTCTATTTTTGTCTATCCCAAAAGGAACTATCGCGCTTGAGGTACGGATATCTCCCTTGGTTCCTACCTGGAACCTCCGTACCCAGTAACCTGAGGAAGCGGTAGATTATAAATGTATCGAAAATAGTAACGGTCTTATGTACAAGCAACTACTTTCAACAATTAAACCGCTTTTGAAATCAGTATTTGCGATCGGGCTTGTACTGACACTCGCCCTCAGTAACGCTGACGGGGCACTGGCGGCTCGCAGTGGCGGGCGCATCGGCGGCGGCTCTTTTAGAACTCCGACGCGCACTTACACGTCTCCAAGTCGTACTTATACATCTCCGGGCGGCGGCTACTATCCGGGCGGCGGCTTCGGATTTCCGTTCCTCCTGCCGTTTTTTGGCTTTGGCGGCGGATTTGGCGGCTTGTTTACAATTTTGATTTTTATTTCGATCGCTAATTTTCTGGTTCAGAGCTTCCGTCGGGCTGGTGCTGGCTCTGACGAACTCGGCTACAGCGCGCCGACAACTGTTTCTGTCGCCCGCTTGCAAGTCGGTTTGCTCGCCGAAGCCCGCAGCCTGCAAGCTGAACTTGACTCCCTAGCCCAAAGAGCAGATACAGGTACAGCCTCAGGACGAGCTCAAGTGCTGCAAGAATCGACACTCGCCTTGCTGCGCCACCCAGAATATTGGGTTTATGCAGGGGCCGCATCCGAGCAAACTCGCTTAGAAGCAGCAGAAGCTAAATTCAACCAATTTTCCCTCGCCGAGCGCAGCAAATTCACTGAGGAAACGCTGACTAATTTTAACAACCAGCTTCACCAGGCAGGGAGCAACAAAATACTGCCAGGTTTGCAGGAAAACGGCGAACTGGTTGCTACCGAGAGCGATCGAGCTCCTGGCGAATACATTGTGGTGACAATTATTGCGGGTACTCAAGGCAAGCTGCAACTGCCCGCCGTGAAAAATTCCGACGACTTGCGCCAAGCTTTGCGGCAGATTGGCGGAGTATCGAGCGAGCAACTGCTGGCCTTTGAGGTGCTGTGGACTCCTCAAGCTAGCGGGGATACTCTGAGTTCTGACGATATGCTGGCAGGCTATCCGGATCTGAAATTGGTTTAGCCCCATTGATTCGCTCGGAAAAAACCGGACTCCGGAGATGGAGCGACATCAAAATTAACAGGAGAGGACTTACGCAAAAACAGAGAGTTGCGTGAGTCCTCTTTTTAATGCCAAAAATTTTTAATAGCCCCGCACCCAAACTAAAAGCTAGGCTGTGCGGGCACTTTTGGTTCTAAGTTCTAGCACTGGACTGCTACCATTGCCTTTGAGGTGACTAATAGGGAAGATTTTATGGGTCTGAATTATAGTGAAAGAAAGTAGAAGTTTCGACAAATGCTATTATTGACAAATAATTGTGGGTAACATTGTACTGAAAGAGAAGCGGCTGCTGCGAGAAAAATTGCGATCGGGCGGCCTCTAATTGTTATAAAAAAAGCAATATGGAGCTAGACCTATGCCGAACAGCAGAAAAAAAGCACTATTTATTTTGAGCCAGTTAAATAATGACGATATAGACTGGATCGTCCAAAAAGGCAAAAAAGAAATTCTCCCCCCAGGTACCCTCCTGATTCACGAAGGGAGACAGCTTGATGCACTGTACATAGTTTTGAAAGGAACTTTGAGCGTTTTGCTCGACGGTGAGGATACTGAGAGCGCAAAAGAACTGGCTCAGATATCAACTGCAGAGCTTGTGGGAGAGGTTTCTTTTATTGACGCTCGCCCACCTTTGGCAACGGTGAAAGCGATTGAAGAAACTCACTTGCTGGCGATTCCCCGGAGGCAGTTAGTAACGAAACTGCAGCACGATATGGGCTTTGCTTCCCGGTTTTATCACGGAATTTCGCTGTGTCTGGCAGATAGAATGCGGGGTACGATCAGACACTTAGAATACGGTCGGAGTATAGAATTAGAACATCCCGACCTAGATTTGGAAGACATCAATCCGAGCGTGTTGGAGAATTTGGCACTTGCTCAGGCTAAGTTTAATTGGCTGATGGAAAATGTGAGAGCGTGAACTATAGCCTTTCTCAGGTAGGTGAGGTATTCCAGAAATGCTCGAAAATCATGAAATTCAAAGAATCAGGTGCACCTCATATTGTTAAAGCAAGGACGCAAAATTGTTGCGTCCCTAGCGAGTAGAGATAATTTCGATCGCACCTTCCGTGCTAAGACCGAAGAAACCGGATTTTTTATTGAGCCTGCAGGTCTCGATCGAACATTTTCGTCAAAAACCCGGTTGCTGGGGTCCCTGCATAATTCCTGTTAAATAATTCCGGGACCTTTGCCGCGAGTATCTGCTTCCATTGTCAGTTGTCCTTGCTCATCTTTTTGCTCTTTGAGTTCGGCAAGCAATCGAGCGCGTTCTGCGGCTTCGGCTGCTTCTTTTTCTCTCAAATCCCCCGGTTCGTTGATGTACATTTCCGGTTCGATCGCGTAATTGTTGACGAGACCTTCTTTGTCTACTGTATAACCGTCTGTAGTGCGAATGCTTTCGTTATCGGTTTGATCGTCTGTTTTTGCGCTTTTTTGTTCTTCTTCTGTGATTGGGTGCATGAAGTTAGCACCTTCGCGTTCTTGGCGTGCTGCTGTCTCGGCGGGAGTAATGCCCCTGTCGTAGTGGGGAGCTTCCATATTAGCTTCGAT
This sequence comes from Richelia sp. CSU_2_1, assembly GCA_012034575.1. Lineage (GTDB taxonomy): Bacteria > Cyanobacteriota > Cyanobacteriia > Cyanobacteriales > Microcoleaceae > Microcoleus. Next base: position 18,727 of record JAAUPF010000108.1, on the reverse strand, counting down.
TTGTTCGTCTGCTGGTGTTGATTTGTTAGTAGTCATGGTTTATTCCTGAGTTATTTTTTCAAAAAATGTCTTTGACTTAATAATCCCAGATTAAACCTCAGCTAGCTCATTAACACACTACCTTAAGTTATAGTTTGCTGATAATTATTGTTGTCGAAAATACTTTTATTTAGTCTTCCTTTAGAAGGATAAATTTCTATTTAATTGATAATTTCACAGCCTGCAACTATTTGTCATCTATCTAAAGATGGGGAATGGGAGCGTCGTAACCCTTATTAACAAATTTTCGCGAGCGGGGACGCTCGCACGATCAAATTCGCTCGCGAGCGGGGACGCTCGCACTATTAAATTCGCTCGCGAGCGGGGACGCTCGCACTATTAAATTCGCTCGCGAGCGGGGACGCTCGCACTATCAAATTCGATCGCGAGCGGGGACGCTCGCACTAATAACTATCAACTCTCAACTCTCAACTCTCGACTAATTTGTTTTACGCTTCTTTGAAAAAGCGAAGAATTTCGCGGACATGGTTGAGAAATTGTCCGTCATCAGTGAGTTGGGCGATCGCGCTTTCTGCATTTCTTGCTAGTGCAACGTGTTCTGCTTGATTGGTCGATCGCAAGTGTTCTAGAGCAGCAGTTAAATTAGTTAAATCTCTTCTCAAAACTTCCCGTTCCCGCTCTTGGATTGCCGCCCAAGAAGTACGATCGTCCGAGTTGAATTTATCTGCTAAGTTTCTCACTGTAGATTCTAAATCTGCAAAGCGGTTGCGAAGTTCGACAATATCTTCGCGGGGATGCAAAAATTCGCCACGAATTGCTGTCAGCCGTTGGGCTAAATACTGATAACCCCTAATAGCTGGACGCAGTAAAGTTAACAGCAGTGCCGCACCGGAACTGAGATAGCCAATGGCGCTAATACCAGTGGCTGCTAGGGCGTAAAGAGCGATCGCGCTTAACAAGTGAAGTGCTACTGCTACCCAGAGCGATCGACTGGCTAATACAGTAACGTATTCGAGTTGCGCGCGATCGACTGCAATATTTTTTTTAGTAGATTCTGCCCCTTGTGCTAAAACTTCTTTAGCTTCAAAATGAATGTTCCAGGGAACTGTAACTATCAGCAACAGCCACTCAAAAATAGCAATAGCAATGACCCAATCGATGAAGCTGCCGGAGGGAATGTGCAACCATTGCAGGAGCGCAAAAACTAAAAGTAAAAATATACCTGTAACTGCACCGAAACCTGCGAAAGAGTAATAATACATTGCAAGTACCTTTGCGAATTGTTGTTTAAATTGTGCGCGTTTTGGCAGGGCAAATAACAAAGGCTGTGACACTTAGAAAAGCGCCCTATTAATCGGAACTTGCAGCCCTGGCGATCGCAGTGTTTGTAGGTAGAAATTGTGTGACACTTACGAAAGTTTCACAGGGAAAGAGATTGACATTCATTTAGTTTCAAATTCCAGGCTATTGCCGTTTTGGCGATCGCCCGATATAATCGAACCGATCGCACTCGAGCAGAAAGTTAATGAAACTAAAAATTCCATCAAAACTGCCTCATAAATTATCTTTAGCGGTGCCGATTTTAGTGGCAATTAGTTTTCCGATAGCAAATGCCGCTACCGTTGCAGTATTCCCACTACAGCCGACGACGGCAGTTAATCCAGTCGCGCAGAATCGCACTCAAAGCGATACTAACCAGGAACCTTCTGACTTGCCGGAAAAATTAAAAGTGCCATCTGGTAATGCTTTAATTCTCAAAACACCTGCCAAAGGCGTGCAAATTTACGTTTGTCAACCCCAAGCAAACGATCGCAGCAAATTTGAATGGACGTTAAAAGCACCGGAAGCTACTTTGTTGAACGAAACCGGCGCATTAATCGGCAAACATTACGGCGGGCCGACTTGGGAGCATCAAGATGGAAGTAAAGTTGTCGGCGAAGTCAAAGAACGCCTGGATTCACCGGATGCTAGCGCTATTCCGTTGTTGCTGTTAAGTGCAAAATCCCATGAAGGCAATGGATTATTTAGCAAGGTGACTTACCTCCACCGCTTGAATACGAAAGGAGGTAAAGCACCTAACAGCGGGTGCGATATTTCCAAGCAAAATAGCACTGTTCGCGTCGATTACACAGCGGATTACTATTACTATGCGGCTCGATAAGTAAATCGATCGGGACTTGCGCCCCCTCCGCCCAACAACCAGTTGTTTACATCAATACCTTTCCCAAAGAGCGAAGATTTCTCCCAGAAATATTTTTTTTGCGCAAGTTTCGTCGAATTCAAAGATTTTATCGTTTGCAGTTGCGCTATCTTGACTAAAGCGGAACTGCAAATTTTTTACTTTATATGACAAATTAGTCTTGGCATCGGTGTTGTTCGGAGCGCGTATAGCATTGAAATCGAGCATTAATGCTGAGATAGATCTAAAATAAGGCAAGATCGATCCATCAATAATTTTACCGACTCTGCGACATGAAAGCTTCACAATACAGACCCGATCGATCGCTTGTAGCTGAGATACACTAATTTAGAGGCCGATCGGGCGTTTTAACAGTTGCCCTCGTGTCACTGAGACGGCGGTACAGCAACCAGCTAGCAGCCACAGCACAATAGCTGTCAAAATTAACCGCGCCGCGTCCAATTTCCATGTCCAATTTTCATTCAATGCACATCTAGAATCTAAAATCAAAAGTCAGCAGCAAGGATAAGCAAGGATAAATCGATGGCAAACTCAACTCTTGGTCTGGAAACTCAACTTTACGATTATCTGTTATCTATCTCTCTGCGGGAACCCGATATTCTCGCTGCACTGCGAGAGGAAACTGCTAAGCAACCTATGGCTGCGATGCAAATAGCTCCCGAACAGGGTCAGTTTATGGAGATGTTGGTGCAACTAATGGGTGCTACTAAAACTCTAGAAATTGGCGTTTTTACGGGCTACAGTTCGCTGTGCGTGGCTTTAGCGCTGCCTTCAAACGGTCACATTGTTGCTTGCGATGTCAGCGAGGAATATACTGCGATCGCGCGCCGCTATTGGGAACTTGCGGGTGTGGCACATAAGATTTCTTTGCAGTTGGGGCCTGCGATTAATACTCTGGATAAGTTAATAGCTGAAGGGCAAGCAGGAACCTTTGATTTTGTATTTATTGATGCGGACAAGGAAAATTATGAGGCTTATTTTGAGCGATCGCTGCAACTTGTGCGTAATGGCGGTTTAATTGTAATTGATAATGTGCTTTGGTCGGGACGAGTGGCAGATCCTAAAGTACAAGATGAAAGTACCCTAGCGATTCGCAATTTCAACGACAAGTTGCGCAACGATCCGCGAATTACTCTCAGCGTTGTTCCGATTGGTGACGGGCTGACTTTGGCATTGAAACGCCGCTGGGCTACTTTGATGCAGCCTGATGAACAGAATTAAATAATTTAAGTTACTGGGAAAGCGGTAATTGGTAATAGGTAATTGGTAATGAACAAGTGCGAAGCTAGCAGAGATTGAAACAAGGGGATTTTTATAGGCTCGATCGAGTAAGTAAACTTCGATCGCAGCAATTATAGCAATCGCCAATTAGTATTATTAATTACCGATTACCAATTACCCTTATCTGTTACAGTCATAACAAATATTATTAATTAGTTTGAGACGAATATGCTGCGATCGAACTTAAAAATAAAATTGCCAATTCACGAAACTTTTCAGAATACGGTTCAAGGCGAGGGATTCTGGACGGGGGCTTTAGCTGATTTTATTAGATTGGCGGGCTGTCCGGTGCGTTGTCCTTGGTGCGATACGGGCTATGCAAATGGAGGTAAAAGCTTGCCCTCAGAGGCGCGCGCGATCTCTGAACTGCTAGCCGAATTGCAGTCTCCGAGAGCGGTAATTACTGGCGGCGAACCTTTCATTCACTCAGATTTACCTGAGTTAGTTGGGGCTTTATTAGATGCGGGCAAACAAGTAAGTATTGAAACTTCTGGTGCTTGCTGGCAAGATGTTTCGCCTGCTTGCTGGATTACTCTTTCTCCTAAGGAACACGTCAATCCTAAATATCCGGTGCAAGAGATTTTTTGGCAGAGAGCTAATGAAATTAAGTTGGTAATTAGCACTGGTGAAGAAGTTGATTTTTACAGTAAATATTTGCAGGATAGATCGCATATTCCGGTGTTTTTGCAGCCGGAATGGAGCGTTAAAGAGCGCGCGGTACCGATAATTTTGGAGTTGCTGAAACAGCATCCGAGTTACAGGCTGTCTTTGCAAACTCACAAGTTTATTGGCGTGCAATAATTTAGATCGCACGTAAATACACCAAATTTAATGCCGATCGATAATACTTCTTTCAGAGTTCGATCGACCGCACTTCACTCAATCTCGATCGGGTTTCTCATCGGATGGCGGGGACTGTTTTTGTGTTTGTTTTTGTCGTTCCCTCACCGCTTGTTCCACAATGAATGCGACTAAGCTGCTTACCGAACGGCGTTCGTCATTTGCCCATTCCTCAAGTAAGTCATAAATTCCATCAGCTATTGATGTTGAAAAGCGTTTGGTCATCAGAAATTCAATATTTTCTTAATTTATGCCGATCGTCATTGTGATGTATCTAGACGGTTCTGTCGAAAGAGTAGCATAATGCAGCTACTTCGACACACTATGCACTCGATCGTCTCCGCTTCGCCCGTGAATTAGTAGCAAAAAAACAGCAGTCCTCAATCTGCTTGAGGTATTCATCGATCGCACTTCACTCAATTTTTATCTGGTTTCTCATCGGATGGAGGGGACGGTTTTTGTACTTGTTTTTGGCGTTCCCTCACTGCTTGTTCCAAAATGAATGCCGACAAGCCGCTGATTGAACGGCGTTCTTCGTTTGCCCACTCTTGAAGTAGGTCATAAATTCCCTCTGCTAAGGAGGTTGATACACGTTTAGCCATTAGAAATTGAGTATTTTTTTTATTTAGGGCGATCGTTATTGTGCTGTATCGAGACTGCTGGGTTAGATGTCGCATATATGCTTGACATATGCTGCATATATGAGTAAAGTTTTAGAGAATCAAAAGCCAGCACTGAACTTCCTACGGCTCGCGCTGGCTTTTGGTTCCCCAAATACAAGGAGTCCTCGGTAAAAGGAGACAATAATCATGTTACAACCTCCGAGCAGCGGCAGCGAATATACCCGCGGCTACCAACAAGCTTTGAATGATTTCGGCATCACGCAACTGCTGTCGAATATCCGCGACTACTCGGATGCGGATTTCGATGCTGCAAGTGCGCGCATGACTCAGCAAGAGCTCGAAAGCGTGGCGGTGTTTGCGATTCTGCGCGTCGGGACAAATCTCAAAGGTAGTTCGATCGCCCGTTACCTCAATACTCTCAGAAAAGCCAATTCTCTGACAATCTGCGATCGCCCCGCGATCGAACTCAACTCGAATTCGCGATCTAAAATAACAGAAAAGTTTAATGAGAGCGATCGCAATTGTTGGGCGATCGTCCGCATTTTACCGAACGCTCAGAATTATACGATCGCCCGTTTTTTCAACCGTCAAGATGCGGACGATCGATTGAGAGCATTATCTCGATTTATTCCCGATGGAGTGTTTGAAATTATGTTCGATCGGGCATAACAGATCGACACAAACAACGCTGACAATTGCAAAACATAGAAAGTAGTTACAGAGTTCTGTCTTGTGATTAAAGTTAGATCCCCCCTAGCCCCCCTTAGGTCGGGGGCCGGAAGCACTCTTTAAGTCCCCCTTTTTAAGGGGGATTTAGGGGGATCTAGACTCTTGCAAAACAGCAACAGTCAAAGCAAGTACAAGCGCAACAGGCAATAAAAATACCAGCGATCGCTTGTTTGGATATTCTTGAGTTTGGATGCCAGCTAATCCAAAAGCAGCGCTAAGATAGTTAAGCACTGTTTTGCACTACTCTCATGTCCCAACGCGCCGAAAGCTCAAACAACCAACCAAGTTCATCTCGCAACGGGCATCACGTAACGGCTTCCCACCCCAACAGCCTCAATACAATTCGGATTCGCGGTGCGAGACAGCACAACCTGAAGAATATCGACTTGGAACTGCCGCGCGATAAACTGATCGTGTTTACGGGCGTTTCCGGTTCCGGCAAATCTTCCCTCGCTTTCGATACTATTTTTGCCGAGGGACAGCGCCGCTACGTGGAGTCTCTCAGCGCTTACGCGCGCCAGTTTTTAGGACAGTTGGACAAACCCGATGTAGACGCGATCGAAGGCTTGAGTCCGGCTATTTCGATCGACCAAAAGTCAACTTCTCACAACCCGCGATCGACTGTCGGCACTGTTACAGAAATTTACGATTATCTCAGATTGCTGTACGGTAGAGCCGGCGAACCGCACTGTCCGATTTGCGATCGCTGCATTGCGCCGCAGACAATTGATGAAATGTGCGATCGAGTGATGGCGCTTCCTGACGGTACTCGCTTTCACATTCTCGCACCGGTAGTGCGCGGCAAAAAAGGCACTCACCGCAAATTACTGTCGAGTTTAGCTTCTGAAGGATTTATTCGAGTCAAAGTTAACGGCGAAATTTTAGATCTTTCCGAAAATATCGAATTAGATAAAAATCATACGCACAATATCGAGATAGTTGTCGATCGATTAATAAAAAAACCCGGTTTAGAAGAAAGATTAGTAGATTCTCTGGGAACTTGCTTGCGCCATTCCGAGGGAATCGCAATAATTGAAGAATTGCCAAGCGATGACAATCCCGAACCGAATCCGCCGATCGTCTTTTCCGAAAACTTTGCCTGTCCCGAACACGGGGCGGTAATGGAAGAACTTTCGCCCCGATTGTTCTCATTTAATTCGCCCTACGGCGCTTGTCCGAACTGTCACGGTTTGGGAAGTTTGCGCACCTTTGCACCGGAATTGGTTGTGCCGGATGCTAAAGCACCAGTTTACTGCGCGATCGCCCCTTGGTCTGACAAAGATAATTCTTATTATCTCTCTTTACTCTGCAGCGTTGCTGATAGTTGCGGGTTTGATATCGACACTCCTTGGTATCGTTTAAAGCCGGAACAACAGCAAATACTTTTGTACGGCAACGAACCCAAGGGAACGGCAGACAATAAAAAACGAGATGCCAGTAAAGACAATCTCAGGAGAGATTTTAAAGGTGTAATTTCGATGTTGCAGCGCCAGTACGAGGATACTGGTTCCGATTTAATCAAGCAGAAATTGGAACAATATCGGGTCGATCGCCCTTGCGAAGTTTGTCACGGCAAACGCTTGAAACCTGAAGCGCTATCGGTGCGGCTGGGACAGTACGGAATTGTAGATTTAACAAGTATTTCAATTCGGGAATGTCGGGAGAGAATCGATAATTTGCAGTTGAGCGATCGACAATTTCAAATCTCGGATTTAGCCCTCCGCGAAATCAAATCAAGATTGCAATTTTTGCTCGATGTCGGGTTAGATTACCTCACATTAGACCGTCCGGCAATGACGCTTTCTGGCGGCGAAGCGCAGCGAATTCGCCTCGCGACGCAAATCGGTTCCGGCTTGACGGGAGTCCTCTATGTTTTGGACGAACCGAGTATCGGACTGCACCAAAGAGACAACTCCCGCCTGCTGCAAACTTTAACCAAATTGCGCGATTTAGGCAATACTTTGATTGTGGTAGAACACGATGAAGAAACCATGCGATCGGCCGATCACATCATCGATATCGGGCCCGGTGCCGGCGTGCATGGAGGCAAGATTATTTCGCAGGGAAATTTAGACGAATTGCTGGCAGCCGAGGAATCTTTAACCGGGGCTTATTTGTCGGGCAAGCGAGTAATTGAAACCCCCGCCGAGAGGAGAAGAGGTAACGGCAAAACAATCTCGATTCAGAACGCCCGCCGCAACAATTTAAGAAATATCGATGTCGAAATTCCCCTCGGAAAACTCGTCTGCATTACTGGCGTTTCCGGTTCGGGAAAATCTACATTAGTCAATGAATTGCTGTATCCTTCCCTGCAACACTATCTTACCAAAAAAGTGCCTTTACCTACCGATATGGACGCGCTCAAAACCAAAGGCGAACGTTCTTTAGAGGATGTAGTTGATAAGGTAATTGTCATCGACCAATCCCCGATCGGCGCACTCCGCGTTCCAATCCTGCTACTTATACAGGAGTGTTTGATGTAATTCGAGATTTGTTTGCCGAAACCGTTGAAGCTAAAACTAGAGGTTACAAAGCCGGACAGTTTTCTTTTAATGTTAAAGGGGGCAGGTGCGAGGCTTGCGGCGGGCAAGGCGTGAACGTAATTTCGATGAATTTTCTGCCGGATGTTTACGTGCAGTGCGAAGTTTGTAAAGGCGCACGTTACAACCGAGAAACGCTGCAAGTGAAGTACAAAGGTAAGTCAATTTCTGACGTGTTGAACATGACCGTTGAGGAAGCTTTGGAAATGTTTAAAAACATTCCCAGGGCGGGTGCGAGACTGCAAACTTTGGTTGATGTCGGTTTGGGTTACATTCAGTTGGGACAGCCGGCACCGACGCTTTCTGGGGGCGAAGCGCAGCGGGTAAAATTAGCAACGGAACTGTCGCGCCGCGCTACTGGGAAAACGCTGTATTTGATTGACGAACCGACTACTGGTTTGTCATTTTACGACGTTCATCACTTGTTAAACGTGCTGCAAAGATTGGTGGATAAGGGAAATTCGATTTTGGTGATCGAACACAATTTAGATGTAATTCGGTGTTGCGATTGGGCGATCGATCTCGGCCCGGAAGGGGGAGATAAGGGAGGTGAAATTATTGTAGCGGGAACGCCGGAAGATGTGGCAGCAAATCCTCGTTCTTATACTGGAAAATACTTGCGATCGGTCTTGCAAGAACATCCTTTGGGGGAGGCAGTAGCTGTTAGTTAATAAGTCATGCAGTAAAGATTGTAGGGGCGAAGCATTCGGGCGACAGAATTTCGGTCGAGGTGACAATTTCATACCCGAATGCTTCGCCCAACCCCAGCGAGTAATATCAAATACAGAATTCGATCGAGGCGACAATTTTATACCCGAATGCTTCGCCCAACCCCAGCGAGTAATATCAAATCTGGTAGCATCAGAATAGGGAGTATCGAGGAGCAGTGCGATCGAGTTGCGGTATTGTTTGATTATATGCGGTATTGTACCGCAACTGCGATACAATTATAAGTCCGACTGCTGATTTTCATAACCTCGTAATCAGTTAATACATTTTGGGAATGTTTGGGAATGTCTGAAAGAACTCTGCTAAGTGAAATTGTTCATTGCCCTCACGCACGAGAGTGTCGAGAAGATCTTGCTGCTGAAAATCCATGTCGTAAAATTGTTGATTATCAAAGTTCACTTGGACTAGGAAAGTTTCAAGTGCCTGAACCTTGGAGTGGTCAGATAGAGCAAGCACCTATTCTTTTCCTAAGTTCAAATCCATCAATTGGTTCTGATGAAGACTACCCAACTTGGGATTGGTCATGTAGCGAAGTACACGATTATTTCAATTATCGTTTTGGGGGAGGACGTAAGCAGTGGATTATTGATGGTACGAAATCCTTGCTAATAGACGGAAGATACAGTGGCTCTACTCAATTCTGGGCATCGGTTAGACAACGTGCTATTGAGCTACTTCAACGGAACGTTAGTCCAGGCACTGATTATGCGCTTACCGAAATAGTGCATTGTAAGTCTCATGCCGAAATCGGCGTAGAGCAATCACAGGAGCAATGTGTGAAAGCCTACTTGTTGAGAATTTTAGAACTAGCAAGAGCAAAGGTAATCGTAGTTCTAGGGGCACGCGCAAGGCAAGTGATTCAAAGCCAATTCAATATCTCGACGGAAAATTCAATATCTGATTCCATTGAGATAGGGAATCGTGAAAGATTTTTTGCTTTTCTCCCTCATCCAAATGCTCGAAGCTATCGTTGTTTTGCCAAGTGTTTACAGGGTGATGAACTGGAAAAGTTACGCGCTTTTTTGCGATAGCATCAAACCACGGTGAGAGATGCGCGCAGTCGAATTATAAGTTCTACGGCTTTGGATAACGTTGAGGCAATGTTTCAACATGGCTTGTCTGTGGCGAAGGTTGTAGAATAGAGAAGATCCACTGCACTGAATAGATGCCATGTCTTCTCCTGCAATTACCACGATCGTTAAGATGCTTGAGTCCCTACCTGACGAGCTTCAAAAGCAGGTAGTGGAGAATGTTCGCGCATATCTGTCAGAAATTGAAGAAGAAAAGCGATGGGATGAGTCGTTTAAGCGGACGAAGCATAATCTAGTCGCGGCGGCCAGGAAAGCCAAAGCCGAGATTGCAGCGGGAATGTCTGCGCCGATGGACTATGAGCAGCTATGAAGTCCGCGGCATTGCCCTCATTTTGGGAAAAGTATCGTGCCATGAGTCCAGCGGTCAGAGCCGGAGCCAGGAAAGCGTATCGATTATGGGCAGAGAATCCGTTTCATCCGTCGTTACATTTTAAGTGCATTGACAGTGACGAAGATATTTGGTCAGTGCGTGTAACGAAGAGTCATCGGGCTGTGGGAGTAATGTTAGCGGATACGGTGACCTGGTTCTGGATTGGGGATCATGATGAGTACGAAACGTTTTATTCGTAAGCGCCACCTGTAAAACAAGTCCAGTGCAGCGGACTGACAGAGTTAGTCTTTGACATACCTCTTCATCGTCGTGTCGAAGCAGCTCGTCAGGGCAATAATCCAACTGCGATCTGTCGTGTATTATCAGGCTGGATTGTGTTGGGTGACGTGCAATTTTTGCGCGGTTATTCACTGTTGCTTCCCGATCCAGTTGTTCCAGATCTAAATGCCTTGAAGAACAATCAGCGCGATCGATTCTTGCAAGATATGGCAATGTTGGGGGATGTCTTGCTTGCGGTGACAAGAGCTAACCGAATTAATTACGAAATTTTGGGTAATAGTGAGGCAGCCCTACACGCCCATGTATTTCCCAGATACGCTACTGAGCCAGAAGAGCTGCGACGGAAACCAGTGTGGTTTTATGATTGGGATAACGCGCCAAAATTCAATTTAGAACGCGACCGACCGCTAATGATCGAGATTGCAGAGACAATTAAACAATACCAAAGCCAGACATGAGAGCCAGCGGCACAACAACCCCGGTGCAGCGGACTGAAGGAATTGGCTGGTGCTGAGTTCAAGGTTTTGGCAGCCGCCGATCGAGAACATTAGGCTGCTTGCTTCGTTTGGGAAAACTGTTCACTATCCAAGTTAATTAAGACATCAAGGACAGCAGTTAAATGGGATCTAACCCATATTTTTTTTCACCGAATATCAAGCAGATACATCATCCTTTACGATAGCGATCGACCATCGGAAATCTTCTTTATTAGTTATTCAGTGGACTAGCAAATTTGTCACCTAATAAAGGTTCTAAGTTTAACAAGAAGGTCAAGTCTATAATGAAGAAACGTATTCTCTGGAGCAAGCAGTATGCCCCTCAGCGAACTGTTGCCGACCGTTAATCAGCTATCTCATCAAGACAAACTTCGACTGATCCACTTTCTTCTCCTGGCAGTTGCCAAAGAAGAAGGATGCAGCTTAGAACCACCTGGAGAGATCGATCCAGCAAATGAGTTGCTTCAACAACTTGCATCCACTGAAGCAGTGGTTTGGTCGCCTCAAACCGATCGCGCATCTGTTCAAGCGTTGTCAGATTTGCTGATTGCAGCAAGATAATTACTTGTAAAATAGTGCGATCGGCTTTTTAAAATAACAATTGTATGGAATTCGAGTGGAACCCAGATAAAGCAGCTATCAATCTGCGAAAACACGGTATTTCCTTCCAAGAAGCGGCAACTGTATTTGGCGATTCGTTATCTGTAACATTTCCTGACCCCGATCGCTCTATAGGAGAAGACCGCTACGTTATCATTGGGATGTCGGGACTGGGGCAATTGTTGGTTGTCTCTCACACCGATCGAGGAAACCGCACTCGTATTATTAGTGCTCGAAAAGCTACTCGCCAAGAACGGAGATTTTATGAAGAAGGAAGTTAACGAACCAGAAGACGAACTACGCTCTGAATATGACTTCTCCCAAATGGCAGGAGGTGTCAGAGGCAAGTATGTTGAAAGATATCAAGCAGGCACAAATCTAGTGCTCTTAGATCCCGATATCGCCAAAGCTTTTCCGACTGATGAATCTGTCAATGAAGCATTGAGGTTATTACTCCAGATTGCTCAGCGCCAGCAACCTAATAATTCAGCAACTTGATATAAGAATTAAATAGGTAAACTCAATGGTAACTAACACTTCTTTAGAAGAACGGCTGGCAGCAGTGGAAGCAGCAATCGCCCAATTGCAGAAGCAAATTGCGACTCCTGGGCCGACGAATTGGCTGCAACAAATTACAGGGTCTTTCAAAGATGAACCTGCCTTTGATGAGGTACGTGCTTGCGGACGGGCAATTCGCCAAGGAGATGAGTCTTTTCTCGAAGTGCCATCTAACAACAAGAAACCGGAGAATTACTTGTGAGACGAGACAGTACGATCGACCCTTTAACAGAGCAATTGTGTTCTTAGATAAGTTACAATTGTCATGTAAGAATCTAGGAAAATTCTCTATGAGCCTCGTTTTAGAACGTGAGACACCACCCCTCAAAGAAGATGAAACTGGAGCAATTCGAGTTGGCAGTTCGAGGGTTTTGCTGGAGACTGTGATTCGTGCATTTCAAGATGGTGCATCCCCCGAGTCGATCGTGCATCGATATTCGACTCTATCTTTATCCGATGTCTACAACACAATTGGTTACTATCTCCGACACCAAGATGCTGTAGAAGCATATTTAGATCGCAGAGAGCAATTAGCTCAATCAGTTCAACAACGTTTGTCTGGAATCCAACCAGATCTCAGCTTAATTCGCACTCGTTTATTGTCTCAGCAAAATCAGTATTAATAGTTATGCTGAGTTTGTTAAGCGACGAGAATTTCAATGGTGACATTGTTCGAGGGATGTTTTTGCGTCAGCCTAATCTTGACCTAATTCGGGTTCAAGATGTTGGGTTAAGAGAAGTAGACGATCCAGCAATTTTAGCTTGGGCAGCAATGAATGGGCGTATCCTTATGACTCACGATCGTGCAACGATGCCGGATTTTGCTTACGATCGCTTAGTAGCAGGAGAACCGATGGCAGGGGTGTTTGTTGTCAACGATCGAATGCCAATTCGACAGGCAATTGATGAGTTGATACTGCTAATCGATTGCAGCGAGCAAGAGGAATGGCAGGGAATTGTACTTTACTTACCTTTGTGACAGCTATTGCAGCAATTGCCTTATTGGGCGAGTTAATTTTGTTAACCCGCAATCATCGAGATTTTGGTAAAGTGTCGGGACTATCGATCGAAGATTGGACGGTTTGAAGCATCAACAAAAAAGTCGTACCGAAAACAAAAAACATGAGAATTACTTGCGAGACGGCGCGATCGACTTTTCAACAGAGCAATTGTGTTCTTAGAGTGCGATCGACTTTGATGAAGATTAAAAGAGCAAGTCCGATCTAATCCAACATGATATCATAGAAAAGTCTACAAAAGCCGAATCGCGATCGAGAGTCAGCCATGCAAGCAATCCTTTTAAGCCGTGAAGAAGTTGCGCGTCGTGCAAAGCAACTGTACGAGAATGGAATCCGTCAAAAAATCGAGGTTGAGGAAAATATTGGCAAGATGGTCATCATCGACATTGAGACAGGTGATTATGAAGTCGATAAAACTGGGTTGCAAGCATCTCGCAACCTTAGTAAGAAACATCCAAACGCCAGACTTTTTGGGATTCGGATTGGGTATAACGTTGCTGTCTCATTTGGTGGTGTTATGGAGCGTGTCTGCAAGTGATTTCTGGGATTGTGACAAATGGACACGCAACAGTCGCACTAACATTCTTGCTCCCGAATGGTTCAACCATCCCGATCGAGTTTGTCATCGACACGGGCTTCACCGGAGAATTGTGTCTTCCCCCAGAAGCAGTTGCGTTAATGGGTTTGACCTTCAGACATGACACTCCTGCAAATTTGGCGGATAACAGCGAAGTTTTACTATCACTTCATGAAGCGATCGTTCTTTGGGATGGTTTAGAGCGAGAAGTCTTAGTCATTGCGACAGGAAGGCGACCCTTAATTGGAACTGCTTTGCTAGATGAACAAGAACTTGTCATTCAGTTCACAGAAGGCGGATTAGTGACGATTGATGAGTTGTAAATGCCAAAACGATCGACCCTTTAACAGAGCAATTTTGTTCTTAGATAAGTTACAATTGTCATGTAAGAATCTAGGAAAATTCTCTATGAGCCTCGTTTTAGAACGTGAGACACCACCCCTTTTTGAAGATGAAACCGGAGCAATTCGAGTTGGCAGTTCGAGGGTTTTGCTGGAGACTGTGATTCGTGCATTTCAAGATGGTGCATCCCCCGAGTCGATCGTGCATCGATATTCGACTCTATCTTGTCCGATGTCTATAACACAATTGGCTACTATCTCCGACACCAAGATGCTGTAGAAGCATATTTAGATCGCAGAGAGCAATTAGCTCAAGCAGTTCAGCAACGTTTGTCTGGTATCCAACCCGATCTAAGCTTAATTCGCGATCGTTTATTATCTCAACAAAATCAGTATTAACAGTTATGCTGAGTTTGTTATCGGCCCTTTAATAGAACAATAAGGACACGAACTAAGAAACAAATGGCAATTAACACTTCTTTAGAAGAACGGCTTGCAGCAGTGGAAGCAGCGATCGCCCAATTGCAGAAACAAATTGCGACTCCTGAGCCGACGAATTGGCTGCAACAAATTACAGGCTCTTTCAAAGATGAACCAGCTTTTGAGGAGGTACTTGCTTACGGACGAGCAATTCGCCAAGGAGATGAGTCTTTTCTCGAAGCGCAAGACGAGCCATGAGATATTTGTTGGATACAGATCATCTCAGCATTCTTCAGCGACAAACAGGTCAAGATTACAATAACCTTTCGACGCGCATGGCTCAGTACCCGCGATCGGATTTTGCCGTATCGACTGTGACGTTTCACGAACAGATGCTTGGCAGTCACGCTTATATTAATCGCGCTCGCAATCTGAATGATGTAGTTAAAGGATATGAAATGATGGCGCGACTCGTCAACGATTTCAAAGTGTTGCCCCTAGTTTCATTTGATACGGGTGCAGCGGCAATCTTCGATCGATTGCAGTCACAACGAATTCAACTGGCAAAGATGGATGCGCGGATTGCAGCAATTGCCCTATCCCGCGAGTTAATTTTGTTAACCCGCAATCAGCGAGATTTTGGTAAAGTGTCGGAGTTATCGATCGAGGATTGGACGGTTTGAAGCATCAACAGAAAAGTCGTGCCGAAAACAAGAAACTTGAAAATTACTTGTGAGACAGTGCGATCGACCCTTTAACTGAACAATTGCGTTATTAGATAAGTTACAATTGTCGCGTACCAATCTAGGAAAATCCTCTATGAGCCTCCTTAGTCAAATTTGCCCGGATTTTTTAACAGAAACTGGCAACCAAGAATTGATTAAAGCTGTTTAGTCATAATTTCCTTCAGCAAATCCAGCCCCTTCTTAACGCGCCGAGAAACTGTTACCGCACTAATTCCCAAACGTTCTGCTGTTTCCTTCTGCGTCAAATCGTAGAGAAACACAAACTCCAATATTTCCCGAGTGCGTTTTTCCAACTGAGACAAAGCTTGCTGCAAGCGAATTCGATCTTCCTGGGCTAACTGAAAACTTCGGTACTTACTGTCAGGTACTAATTCCCCCAGAGAAATTGCCCCTTCCTCTTCATCCTGCACCGGCGCATCCAAACTCAAAGGCGATTGATTGAGGCGGGCCAGCTTGATCTGCTGCCATTCTGCCACGGAAATTTCCAATGCTGAAGCAATTTCCGCATCCCCAGGCTGTCGGTTCAACTGTACTTGCAAATCTTTAACAATTGCGGCCGACTTTCGTTCTAGAGACAGCCAGTGTCTGGGCACCCGCACCGAAGGGCTTTTATCCCGCAGGTAGTGCTGAATTTCTCCTCGAATGTAGGGAATTGCAAAGGAACTGAAGGCGTGTCCCTTCGACATATCAAAACGTTCGATCGCTCCTATTAAACCTATACACCCAACTTGCATCAAATCGTCGTAGCTTTCCCCGCACTGATTGATCCAGTGGTGAACTTCTTTCCTCACCAGCCCGATATTTAGTTGAACTAACCGATTGCGTACTTCATGGGATGCAGAATGTTGGTACTGGCGCAACAATTCTAAGTTTTCGCTTTTTAGGTTTTCGCTTTTGGGCTCGTTCGTGAGTGCAGTAGAAGACATGGCGGCATAGGGGTTGATAGAGCAGAGCACTGACATTGGCTCAGAGCTAGTTTTTCATCTAGTCTGAAAAATTTTAGAGGAGATCGGTGTAATCCTAGCACTTAGCAGGAGTGACGGCAGACACACCGTTTTGCGTTCGATCGTGCGGGGCTGCGATCGGTCGATCGGATTCTTAGTTCGGCGATCGATCGCGGCGAATTTTTCAACCAGCATTCTAACCCGCAAGCGCTTTGAAAACAATACTTTAATTAATTAAAACTCAAAAATTATGCGGGACTTTTGCAACAACCCACTTTCAGTCCCAGTCCCGATCGGCAACTCGCTACCGATCGCCCTTCTATCTTAAAATTAATATCTTAAAATTAATCATCAGTCAACAGTCTTCAGTTAGATTCCTCTAAATTCCTCAAGACTGTTGGCTAATGAAAGGGAAGCGGGATCTTGAGGACAAGACACACCTCAAGAGTTCGCACAAAGTCGATCGAGCGCAGAAACTGCTTTTACGAGATGGAAGGCTCAATGCGAGCGTAAAACAGGCCGCGGATTTTCACATCCAAAGCGGGGCGAGCGCCCAAATCAGTATCCGAAGGCTGCACGCTTTCAAAAATTCCGCCAATTTCCCCTGTAGCGCTGTTTACCTTAGCAACTTGGAGAGAAATTTTACCTGCTCTGGTTTTAGTGTCAGCCAGTTTAACATTAGACCGTTTCAGTTTGGAATTGTCAGTAGCCGGCAGCGCTACAGCATTGTCATAGCCAGTTGACACCCCGCGACCTTTCGGGTCTAAAAAGCCCGCACTGCGGTAAGAAGGAACGTTAAAATCCCCTTGGAAATCTGTGGAAGTATTGATAGCAACTACTCCGGGGTCAGAAGTAGCAACTAGCTCTTTAATGGTAAACAAGAAAGGTACTTGTTCCCCACCGGGCAACTGAATAGTAATTGCTTGAAAGTCCAGACCATCTTCTTCTGTAAAAGTCAGAGTTCCGTCGGAACCGACCTTGAGAGTACCTTGAACTTGGTCGATACTAGAAGTGAACCGCGTCAGCAATTTACCCGGTACAAACTCTGCCTCTTGGCGCTTGTTTGCCGGTTCTTCCTTAACAAAATAAGTGGTGGGCTGCAAACACAAACCAGTAAGTTTGTAAGTACCGCCAGCTTCAATGGGGATCGAACCCCGAGAAGTTTCTGCCAAACTGGGGCAGTTATTAGCTAAGCCAGTGCCTCTAATCTGATCGTAGGTCAGCAACTCGGCAGTCGCCACCGTTGTTGTATCAGGAGCAGAAGAACAGGCAACCAAAGCACTCATGCAAACTGCTAAAAGTGCAACAATTAAAGCGCGATATCTCATGGTCAACCTCAATATCCAACACCAGAATATATTAAGAAAAAACCCTACTTAGAGCAAAATATAATTGCCTGAGGGCAGGCTGCGGAAGTACGGCCGATCGACCCCTGCACCAACTGCGACTCAAAAAGTCGAGCCAGTAGAGCCCGTGTCAAGCAGTAACTTCGGATTTGTGAAAACCTTCGGATCGTAGCCCAATACACATGGTACGACGGGTTGTGCTCTTTTCTTGACTTGGGTTGCAAATTAATATTGCTCCAGTCAACCGACTTAAGTTACGTTGCTTATTGGCCCTAACTGGCGATCGCTACTAACTAGATTAGTTTGCCGGCGATCGGCTTGGGGTAATAATCTTATCAATTTCACAGGAAGCGGCAGTATGGACAACGGCAAAGATTTAGAGTCAGGAAAGTTGCAGTCTCAACTGCAATCCCTGACGGAGGAGATTCGGATTTTAGCCGAAAGTTGTCAGGGAGACAGTCTGCTGCTTTTGGCCGTCCTGCGGGCGCTGGAAAGTTTGCATCGGGAAATTCGGGACGGTTTATTTCAAGCGTCTTTGCCGGACAACCGCCAAGCGCTTTACAAACTGCTGAGGAATATTGAAGCTCATGGCGGCTGGCCCTACATCCACCGCATGAAGCTACGATCGCTTTTAGAGTGCAACGAACAACTTTCTGTCTCAGAAGATGCTCCAGCAGAACCGAACTCCGAATCAATCAGTCACACGGACAATTCCCCGGCATGAAAGCACGGGGATGCACAACTCAAAACTAACACGCCCGATCGAACCTAAAACCCGAAAGGTGTAGGAGGGGACGGCGGGAACACCGGTGTCGGACTGGGCATGGGCAGCAGTCCCGGCGTCGGCGGGATCGAGCTAATTGAAAGCAAGGGCGAGTCCGGTATGCTAACCGTCGGTGGAGTAGGAATCCTCGAAGCTGTCGGAGTCGGAGTTGGTGCTGCCGTCGGAGTCGGAGTCGGAGTCGGGGTTGGAGTTGGCGTCGGTGCGTCCGTTGGAGTCGGAGTGGGGTTGGAGTTGGAGTCGGTGCGTCCGTTG
>JAAUPF010000016.1 GCA_012034575.1 Richelia sp. CSU_2_1 | reverse complement strand
ACAAATGGCACTAATTCTGATAACAGGGTTGCTAAAGGCGGTGCATTACGGAGAGATCGCCAAATTACATAACTAAATTTATCTTGTACCTGTTGGGCAAGTTTCACCGATAAAGCCGTTTTGCCGACGCCACCAATGCCGATAATTCCTATTAAGCGACAGCGATCTTGTAAAATCCATTGCGTGAGGGTGGTGAGTTCTGCGGTGCGCCCGTAAAATAATGAAACGTCGGGGGCTTCTCCCCAATCCTGGGCGATCGACTCGACAGGTTGCGGTGGTGGTGTTTCTGGTTCTGGCTGAATGTAGTCTCGATCGGTTAGTGTCAAATTAAAGGTGCTAAATAGATCTTCTAGAGTTTGGCGATCGACGGGGGTTTTGCAACTGCGCATTCGGCCGATCGATCGAACGCTGACTCCTGTCAAATTGCTTAATTGTTCTAAGGTGTAGGCATATCCCCCATTTTTGGCAATGGCCGATCGCTCAACAGCTTCTTGAAAACGCTGCAAACCCCTTTCTGAAAGAATTACACCCCGGCACTTGCGCTTTTGCATCGGTTTATTATGGTTTTCGATCGATTAGCAAATAAACAATCATTTCTCCTTTGCCTTTAACATCAATCGTACCGCGTTTTTCAAATAAATAGCGATCGTGCAGCAATTTATAAGTTGCATCGCTCACTTGAATTTTACCGGGTATTCCCTGAGATTCCATGCGCGAAGCCGTATTTACAGCATCTCCCCACAAGTCGTAAATAAACTTTTTAGTGCCGATGACGCCTGCTACGACTGGGCCGCTATTAATCCCGATGCGGATGTTCAATGGCGCGCCGCTTTCGTCGCTAAATTTCGAGATCGCTTCCCGCATTTCGAGGGCCATTTCAGCAACCAATTCTGCATGGTCAGTACAGGGCATGGGCAAGCCGCCGGCTACCATATAATTATCGCCGATCGTCTTAATTTTTTCCAAGCCGTAGCGATCGCTCAGTCGATCGAATTCGGAAAATATGCTGTTCAAAATTTCGACTAATGCTTCGGGCGTCGTGCGGGAAGATATTTCAGTGAAGCCGACAATATCGGCAAACAAAATCGTTACTTCAGCAAATCCATCGGCAATATTGCTGTTACCTTGTTTGAGTCGATCGGCGATCGCCTGCGGCAAAATGTTTAACAATAGCCTTTCTGACTTTTCCTGTTCATCTCGCAAAAATTCTTCGGCTTTCTTGCGCTGCAAAATTTCATCGTAAACCCGACAAAACATTTGATTGAAGGCAACCATGACATCTCCTAACTCGTCCTTGCCTGTTGCAGAAAAAGAGTAAAAATCTGGTGTATCCTTATCTTTGCTCAAAGCTTCTCCCGCTGCTATTAAATCGTCGCGCAGTCTCAGGATCGGTGCAATGACTGTTGCTCCCAAAACTAGCATTGTTACCAAACAGACGAAAGCGGATATAATTGCAACTAAACCAGCGATTCTCCAAGTAAAAGCGTGCAGTTCCCGCGTGACTGAGGAGGCATCATGGCGCACAATTAAGATGTACTTACCACCGAGATAGCGGTTTGTCCAAGCTACATCATACCTGCTACCGTCTAAACTTCGTTGGCGGAAAATATGCGCGTCTTTTACTATCTGTAAATTGAGTTCGGGCACTTCTCCAAATGCAAGCATTAACTCACCATCAGCTTGGTAGATAGACAGTCCTAAAACCACGGGAGAATTTTTAGTAATATTTTGAATTCTTGTTTGGAATAAAGTGCGATCGGACATATCTTGTTTGAGCAAGAATACGAGAGAATCAACAGTAGCAGCAGAAACCTCTTCGAGTTGGGTTAACAGTTCAGTTTCGTGACGAAATAAGAGGGAACTAGAATAATTCCCTCTATCACAAGAATGCTTCCAAATACCCATAAAGCTATTTGTCGAGATAAACGAGCTTTCAAAAAGCTCAAAAATGCTAAACTTTGAAGCCACATAGAATTTAATATTGTGCAAATAACTAATGACTGGGGAGAGAGGGGGAGAGAGGGGGAGTTCTAAGTTTTAAGTTACCAGTTGTGAATTTTGAACTGTCAATACTCAAAACTCACGCATTCAAAACTCAAAACTCCCAAACAACTGTCCCAGGTCAACTATCGACTGTCCACTATCAACTGACTAATAACTGCTGAATGCTAGCTAATCTACCCGCAAGTAGATAAGTATTCATGTCACCCTTGCCTTTGACATGGATGATTCCCCTGTCTTCAAACAGATACTTATCTCGTAAAACATTATACGTCGATTGCGTTACTTGAATCGCGCCGGGAATTCCGTGGGATTCCATGCGGGCTGCTGTATTTACGGCATCGCCCCAAAGATCGTAAATGAACTTCTTAGTACCGATTACACCCGCAATCGCCGGGCCGGTATTGATGCCGATGCGAATATTAATTCCCGCATTGTGTCTGGCATTAAATTTGACTAATTCCTCCTTCATATCTAAAGCCATTTCGGCAATATTTTCGGCATGATTGTCGCAAGGATTTGGCAATCCTCCCACTACCATATAAGCATCGCCGATCGTCTTGATTTTCTCCAAGCCGTGCTTTTCAGTCAAATCGTCAAATGCCGAAAAAATTTCATTCAGCAATTCCACCAAATCTTCTGGTGATATTTGCGATGAAAGCACTGTAAAACCGACAATATCAGCAAACAAAATCGTGACTTCTGCAAAGCCTTCAGCAATACTATTTTGACCTTCTTTTAATTTGGCGGCGATCGACTCCGGTAAAATATTTAACAACAGTCGATCGCTCTTTTCTTGTTCTTTTACCAATTCAACATTTGCCTCTTGTAACTGCGCCGTGCGTTCCAAAACTCGGTGTTCTAGTTCTCTAGCATTTTGGCGCAATCTACTGATGGCTAAAGTCAATCCCGAAATTGCTAAAACCGAAAGTCCTACTAACAAGAAAAATAAATCTCGCATCCCGTTGCGAGTCTTTTGATTGACGGTATCTAAAGGCTGGATAATCTCCAAGATTCCCCGCACATCTCCCTCTTTCCAGTCTGTTTTAGGGCTGTCGGGGTGAGTATTGTGACAGTTGACGCAGCTAGCACTTAAAACATCAGCTTGCGCGTATCGAAATACTGGTTTGTCACGCCACTTCTCTTTGCGAAAAAATTCTTCTGTGGGGTTTTTTGTTAAATAAGCAAGTGCCTCCCTTTCAAAATCATCTCTCGCGCCTCCTTCTGCTTTCCGCCAAGGAAAAGGATAATCACTGTACAGCCTGACTGACACATCCGGATTGAGTTTGCTGATGTGATTTCCGAGTTCGATTAAGAAGCCTGCGGGTACAGGAATTTCTACTTTTGTTGGTTTGTAATCGTGGGTGAAGTTAATTGCATTAACCTTGGTTAAAGGTTTGATAACATCATTACTGTAAAGAGTGCGGGATTCTTTAATCGTTTGCGCGTAAAGTGTAGCATTCTGGAGTGCTTGCGATTTAATTATGGTGGAAGAAAGACGATACATACTTGCCATCGTTATTCCTACACCAACGCAAAATAAAACCGTCAAAACCAGAATAATTTGCTTGAAAATTATTTTGCTGAGGGTCGATCGACCGCGAGAAATTAATTGACGCATGGTATCCTCAATTGTGAGGGTTAATCTTTAAGGAAATTTACGCATCTCTAAGATAGCATTGCTTTTTCTGACAGGTTTGCTAGTGTCAGTTACGACTGTAACTGCAAACCTCGGTCGATCGGTCAGCCTCTAACGCGCAAATACTAAAGAAAACGGATTTTTATTCGGTATTAAAGGCTGCGATGCAGTATTTTTGTGTAAAACCCCCGATTTCTGACTTCCTGCGCATAATCCCTGTAAGTATTTACAGCCTGCGATCGCATTCTCCGTTAAAATACGCATAACTTAATCGAAATTTTCCCCGCAAGTCTGAAATGCTATCGGATGTTGCATTGTTTGCTGCGATCGACTTAAGTTTGAAGTAGTACCAGATTTACTTGCAAGATAATTAAACTTCGATCCCCCCTAGCCCACGCCAGTTGCTACAACGGAGGGAACCTGGGCAACGCACTGGCTCCCCTTAGGAAGGGGGGGACAAGAGTTTTGTTAAAGTCTTCGTTTCTCAACTAATTACAACACCTGCCAAGCACTACCATGATATCCGAAATTAAAGATTTCTGGATGCAGGATTTCTGCTAATATTTCCAAGGAATCAACCAATCTCGGGCCGGGGCGGTTAAAGTAAGAGTTGCCATCAGTAACGTAAACTTTTTCGGTTTTTACAGCCCGCAAATCTTGCCATTCTGCATATTTAGCTACCTGCATTGCTTCGGTGCGAGTGCGGTTTAAATCGAAGCCGCAAGGCATGAAAATAATTATATCTGGATTGGCTGCTACTAGCGATTCCCATTTCAACCAAGGAGAATGTTTGCCGGCGATTCCAAACAGCGAATTGCCTCCCGCCATTGTCACTAATTCGGGAATCCAATTTCCGGCGGCCATTAAAGGTTCGATCCACTCGATGCACGCTACTTCGGGAACTCTTCCAGCAGTCAAAGGTGCTAATGTTTGAATTTGAGAAGTGATAGTATTTACTCGGCTTTTCAAAAGTTCGATCGCCCTGGTTCCATCTACTCCTAAATCATCAGCTACTTGTTGAATATCAGTCCAAGTTTCTGCCAGCAAATTCGGCTGCAAAGAAATGATTTTTGGTTGGCTGTTTACCAGCGTGCTAACAGCTTGTTCCACATCTGCTAAAGAACAAGCACAAACTTCGCATTGAGCTTGAGTAATAATGTGAGTCGGCTGCAATTTTTCCAAGGTATCTACTTCTACTTTATAGACACTGAGAGCATTTTGCAATAATTCCGTCACGCGGTTGTGAATTTCGCTGCTAGTACCTTCGGGATTGAATTTAGGTTGAGTGCAAACAGGCAATTTTTGGATTTCCGGCGGGTAGTCGCATTCGTGCGATCGACCGACAAGCGCATCAGTTAATCCCAAATTTGCTACAATTTCCGTGGCGCTGGGAATGAGCGAAACAATTCTGAGTTGAGTCATAATTAAATCCCGATATTTAATGTTTTTGTATTTGAGCGCGCGAGGCTTTTCTAATTCATAATTTGGATTGAGCGAACGATTGCGTTCTAACAATGATTCAACTTTGGCATTGAGCCGACCATCTAGAATAAGATAGCACATTTTTTGATTGCTTTTCAATGCATTAGAAAGAATCATTTTACCCCGCGCGGAAATACCAGTTTTTTGTAAGTTAAGTTGTATCAGAGTTCGATCGCGCATCAGGAAATGAGCGATAATTTCTGCTCCTGTATCTCCAATTGAATTCGGTTGTGCCTCCAGCACCTTTGTAGAGGGACTGTAAAAATTCACCCTGGCGCAAGTTCGATCGCGATTATTTCCCTGCTTTTTCAAGCTTTCAGCAGTGCTTTAGAAGCTGATTCTCCGGCGAGTTTTAATTGTCGCATCAATTTCAGATTCAACAACACCAACACAGTCCACGGACCGATAATCATGAGCAACATTAATATTAAAGATATCAAATCAGTCCATCGATCGCCAAAGATGTGCCAAATGGTATTTTCCAGTAGGTATACCAGGAATATCAAATATCCGAAGAATGCGATCGTACTAACTGCGAAAGTTAACGCTAAAACTGCTGGGTATCTATTTTTTGCCAATAGGAATAACTGGGCAATGGTGGCGTAGATCGTGATGAGATTTGTTTCAAGAACTACCCAGATAAGTACAAGTTCTAAACTTTGATCCCGTGGCAGCCAAGGTATTAAAATCAGGAGCGGAATCATGGAATTAAGGGCGATCGCAACTACGGCCGGACTTTTTTCGCTCCAAATTAAATCAAGTAGCAGGTAGCGCAGCCACAACTTCCGATTGCTCGGAACGATTTGTTTTCGATACCTCGCCCAATCGTACAAAGATTGTCTGTCAGGTGTTAAAGCTGCAATTAAAACCAAGAAAAATATCCAATTAAAAATCAGTAAACTCAAAACAATTTCAGCGGAGTTTCGGGAGTTGAATGGGAGGAAAAAACCTAAAAATATTGCTTGACAGCAGGCAACAAATAAATAACTTTGTCGCTTGCTCAAAACTGTAGCGCTGGGGTTGGAAAAACGGCGCTGCCATCCCTGCAACAGCCAATAGGTTCCCGTACCGCAAACCAACAAAGACAAAGCAGTAGCAAACGCTAGTTTTGTACCAACTAGCAAGCTAAACCACTGCACTTTATCGAAACTTTCAGCTAAGCCCAATTCATAATAGCTGTTTTCAACAATTGAGCCGATAACTCGAATGACTGATAATTTCAAAACAGCCGCCGGTGACAGAAATGTTATCAAGTCAGCAACCAGTGACAAAAATGTTATCCAGTAATTAGCAGGATAGCCTTGTGATGGCATATTAAAAGCTAAGGTAATAAAAAACAAAACCGCACCGCTAGCCAACCAAGGTTGAAACCCTCCCAACCAACTTGTTGTCAAACCGAATAGCATGGCAGCACTGTAAAATAAACCACAGCTAGCTACAACTGCTATATAAAAACCTAAAATTCCATGCAAGGGAACTTTAGCAACTAATCCACTATAAAAGTGCAGCGGTACTGCCAAAATTGCTGCTAGATACAGTAAAATTGGAACGCCGAGAATTTTGCCGATCGAAATGCTTTTGGCAGACTGGGGACTGAAACGAATAAAGTTCAGAGTGCCGTGGCGTTCTTCTTTATCTAAGTCGCCCACTAGCATATAAGTGCCGGCTACTAATAGCACGATCGCGCTAAATATACTCAGATAAATAAACAAGTTTAGCCACCAATATTGCCAATTAATGGGAAAGTTTCCCAAGGCATCCCTGACGCATTTGAACTCATTATTACTGGCATCAAATTTAGTGCAAAATATGCTGTACGTTGGGTAAATGTACTGCCCAGGAGGAGGGGCGACGGGTATCTGAGCGCGAAAATACAAGAATAGCAGCAGTTGACCGCTGAGGGAAAGGGCAGATGCGATCGCAATATTGCCCATTTTCAAGCGACCTTTGATTTCTCGAAATAACTGGGGATTCCAATTGCCGATTTGGTCAAGTAAGTTAAGTGTCATAGGTTATTAGGTAACTGGATATTTTTGTTCAAGCTTTTAACAGTGGACAATTGACAACTGTCAACTGTCAACTGTCAACTATTTAAGATGCTTGCTGGTGTCCCATTTTGAGGAAAATGGTTTCTAAGTCTTCTTGAGTGCAGTGAAATTCAGTTAGCGGAATGTTAGCCGCTACGAGTTTGCGCAATAAAATTGCAGCATCTTTTCGGCTTCCTGAAAAGTGAGCGCAAACTCGATCGGTTTCCGGCACTATTTCCCAACTTTCTATGCAAGGAAAGTTGTTTAACTTGGATGTTAGTGCTTCTATGTTACCCAAAACGGACATAAAAATTAACTGTTTGCTCAGGCGTTTGTAAAGTTCTTGCAAAGGCGCACTTTCGACAAGATATCCGAATTCCATGATGCCAACCCAGGTGCAAAGTTCGGCTAAATCGCTGAGGACGTGAGATGATATAATTACAGTCATCCCGGCTTCTTGCAAAGCTTTGATAATTTCCCGGAAGTGCGATCGCGCGATCGGATCTAAGCCAGAAACAGGTTCGTCTAACAACAGCAACAGCGGTTCGTGAATAATAGTTCTCCCCAAACTCAGGCGCTGTTTCATCCCCCGCGACAGGGTAGAAATTAAGCTGTTGCGCTTGTTAATTAATTGCACCAGTTCTAAAACTGCGTAAATCCGCTCTCGGCGGCGGGGTTGCCGCAGGTTGTAAAGCCGGCCAAAGTAATCTAAATAATCCCAAACAGTCAAGTCGTCGTACAGGGGAAAATCATCGGGAAGAAAGCCGATGCGCTCTTTGATAATAGGGTTCGATCGATCGCGCAACAAGCGTTTGCCATTGATATAAATTTCCCCTGTAGTCGGTTCCTCAGCCGCCGCTAACATTCGCAATAAAGTAGTTTTACCAGCACCGTTAGGGCCGATCAGTCCGCATACTTCGCCGGCTGCTATTTGCAAATCGATCTCATTGACAGCTATATGTCGATCGAATTGTTTTGTGAGTCCGCGAGTGTCGATCGCTAGTTCTTTTGTCATATTTTTAAGGTGAGAAAAATTTGACGGATCGATCTCTGGCATGAAAATAGAAGTCTACAATCTGTTCCCAGGAAGAACCTGAGAAGCAGTTAATATTAGCTACAAGTTTGCACTACAAATTTGCTGCATCTTTTCGGATTCCCGAACAGCAAGCGCGCACTTGATGAATTGATGAATTTACGGCACTATTTTCCAACTTCCCATGTCAGGGAAGTTTGTTAACTTGGATGCTAGTGATTTTATGTTACCCAAAACTTACCTGAAAATTAGCTCTTTTTTCAGGCATTTATAAATTATTGTAAAGATACGCTTTCAACTGGGATTTACGCAGGTCGCAGCCAGAAACCCGGTTGATTCCTAGGATCGGTGTGTGGTAGGTGGATTTAAAGGCGATTTCAAAGCTTTCGATCGCACTGGGTGCGCTGCTTGCCATTACAATTTACGATCGACACCTCAAAGCAGTTTTTTCGCAAGTTTTTTCAACTACAATTTTATGAATTCTGCTGTTCGCTAAATGTTCAACTTTTTCAAGAATTGCAAATCTTGCCATGCTTGAACGAGATTGCCTTGCATCAAACTAGCAACACCGTTTAAAACTCTGATTTCCGGCAAATTTGGATTGAGTTCGATCGCGGGTTTTAGAGCAATTTGAGCGGCTTTGGGATGCCAAGCGTACAGGTGTACGAAAGCCAGATAAGCGTAAGCATAAGGGTTTTGAGAATCGAGCTGCGTGACTTTTTCTAAAGCCTCGATCGACCCTGCAACTTTTTGTTGCAATACTCGGGAAAATGCCAAAGCATAAGCCCATTCTACATTATTTGGTTCCTGTTGCAACCGATATGCTAACGCTTGTTCTGCCTGGGCGGTATAATCTTGATTTGGATCGTATTGATTGATGCGTCCGATTTGCTCGAAAACAGGTTCTAAACCCGTCAATCCTTGAGGTAAATTAACCGCCATCATTCTCAATTGAGTCACCAAATCCAACTCCGGTATATTAGCAGGCGGGCAGGGTTTATTTGATGGCGTAGAGGGCGGGCACGGAGGCACAGCCCCCACATTAGTCGCGTTAATTTCGTTACCAAGTTTTGCCTCGATTTTAATACTAGCAGCAGGCAGGTCGATCGGATAAGTTTCGCCAGTTTTGCGGTTGAGATAAATAGCTTTTAAACTGTAATTTCCCGGTACAATATTAGGAGGAACTAGCATTGCAGTGCGATCGACAACTTGAAATCCCACAACAAATTTATCCGCGTGCAAAATCCCCGGATGTAAAGTAGCAGCAGCGATCGCGCGATCGTGTAAAATCTTGACAGTTGCTGTCGGTTTAACATTCCTAGCCTGCCGATTTTTCCAAGTTACCAATACCAAACCAGATTGCAACTGCTGCCAAGGTCCAGACCAAGTATAAGTAACTGGAACTACCTGTCCGGGAACAGCTTTTTGGACAACAGTAACTCGCTCTAATTTTACTCGATCGCGTCCTTCATTCAACGGTTTAACTTCCACTGGCTGCAACCGCTGGCGATAAAGATGCAAATTAGAATTGTCCGGCAAAATCCAAGTTTTTTGCAACTGAAATTTATCGCCTGTTTCGATCGCCTGTACTGCTGCATTTTGAGCTTTTTTAATTCTTTCCCGAATTGAGCCTTGCGAACCAGTTTTAGTCACAAACCAAGAAAGCGATCGTACATCTTGAGGCACTTGTTTTAAATTCGTTCCCACCTGCCGCCCGTAAACTTGAGAATTCGCCAAAGCACCGTAATAATTTAAGTTATGCTGGTTGATTTCCGGCGTTGAAGGCAACACGCCTAAAGTAGATTGCAAGAAAGGTTGCGTGTCGATAATTTCTGCAATTACTTCTCGATGCGGCCACTCTTTACCCAAGTAAGGATAGATCGAATTTCCGGGACTGATAACTTGCACGAAACTGTGTCCCAATGCACCTGCGATCGGCCACATATGCAACAGCATCGCGACAATTGAAAAGCCAATTGTACTCCAGCGAATTTGCCGCCCCCACCTAGCAGGCCACAGCGTCAAACAGTAAGCCAAGAAAATAGCTAAAACTGGCAAATAAGGTAAAACGTAGCGATCGTCCTTATTAATATTCAGGGAATTAATTAAATAAGCTCCCATCCAGAAAACAGCCAGCCAGCTTAGCGAGTCTAAAGGATATTTTGCCCAATTAATTTTAGCAAAAGAAGTTGGTTTCTCCGAGTTTTTAAAATGTGCGATCGCGTAAAGTAACGCTCCCGTTAAAGGAACCAGCAAGAGAGGCAAAGAAACGTGCTCGGGCAAATGATTCCAATAGTAAATCCAAGCATCGATCGAACTTAGCGGCGGATCTCCTTCGGCGATCGCAGAATCGACAGTAGCGCGTTTTCCCCCAGTCAAAATTAACAGCCAATTAGTTCTCGCCCACGGACCAAACACGACAACCGACAGCAATAAAGCACCGCATAATTGAGCCAATCTGCCCCAAGCTTTTTGCCGTACAATACCGACAATTAACCAGGCGATCGGAGTAAAGAAAAATAATACAGTAGTATGTTTAACTAAGATGGATAAACCGAGAGAAATTCCCAGGGCGATCGACCACAAGAAAGATGAGGGGGAGAGGGGGAGAGAGGGAGATGGGGAGAATATTGGCTCTTTTTCCTTCTTCTCTCTTCCTCCTTCCTTCTTCCCTCTTCCTTCTTCCTTCAAAAACCCTCTTCCTTCTTCCTTCTTCCTTCTTCCTTCTTCCTTCTTCCACATTGTCAAACAAAAGAAAGTTAAAGTAACAGCAGCAGTTAGCGGATAATCGAGCAAAAATTGCAAGCGGAAGCGATAAAGTCCCGGCAACAAAATGCAAATTGCAGCGGCCCACAAACCTACTTGCCGGTTAAATAATGTAATTCCCAAACCATAAACTGAAGCGAGTAGAATTGCACTAAATAATAAATGAACGAGAGTAGCCCGATCGTCCCCAGTCCCAAAAAAATGCAAAAACGGCACTGTCGCGATAAAAATCAAGGGCGGAATTTTCGTCGAAAGCAGCCAAAAATTCGTCCACCACTCGCCGGAAAGCCACTGAGGATGCTGGAGTACCTCGAAGTAATTCAACGCCCCATTCAAGTATTCTGCCTGATCCCAAGCGGGGACGGATCGATCGACAGCAAACCAAGTGCGATCGCTAATTGCCCCCAGCAGCCAAATTAGACTTAAGACAAGCAGGCTGTTACCGCCCTCGGTACTCCGATTTTGCAGTGCCATTGCGTTTTTTGGATTGTAGGTTGCAGATTTAAGCTTACAGGTGCGGGGTTGCGGGCGATCGAAAAAAAATTTTGGAAAAGTGCTTGCCAAATCCGGTACGTGTTTGCTATGATAGGCAAGCGCAAAAAAACAAGTCAAGCGCAAAAAAAATCTGCCGGGATAGCTCAGTTGGTAGAGCAGAGGACTGAAAATCCTCGTGTCACGAGTTCAAGTCTCGTTCCTGGCATAGCTAAAATATTCCAAAATAAACATCGAAAACCCGTTCCAATCGCAGAATCGGGTTTATTTTTTGATTAAAATTATTCAAATCTGAGTTGCAAAACTTCCAAAATTGACTACAGATTGACTACAGTAATTTATTTTTTACTTAAAATAATTTAGTTAAGAGTGCAAAACTTGCAAGTTTGACTACAGGTTGACTACAATAATTTGAGACACGAGGACATTTGTAGTCATGACCGATCGAAATAGAAGATTTGTAAATAATAAGACCCCCTGTAAAGAGGGGGTTAGTTAAGTTAGGGGTACTATTCGATGCAGTCAATTATCGAACTCGACTTATTTTTTATGCAGCAGGGCAAGGTACATCAAACTCTGGCAAATTTAAAAGATAAACTTACCAGAGCCGGTATTGAATACGCGGTAATTGGGGGCATGGCTTTAAATATTCACGGTTACATTAGAGCAACTCAAGATGTAGACTTGCTCATGACTGCTGAAGGTTTAGAAGAATTTCGATCGTCCTTAGTAGGCAGGGGTTTTGTACCTGCATTTGCAGGGGCGACAAAGATGTTTAAAGATGCTACCACCGGAGTATTGGTAGAAATTATTACATCGGGTGAGTTTCCTGGCGACGGCAAGCCCAAGTCTGTTAGTTTTCCCGATCCGGCAATTGTTTCAGTTGAGTTAGATGGGATTAAAGTTGTCAGGCTAACTACTTTAATTGAACTTAAATTAGCATCGGGATTGACAGCACCCGATCGACTGAAAGATTTAGCAGACGTACAGGAATTAATCCGAAATCTCAACTTACCTGAAAGTTTAGCTGATGAAATTGATGAATCTGTGCGATCGGAATATTTGAAGTTGTACAGAAGCGTTCAACCTCGCCGATAATAATCTTTAAATATCGTACCTAATTTTTGCTTTAGCTGAACCGACGGGAATCCCTCGCGCGATAGCGTACTCGCTTCGCGCGTGGACCAGAGGCGAGTGAGCCGCGTGAAGAGCACCCGCCC
Source organism: Richelia sp. CSU_2_1 (assembly GCA_012034575.1). Classification (GTDB taxonomy): domain Bacteria; phylum Cyanobacteriota; class Cyanobacteriia; order Cyanobacteriales; family Microcoleaceae; genus Microcoleus. Next base: position 48,507 of record JAAUPF010000016.1, on the reverse strand, counting down.
ACAAGACATAAACGCGCAAGCGAATGGGAGATGGGCGGGTGTATGAGAAGGCGAACAAATTCATTGCATTTACCAATATTATCATCTAAAATATTCTTAGAACAATCAAAGAAGTAATCTAAATATTGTGCTCTAAATATTGTGTTCAAAGCTGTCAAAGTCCGAATTTACCCAACAAAATCCCAGCAAGTTCATCTTGCTCAGGCTTTTGGTTGTGTTCGTTGGGTCTGGAATCAGTCTTTGGCTACGATGACCGCCACTTACCAAGCGACTGGAAAAGGCGTTACAGTGATGACCATGAAAAAGTCGATTCCTTTATGGAAGGCTGAATATGAATGGTTATCTGAGTGCTACTCACAATGCCTACAGCAGTCAGTTTTGAATCTAGGCGTGGCTTTTGGCAACTTCTTTGATGGTCGAGCAATGTATCCAACTTTTAAAACTCGTCACGGAAAACAATCTATTCAGTATCCTCAAAACGTCAAAGTCTTGAGCAATTGTCAGATTAAATTTCCTGGCAAATTGGGAGTAGTTGCAGCTAAAGTTCATCGTGGCATCAACGGTAAAGTCAAAACCGTAACCCTAAGTAAAAATCCCGATGGTAGATACTTTGCTTCGATGTTGGTTGATGACGAAACGGTTACATCAGCATATAATTCCGATGGTAAAACTATTGGACTGGACCTTGGCTTGATTGATTTCTGTGTCACTTCTGACGGCTCAAAATATCAACATCCCAGGGCAACTAAAAAGCATGAAAAGAATCTAGCTCGCAAGCAGAAAAAACTCGCCCGTAAGAAGGATCAAACCTCAAATAAACGGCGGAAAGCAAAGCTTGCAGTTGCTAAGGTTCATTCTAAAATCAAAAGATTTCGTGAAGATTTTCTACACAAACTATCGCGCGCGGCAGTCGCTACAACGGGGGGGACCCCCGCAACGCGCTGCCTTAAGATAGTGGACAATAACCAAGTCATAGTAGTAGAAAATCTGGCAGTGAGAAACATGGTGAAAAATCATAATCTAGCCAAGGCAATTGCTGATGCTGGCTGGGGAATGTTTTGCACCATGCTCAAGTACAAAGCTGAAATGGTGGGCAAGGTTTACAAGGAGATAGGTCGATTCTTTGCTTCTACTCATCTTTGTTCCAATACTTTGAAACCACTGCCAAAAATGGATCTATCGGTACGTGAATTTGAATGTCCTCACTGTGGACAAAAGCACGATCGAGACATCAACGCGGCGACAAACATCAAAAATGAAGGCTTGCGCTTATTGACGTTGGGAACCAGCGTTATTGCTCCTGAAGGCTATGTAAGACCAAAACAGTATGGGCGTAAGTCTACTACTGTCGAGGCTGTGGTCGTTGAAGGGAGAAGCCCACACTCTACCCGATAGGGTGAGTGTGTGGTAGTTCACAATAAAGATAACTGCGATTCTCTGAGTTCCTTTTCCCTCAAAAAATCATCAATGCGATTCGCTGCAATATCGCAGTAATCCGCCCTAATTTCAAATCCAATAACTTGACGCTGCAAACCCAAAGCCACAATTGCTGTAGTCCCCGAACCCATGAACGGATCTAAAACAATTTCGTTTAAATTCGATGCAGACTTGATGATGCGATCGACTACAGCAACAGGAAATTGAGCGGGATGAGATGTTCGTTCTTTCGACGATCGGTTTTTTCCCGACGTAACTTTTGGGAACTGCCAAACATCGGTGGGATTTTTACCTTTTAAGTTTACTTTAATCTTGCCATTCTTTTTCTGATTTGGGTATTTGACATTTGGATCGCGCACTTCATCTAAATTAAATGTATACTTATCTCGATCTTTTACATACCAGAGAAATTTTTCATTGCGAGGCGAAAAAAACTTGCTGCCCGCTACTCCCGCCCCATAATTCCACACAACTTCTTGAATCAAAAAAAAAGGCACTTTGTCCCACAGCAGATAGGAAATCGGAATTGCTTTTGCCCGATCGCGCACTGACAAATAACCTAAATTCAACCAAAAAGCCCCTCGATCGACTGTTAGCCGATAAACCTGAGCTATCCACTGCTCGCACCAGTTTAAATATTCATTTAACTGCAAAAATTGTTCGTACTCTTTGCCAATGTTATAAGGCGGGCTGGTAACAGTTAAATCTACAAATCGATCGGGCAGCCGTCTCATTGCTGCCAAACAATCTAAATTGTAAATTAGGCAATTAGGAGCTTGGAAGTAGGGTTTGCCTAAAATCTTCGCGATCTCTGTTGAACTCATGAAATACTCCAGTCATTTTTTATTGACAAATAGCAATATTTATAGTATGCAAGCAAGGAAATAGTGTTAAACTAATCTAACTCGGGCAGCGCCCAGACCCAAAACAAACGGCTACAATCAAAAATACATTCTATTTGCATACAATACAGTTTATAGCTTTAACTTCTCAGTGTCACAAAACCACAGCTCAACCTCAACTAAATCCTTTCAATTTGACTCTATCGACAGCGCCCTGGCAGAAATCAAAGCAGGTCGCATGGTAGTAGTAGTCGATGACGAAAACCGCGAAAACGAAGGCGACGTAATTTGTGCCGCCCAATTCGCCACCCCCGACATCATTAATTTCATGGCTGTCAATGCCCGCGGTTTGATCTGTCTGGCGCTGACGGGCAACCGGCTCGATCGGCTCGAATTGCCCCTGATGGTGAGCAAAAATACTGACAGCAACCAAACCGCTTTTACTGTCAGCATCGATGCAGTCCAAGGCGTCAGTACCGGCATCTCCGCTGAAGATAGGGCGCGCACCATCCAAGTAGCCATCCACCCCGACACCAAACCCCAAGACTTGCGCCGCCCGGGACATATTTTTCCCCTGCGGGCGGTTGACGGCGGCGTGCTCAAACGCGCCGGTCACACCGAGGCTTCAGTTGACCTCGCCAGACTCGCCGGCCTCTATCCCAGCGGCGTCATCTGCGAAATTCAAAACCCCGACGGTTCGATGGCCAGGTTGCCAGAGTTGATCGAGTACGCCGCCACCCACAACCTGAAAATCATCAGCATTGCCGATTTAATTAGCTACCGACTGAAGCACGATCGATTCGTCTGTCGCGAAACCGCAGCCAAATTGCCCACCGAATTCGGCGAGTTTACCATCTACGGCTACCGCGACACCCAAGACAACTCAGAACACGTAGCCATTGTCAAAGGCAATCCCGAAGAATTTAAAGACAAACCCGTCATGGTGCGGGTGCATTCGGAATGCTTGACCGGCGATGCTTTGGGTTCCCTGCGCTGCGACTGTCGCAGGCAACTGATTGCAGCGCTGAAAACGATCGAAAATGCCGGTGCCGGGATCGTAGTTTACTTGCGCCAAGAAGGGCGGGGCATCGGATTGATCAACAAATTAAAAGCTTACTCGCTGCAAGATTTGGGATACGATACCGTAGAAGCAAACGAACGGTTGGGATTTCCTGCCGACTTGCGCAATTACGGCGTCGGCGCGCAAATGCTTAACGATTTGGGAGTGCAAAAAATTCGGTTGATTACCAACAACCCGCGCAAAATTGCCGGTTTGAAAGGCTACGGAATTGAAGTAGTCGATCGCGTCCCTTTGCTAATTGAAGCTACGGATTACAACTCGATCTATCTAGCAACCAAAGCTAAAAAACTCGGTCATATGCTGCTGCAAACATATCTCATAACAGTAGCAATTCAATGGGATGAAACGAAGGAAGAAGGAAGAAGGAAGAAGGAAGAAGGAAGAGGGAAGGAGAAAGAAACAGAAGGGGTTTTAAGTATGGCAGTTCAATCTCCAGTTGCCGATCGATACGAACATTTAGAAAAACTGCGACGCTTGGCGGCAAGTCGCGATTTATTGCTGCAAGAAGAAGCGCGACCGCTCGGGATCGCTCTGTTCGCAGAAAGCTCTTTAATCGTTCATATCGGCTTCGACCAAGCCGGACTCGCAGCCGCCGACTGGTACACACAACCAAACCATCCTTACCTTAAAGCGATCGCCCAAATTCTCAGCGAAATTGCCAACTGGCCGGATTTGCAAAAATTAGAATTTCTGGTTTCCACCGGCACAGATCCGCTCAAAACCCTGCAAATACAGCTCGATCGCCAGCAATTCTCCTTAAGCGAACTGACTGGAATTTGCGATCGGCTCGAACCTCAAAAAATCTACAATTTTGCTACTCTTCCCGATTAAGCTGTCGTAATGCCATGCTATGCACAGGAATAGAAGAAGCAAATAGATATGGAAATGAATGTTGGCGACTTTCTGCACCGTCTCGATCTCAGGGGGCAAGCCCTTAAAGGCACCAACCTCGGCGGTGCAGAACTTCGGGGAGCCAACCTTCGGGGCTGCGACCTCAGGGAAACCAACCTCAGCGACGCTATTCTCAGGTATGCTGACCTGATTGAAGCAGACCTCACCCGCGCCAATCTCAGCGGGGCGGATTTAGCTGAATCATTTTTCAATTTAGCCAACCTCACCAGAGCCGATTTAACCGGCGCGCTCCTGCGAGAAGCTACTCTGGTAGGAGCCGAACTCACGGGAGCGAACCTCAAACAAGCAAGTTTGATTAAAGCCAATTTAGTTGGAGCAAACCTTCAGAATGCCAACTTAACCAGAGCCAACCTCAGCGGTGCTGATTTGCGCGGTTCTCAGATGACCGGCGCGATTTTAGACAAAGCCGTTTACAACAACCGCACAGTCTTTCCCGAGGACCTCGAAATTGCCAAAATGGGAGCAATTTTGCTAGCTCCCAACGCCTCTCTCCCGGGATTAAATCTGGCAATGGTAGATTTGAGTGGAGCCGATTTAAAAGGGTCGGATTTGCGGCGGACAAACTTGTATAAAGCTATTTTATTTGGAGCCAAGCTCGATCGGGCAAATTTAGCCGGAGCCAACCTCAGCGGAGCAGATTTGCGGGAAGCAAGTTTGAGCGGCACGATTTTAGAAAAAGCTGTTTACAGCAACCAAACTTTGTTTTCTGAAGGTATCGACCCCCGCGTCGCGGGAGCTTATTTAATTGCTCCCAACGTAGCGCTGCAAGGGGTAAACTTGACCGGAGCCGACTTGAACGGATCGGATTTAAGCGGAGCTAATTTAAGCAGTTCTAACTTAAGTTCAGTAAACTTAAAAAATGTAGATCTCAGCAGAGCCAGCTTAAAAAAAGCTTACCTCAAGGGTGCAAATATGGAGGGAACCGATTTGCGGGGAGCGGATTTGAGCGGCGCAATTTTGCACCAAGTAAATTTGAGTTCTGCCGACCTTCGGGGTGTAGACTTAACCAGGGCCGATTTAAGCGGTGCTAATTTGAGCGATGCTGATTTGAGGGGAACAGATTTAACTGGAGCGACTTTGTTGTTTGCCAATTTGACGGCCGCCGATTTGCGAAGTGTGGACTTGACAAAAGCCGACCTCAGCGGCGCAAAATTAAACGAGGCAGACCTGAGAAAGGCAGATTTGATGAGAGTAAATCTGGAGGGAGCGGATTTGACTGAGGTAGATTTGAGCGAGGCTCATTTATTTCGAGTCAATCTCAGAGGTGCTAATCTGAAAGGTGCTAACCTAAAAGGGGCAAATTTGAAGGGGGTGTCTTTGACCGACGCTTATTTGAGCGAAACAGATTTGACCGACATCGAGTTGAGTCAGAGTTTCTTTGAAATGCCATTAGAATCAGAGTGGTAAATTAGTTGATAGTTGATAGTTGACAGTTGACAGTTGACAGTTGACAGTTGACAGTTGACAGTTGACAGTTGACAGTTGACAGTTGACAGTTGACAGTTGGTAATTCTCCCAATCTCTCAATCAAACAAGATCTCAATCAAACAATCTCCCAATCTCCCCATCAAACAATCTAAAATCTAAAATCTAAAATCTAAAATCTAAAATCTAAAATCGTAACATGGATCGTCCTTTAGGCTCTGTTATTCAAGGTTCCCTCAGCAAGGGATTAGAAGTGCGACTGCACGCTGATGTCTCCGTCGAAGATATGAGAGTGGGGAAATTTTTAGTAGTGCGGGGGGTTCGATCGCACTTTTTCTGTATGCTTACTGATGTATCTCTCGGAACTTCCAGCAGCCGCATTTTATCGAATCCTCCCAATCCCGAGGACGATTTTCTCCTCGCTGTTTTGGCCGGTAGCAGCACCTACGGAACGATCGAACTTTCGCCAATGCTCATGCTAACCGCAGAACGCGAAAAATCTCAAGTTATTTTCGACCTCAATTCCAACAACAATAATAACGGCAAAAATGGCAAGTCAGCAGCAGCCGAAAAATTTGCCTCTTTCCAACCGCAAACTAGCGCCGATATCGAATTATTGCCTGTCAAAACTATTCCCAGTCACTTTTCTCAAGTATTTGATGCCAAAGAAACCGATTTTCGAGCAGTTTTTGGCTGGGAAGATGACCCGACGCGCCGCAATTTTGCGATCGGCAAACCTATTGACATGGACGTTGATGTGTGCTTGAACTTAGATAGATTTGTGGAACGCAGCAACGGAGTTTTTGGCAAATCGGGAACCGGCAAATCTTTTCTTACGCGCTTGTTGCTGTCGGGAATTATTCGCAAGCAAGCAGCGGTTAATTTAATTTTTGATATGCACTCTGAATACGGTTGGGAAGCAGTTTCCGAAGGCAAACAATTCAGCACGGTTAAAGGTTTACGGCAGTTATTTCCCGGTCAAATTCAGATTTACAGCCTCGATCCAGAATCTACAAAGCGCCGGGGGGTACGCGACGCCCAAGACTTATTTTTGAGTTTCGATCAGATAGAAGTAGAAGATATAGCATTAGTCCAGCGCGATTTAAATTTATCGGAAGCCAGCATCGAAAATGCGATTATTTTGCGCAACGAATTGGGCAGCGGCTGGATTAATAAATTGCTCGACATGACTAACGAAGATATCCAGATGTTTTGCGAAGAAAAGCGCGGGAATAAATCTTCAATCATGGCTTTGCAGCGGAAATTAGAAAGATTGAACGATTTAAAATACATCCGCACGCGCTGTCAAAAAAACTATGTAACTGAAGTTTTGCAGTGTTTGGATGCGGGAAAAAATGTAGTAATCGAATTCGGTTCCCATTCCGATATGCTATCTTATATGCTGGCAGCAAACGTGATTACTCGCAGAATTCACCAAGCTTACGTGCGGAAAGCAGAGAAGTTCTTGCAAAGTAAAAATCCGTGCGATCGCCCGCAACCGTTAGTGATTACAATTGAAGAAGCACACCGATTTCTCGATCCGGCAATCGTGCGATCGACTATTTTTGGGACGATCGCTCGCGAAATGCGAAAATACTTTGTAACTTTGCTCATTGTAGATCAGCGGCCATCCGGTATCGATGCCGAAGTGATGTCGCAAGTCGGTACGCGGATTACAGCTTTGTTGAATGACGATAAAGACATCGACGCGATTTTTACCGGCGTTTCCGGAGGGCAAAGCTTGCGATCTGTTTTAGCTAAACTAGATTCAAAACAGCAAGCATTAGTATTGGGGCACGCCGTACCGATGCCGGTGGTGGTGCAGACACGTCCCTACGATGAGAAATTCTATCAAGAAATCGGCGATATTGACTGGCAACAAATGCCCGATGAAGATGTATTTGCCGAATCAGAAGCTGCTAAAATGGATTTGGGATTTTAGGTGTTGCTGAATGGCGAGTTAGTCCAGTCGATCGTCATTCCACTGATACAAATATCTGTTTTCTTAATTGCCAAGTATTGCCGTGCTTTAAGTGGGCTTGCCAACTTTGCATTGACTGGATGATTTTGGATAAGCTAATTTTTCCCTGACTGCATTCAATCTGCATTTTTCGCAGCCGTCGCCTTCCGCGTCGCAAGTTTTCTGTCCTCACTCGAATTCGATCGGGAAATACTCGAAAACCTAGAAAATTTGCACCTTCTTTTGTTTCAAATAATTGGCTTTTAATCGGATGAATCTTTAACCTCAAACTTGCCAAATATTCCTCAACCGCCAACCTCGCATCTGCTAAAAATGCTCGATCGTCCGCAAACAAAGCAAAATCATCTACATAACGTATATATTTTTTGACTTTTACCCGTTCTTTGATATAATGGTCGAAGCCATTTAAATAAATATTGGCATAAAATTGGCTGGTTAAATTGCCAATTGGCAAACCGCGCTTGCGATTCACTGGAGTTAGCAAATCGTCTCCCGGAAAATGTTCGATGACAAGTTCTTGTGCGTTGCTATTGTCGATTATTTTATCAACCAGCCAAAGGGTATCGGGACATTTTAATTTCCGGCGCACTAAGGCTTTTAAAATCTCACGGTCAATACTGGGAAAATATTTCTTAATATCGCATTGTAAAACGTAACGGCTAGAACGGGCAAACTCTGTGAAGCGACGCAAAGCCCGGTGAGTGCCAAAACCAACTCGATTGGCGTAGGAATCAGCAATAAAAGTTCGATCGAACAGCGGTACAATAATGTTGCAAAGAGCGTGATGGACTACTCTATCTCGATATGGTGCAGCAGAAATCATCCGCCGTTTGGGTTCGACAATTTCAAAGGTTCTATAATTTCCGGGAATATAGGTTTTGGCTGCTAATTCTGTTTGCAGTTGGAAAAGTTCGCTTTCTAGGTTGTAGTTAAAGGCTAAAATATTGTGACGAAAACGCTTGCCTTTTTGAGCTTTTCGTGCTGCAACTAATAAGTTCTCGAAACTGATGATTTCAGACCAAAGATTGTCGTATCTTTTCATGTATTATCATAAATCTTGTCATAAAGAAGATCGCTTTTTTTGCTGTTCGATCCAGCCACCAAGCTGGCTGCCGATGTCGTTGACTAATTTTGCCGCATATTCGTAACGATCCGTGGATATTAAATTAAATTCTAGCAGCAGTCGGGTTTGATGGCGCAAGATATCTATTTTGCCGTTTAAAATTTCAAGTTTGCCTAACTTCTCTCTAGCGTATCGAGCTAAAATTAACCCTTCTAAAATATCATATAAATTACCGATCGCCCTGTCGCCTAGTGTAAATTTGTGACTGCGGGGCAGGCGACTTAAAATTGGCACGTACCATTTGATTAAATCGTAGGTTTTTTGGACGATCGGCAATTCATTCATCATGCAATAATATATGAGAAACCGGGCAACTCTTCGGCATCCCTACCAAGCTACCCGGTTCGGTTTTATTTTCGGATGAAGTCACCCCCATCGCGGGAACAGGTCTGGACTCTTCTTGCACGCCCAACAAATTCCCATCTGCTAGTTCTGACTGTGAAGAGTGCTCGCAGGGAAGACGGGGAAGCAGGAAGCTGCAGCACGGCAGCAACGCGAAAACCCCTGTTCCTGTTCGAGTTGCCCGCAGAGTTGTTGTTGCGGTTGGCAGCACGGCAATTGACCGCGTTGTTGTTCCACGAACCTCCACGCTGCACTCGGAAGTGCCTGTCCCTTCTCCACCCTCTCACTTGCGCGAGAAAAATGGATACTCTTTTAGTCTAGCATTCACTAGCATATTTAAAACAATTTTATAGGACTTGCGATTCGGCTAATCAGACATCATTTTTTTTACGAACTTATAGCCTTTGTCAAAAAGATGAGGTATGAGTGACAGCTTATATAACCACTAAACTAAAAGGGCTGAAGCCCAACAACTGACCTCATCTTTCTGAGAACCGCTATATACCAAAAAACTGTAGGGGCGGGTTCGCCAAAGATTTTCAATCTGGCAAATAAGTTAAATAAACCCGCCCGCCCCCACAAATTACCCCATGTTGACATAATATTTAGCACAGTTTGTACGAGAAACAATCGCTAAAATTTCAGAGTTATTTGAGGTTATTTGGTGGGGGTGGGTTTATAAGATTAGTCGATGGGTGGCAAATATCTCGGCGAACCCGCCCCTACAGCAATTGTGTCTGTTTCACCGACTCAAGAAACCAGGTTTTTGACAAAATCTGTGCGTCGCCGCCAAATATTAGAGTAAAAACCCGGTTTCTTGCCGCTATGCCCGATTCCTGAAAAAAAATTTTTAGCGCTTCGCGCCAGAGAGAAAAGAGGAAAAAGTGCAAAGGGCTAAAGGGCTAAAGAGTAGAGAAGAGTCCTCGCAGGGAAGACGGGGAAGCAGGAAGCTGCAGCACGGCAGCAACGCGAAAACCCCAGCGCCAGTACGAGCTGCCCGCAGAGTAGGTGTTGCGGAGGGCAGCACGGCAATGGACCGCGTAGTAGTTCCACGAACCTCAACGCGGCACACGGTTATCAGATCCACTTGTTTCCCAAGCACTTCCATCAGAAGGTGCGCCATTGTAGTTACTATGCCAGCAATCTTGACACCATTCCCAAACATTTCCGTGCATATCGTACAAGCCAAATGCATTCGGGGGAAAACTTCCCACTGGAGTAGTTTCTTGACGGTAAAGTCCTTTAGGCGCAGCACCATAGGGATTGTTGCCATCATAATTAACTAAATCGGGAGTAATAGTTTCTCCAAAGTGAAAAGCTGTTGTCGTACCTGCCCGACAAGCATATTCCCATTCGGCCTCACTCGGCAAGCGATAGTTTTTCCCTGTTTTCTCCGACAGCTTCTGACAAAAACTTACAGCATCGTTCCAAGTTACTTGTTCTACAGGCCGTTTCGCACCTTTAAAACTTGAAGGATTATTGCCCATCACCGCTTGCCACTGTTCTTGAGTAATCGGATATTTCCCTAAATAAAACGGTTCGGCAAAAGTTACTGGATGCTGCGGGCGTTCGTAGCTATTACTCTCTTCTCCCGACGGCGCACCCATTATAAAGCTACCTGCAGGAACGTACACCATTTCCAGCTTCACGCCATTGCCCAAATCTTCCTCTTTTTGATAACCTTTCCCCGACTGCTTGCTAGTTTGTTTCCCGTACTTATCCACCGTCACGATTTCAAAGGTAAATGCTTTCCCTTTGCTAGCTTCTTCCTCCCGGCGCAAACGTTCCGCTTCTGCTTGCTGGCGCTGGCGTTCCCTTTCCTTTGCTGCTTGACGCTGGCGTTTTGCTTCCGCTTCCCGCTTTTTCTCCTCTAATATACCCAAAGCCACATCGCGAATATGCAACACGCCCGGTAAATTTGGATCGATCTGCAAAGCGCGATTAAAATCTTCGATCGCCCGTTCCAACTCTCCCAATTTCTGATAAACTAACCCGCGATGGTGACAAACAGTTGCCTCATTCGGATTGAGCCGCAATACTTGGTCAAAATCTGCGATCGCGCCTCGATACTCACAAATTTGATAGTAAGCCAAACCCCGCTGAAAGTTCGCATCCCAGCGAGAACCGTCTAACTGTAAAACCTGAGTAAAATCGGAAATTGCCGCCGAATATTCTCCATTTTTTTCCCGCTGCAAACCCCTTTGCCAACAACACTCAACAAGATTTATTTGGCGGCTGGCACCGAGACGCTGCAAGCATTGATTTAACTTGGTTATGTAGGGCAAATCGCCAACAGTCACAGCCGCACTCAAAGCATTTAATAACTGATTCGATTCGGGAATTGGCAAACCGCGCAACTTCAACCAATCGGTGACAGACAAAGATACTTGTCCGGCAGCCCATTGCTTGTCGGGCAAACACAACAAAGACTCAGCTAAATCCAACCGCAAATCGGGAATCAACGCCGACTCTTCCCCAGCCAAATACTCATATATTGCCTGATAGTAACTGACAGCAATTTCCGCCACAGCTTCCTGTTCCCCTGCGGGAAGTTTTGCCAACATATCCGGGAGTAACTGCGGCAGTAAAGGAGTTTGGCGCTGGGCGGGAGGTAAAAATATCAGGCAGTATTCGTCGAAAATTAAGCCTGCGATTACAGCATGACAAATCCCGATATATTCTGCCAAATCGCTGTAATCATTTTTATGCAAATTGTAGGGGCGGTGAATTTCGCTTAAATCTTCTCCTTCTTCTAAAGCGATGCGTTCGATTTCAGCAATCCGCAAATTTTGCTGGTAGCGTTTTACAGTTTCCTCGCCGTAGCGCATATCGAAATCAGCAACAGGCTTGCCCGCATCAATGTACGCTTGCCGTTTGTCTTGCCAATTCCGGGCGCGCTGCTTGGCAAAATCGTACAGTACCTCAACCCAAGGCAACTCATTAATCGGAGTTTTGTAGCGATATTTTTTGAAATTAATATGCCAAAACCCAAAGCGCAAATAAAAGTTATCCGGCGTTGCTGACGAATCTAAAATCAGTGTGGGAATGACGCGCAAACCTGCAAATAAGTTTTCGGCGGCTGCTTCTTCGCGAAACAAGTTGCTGCGCCAGGAACCGCCGAGGAATTGCACCGGACGATCTGTTGCGATATACTTGTCGATAAAGTTGCGCAGGTAATTGCTCAAGTATTCCTCAGAAACTGGAAAATTGAGACTGCTTTGTGCGGGATCTCGAGTCAATACTGGCGGTGCTAAAATCACTCGCAATACGGGCGTATCGTCGGGATGAATGTTAGCAATAATATTTTCAGCGGTAACTAAAATCGGGGAATTTTCTAAGTCTTTTTGCTTGACAAGAGCGGCAATTGCTGTTTGTCGATTTGCCAGAGCAATTTCTCTAGCAAGGAGAGCATCTAACTGTTTCAATTCTAATTGCAGTTGGCGCTGTTCGGCAATGCACCATGTCTGAAATTCTTGGCGAAATACTTCTAATTGAGCGCTGTGTTCGCGATTGAGTTTGCCTTCATTAGCTTGAAATTCTCGATTTAACTGAGCTAATTTGTCCTGCAATTCGCGATTGAGTTTGCCTTCATTAGCTTGAAATGCGATATTAAGTTCGCCGAGGTATTTCTGCAAGCCTCGGTTTAAATCGCCTTGTTCCCGTGTCACCTCAAGACTGGCTTGATGTTGCAAGTTTTGGACGATGGTAATTTTTTCTTGCAATTCTCTTTGCTTGTTGGCATTTTCAATGGCAGCTTGTGAATTAATTGTGGCAACGGAGGTAGCAGTTTCAGCTTGACGGTCTTGGAGATATTTTCTTGGCATGAAGGTCGATTTTAACCAATCTTTAGTATTATCCCACCAGCCTTTTTTGCCCGGTAATGCCTTCGTCATAAGATGTCCTCCAATAGCGTTCGATTAAGGTATGTTGACAATACCAATTTCATAATGTTTGACTAAGAATTTTACCATCCATGTAGGGGCGGGTTCGCCTATTTATTTGTCACCTGATGACAGATTTTATAAACCCGCCCTGCCCTCACGCAAAGGTTAAATATGCTTAATTCCTGTTAAGTTTTCGCGCCACCCCCCACAGCAAATAACAAATGTGCCGCACCTTCCAAATTAGTATCCGCACGCCCTATTTGTTGGTGTTCAACATTGTAAATGTGACCGTTTTCAACTTTGCCGATGCAATTATCCTGTACGGAATAGTTGTATTTATAGACTTCTCCAGAATCTTTAAAATAACCTACTTCCCATCCCGATGAATTGTACATCGCATGACCTCGCACGTAGCCGACATCAACCGTTTCACCATTTAAATGATGCAAGTAAATGTGACCGTTATCCCGAATATCAACGTGAGGTCCTTTAAGGATATCGTCGCTACCCCGGTGAGTTGTATAGGAAGAGTACACCGCCATAATTTCCTCATGGTTGTGCAATTGATGGTGAGGTTGGTGATGCGCTTCCAAACCCGATGTTTGATGCCAGTCTTGATGCGATCGAGCAAAATCTTGATGTTGGGGATTATCTGCCCATCCAGATAGAGAGAAGTCTGGTAAAATATCTAGTTGGTTGGCGTGAATAAAATTAGGTTGTTGGGAATGGTCAGGTAAATGATTTTGTGGTAAACTGGTGTCTGAATGCCGATCGGAGTGCGGCGCATCTATGACTAAATCGAGGTCTAAAGATTGCACAAAATCATTGAGTTGAGATTGCCAGCTATCTTGTCCTGGTTGGGGAAGGTGGTTATTCATGATTGGAAGTCAAAATAATAAATATATCGATTGTAGCTAAATTGTAGCTAAAAAAATTAGAAAGCGCAAAATCCGGTTGACAACCCCCTATTTGTCGAGCGACAAAAGGAGTTTGTACCGCAAGAGAGGAGACAAGAGCGATCGAGCATAAAAAGGGTAGCAAGCGCGGATTTGCGATCGACCAAAACTTACATAATTTTAAATATTAAGCCATCAATTCATCTACCGCCACGCTAAAACCAGGCAACACAACCTGAGTCCGCGCCACCTCACCGGGCTTAAATAAAACTACCCCATTTTGAGTAATTACTAACACCCAACTGCTTTTAGGAAACAGCAGCCAAACCTCCAAACAACCAGATTTCAAATATTCCTGCGCCTTAGCAAAAACATCATCAGCAAAATCGCTGGGCGAAACAATTTCAGCTAGCAGCGGAAAACTCTGCCGCAAAACCGAAAACTCCCCAACCTCCGACAACAATTCGGGAGTAATATAAGAGACATCAGGAATGCGCCCTTTTTTCAAAGTTTGACAAGTCACTTCCACATAAACCTCGCCCCCTTGACTGCTTGAAATCATGTAACTTCTCCAGTAATAATTTAGCTTCGATTGAATGCGACGAGTCTTTGCAGTCATTGTCGGTGTCCCTACTACTTCTCCATTGACAAATTCTACAGGATGTTTGACGATAACTTTACCGTCTACCCACTCAGTCCCGTCAGGAGGATTTTGCAGCCATTCTTCCCAAGTTAAATCTAACTGTTCTGCATCTAATTGTTCTACACTGGAAATTATCATTTAATTTACCTTTTTTCAGTAATTATTCATTAGTCATTAGTCATCAGTCATCAGTAATTATTCATTAGTCATCAGTCATCAGTCATCAGTCAACTCTCAACTAATTTCCTGTGTTTTTGTATTCGTTGCGTCAAGGTCAGGGTGAAGCATAAGCCCTTCGGGCAGGTAACGCCTTCGGGTATAAAATCTGCAATCTATTACAAGGATTATAGCCCGAATGCTTCACCCCTACAAGTATGTGCGATCGATCCGATCGGATGAAATATTACAACTGTAAACTCTATCGACTTCGCTCAAGGCATCGCTGTTAACTATCAACTGTCAACTGTCAACTGTCAACTGTCAACTGTCAACTGTCAACTGTCAACTGTCAACTATCTTATCATATATGGAACAACCCTCCAATTTACTGCTAAAACTCAGCCGCAGCTTATTTGAAGATAGCACCGATCGAGAAAAGTTTGTTTTGGCTGTTACCAATCCTCAAGCATTTAATCCCGCTATTTTATGGGTGCGATCGAAACCAGTAGAAAATCCATTTTATGTGGAAAATCCTCTTGATTGGCAGCCGGAATTTGTCGATCGACTTTCCCTAGCATCCAAGCCCGGAAAACACCCATTACATCAAGCCGGACATTACTACTGTCTCGACTTTTCCTCCATCTTTGCCGCCTCCACATTATTAACCATATCTCAACCTATTAACACAATTTTAGATATGTGCGCAGCCCCCGGAGGCAAAAGCATATTTGCTTGGCAAACATTAAATCCCAAATTGCTCTTGTGCAACGAAGTAATTGGCAAGCGCCTCGGAATGCTAACATCTAACTTAAGACGCTGCCAAATTCAACCCTCAGCAGCCATCAACCTCGATTCAAAAATTATTGCCGAAAAAATCCCCGCAACTGCTAACCTAGTAATAACAGACGCACCTTGTAGCGGCCAATCGCTGTTAGCAAAAGGAGACAAAGCACCGGGATGCTTTCATCCAGTTACCATCAACAACAACGCCAGCCGGCAAAAAAGAATCCTCGCCAATTCCGCCAAAATTGTCGCGCCCCAAGGCTATCTCGCCTACATGACTTGCACCTATTCAACAACAGAAAACGAACGAGTCAGCGAATGGCTGTCAAACAAATTTCCCCAATTTCAGGCAGTCGAAGTACCTCACCTAGCAAAATATCGATCGCACCTTACAGAAATCCCTTGCTATCGGATGTGGCCGCAAGATAAACTAGGAGCCGGAGCCTTCACAATACTATTTCAAAACACCGCGAAAGGACAAACAAATCAACTACCAGCAGATTTCTTGAATTCAGCCCGTTTCACCAACCTCTAACTATCTACCTTCATCCGCGTTCATCCGCGTTCATCTGCTTTCATCTGCGGTTAAAAAACAACCTTCCCAAACCCCACTCAAAAATGATTTTAGCCAAACTATCCCAAACAATTCAACAACAACTAAAACTAGCAAGCTGCATTTTACTGATTTTAAATCTGCTAATATTAAGCGGCTGCCAAAACACGACAAAAATAGCGATCGCATCGAAATCACCCTCTGGCACGGCATCAATCCCCCGCCCAACCGCGACGTATTTCAAACCCTCACAGACAAATTCAACAAAACACATCCCCACATTCACATCAACGCACTTTACATCGGCCAGCCAGACCAACAACTGCCCAAAATTCTCACATCAATTGTCGGCAACGCCCCGCCCGACATCCTGTGGAACGTTCCCACAATTGCCGGAAAACTCGCCCAAATGCAAGCAATTCAACCATTAGAAAAATGGCTTGACAAATCTCCCCTAAAAGCCGAAATCGAACCCTCACTCTTTGAGTCGATGGAACTCGGCGGACACACCTGGTCAATTCCTCTAGCCACAAACAACGCCGCTTTATTTTACCGTCCCAGCTTATTTCAAGCAGCAGGAATTAAAGAATTACCCCAGAATTGGGAACAATTAAAACAAGCCGCCCGCCAACTCACCCGAGATACCAACGGCGACGGCCGATCGGACCGACAAGGCATATTATTATCTCTAGGTAAAGGAGAATGGACGGTATTTACCTGGCTGCCATTTATGTTTAGCGCTGGCGGCGAACTTCTGGCCCAAACACCTCAAACTCCCGTACCCCAAATCGACAATCCCGGTGCTCTGGCCGCCTTAGAATTGTGGAGGGATTTGTTAACAGAAGGTTCAGCAATACTCTCCGCGCCCGAACGCGGTTACGAATTAGATAACTTTATCGCAGGTAAAGTTGCCATGCAAATCACCGGGCCTTGGACTTTAACCCAGTTAGAGCAAAGCGGTATCGACTACGCAGCGATGCCCGTACCCGCTCTCAAGCGCCATGCCGCCGTCGTGGGGGGTGAAAATCTATTTTTAATGAAAACTACCCCAGAGCGCGAAACAGCAGCCCTAGAATTTTTAGAATACGCGATCGGCGAAGAATTCCAAACAGCCTGGGCCTTAGGAACCGGTTACTTGCCCATTAATTTAAAATCGAGACAAAGCCAAACTTATCAAGCCTTTGTTGAAAAAACCCCGGTTTTGAGAGTATTTTTAGAACAGATGAAATCAGCTCGATCGCGCCCAATTATCTCAGGTTACTCCCGCCTGTCAGAAAACCTCGGTCGCGCGATCGAAGCAACTCTTCTGGGCCGCTCCCCCCAAGACGCCCTCAAAGAAGCCCAAAAGCGCTTGGCACTAACATTAGATTTAGACACGGCTGCCGAAGGAAAATAGCAAAGGGGAAATAGAGAAATAAAATCGGACATTTTATTATCTAAAATTATCCTATTTCGCATTCCATCACTCAAGCAAAAGATTTTTTCTACCCGAACCAGTTCAGTACCATCTACATCTACTAATAACCAACATACTTTTTGGCTCGCGCGTCGCGATCGCAAATAAATAAATTGAGCTTCTTGTTCAACCAAGACCGCTCGAACGCGAGCTAGTAGAAAATTCTACAAGCACTAATATAGCGCGTCTCATCAAGCGTGATGCAAGCTATACAAGCTATTACCAATTACCAATTCTCAATTACCAAGTCCCAATTACCAATAAATCCGATGGCTCAATTCATCGTAAATAACATAAAAATATCTCGCAAATGCGACGATTGTGAGTAAATATTAGAAAAATATATGGTTGCTGTTAATCGAATTCAAAAATCCTCCACCTTTCCCCCAAACGACAATGCAGACAAAGTTCCTTAACACCATCAAAGGACATTCCCGGCGATACTTCCTCCAAGTAGGCGCGATCGCCCTCATCTACTTTTTAGCCTCTCGATTCGCCGTTTCCTTCCTCACCCTGAGTTCAGAAGTGTCCCCCATGTGGCCGGCAGCCGGAATTGCCCAAGTCGCTCTCCTGCTGTGCGGACAAAAAATGTGGCCCGGAATCGCGATCGGAGGCTTCCTGTTCAGCATCAGCCTGCCTCCAGCCAACATCGCAGTAGCAGTTATCTCAGCCCTGGGCAGAGCCCTGCAAGCCGTGGTGGGAACCTACCTGCTGCAGCGGATTGGGTTCAGTCCAGGACTCGATCGGCTCAAAGACATTGTAGGCATAGTCGGAATCTCAGCCTTCGGCTCCACCCCGATCAACTCCACCATCGGCAGCCTCATCCAATGCCTGATCGGTATATCTAGCTGGAGCCGTTGGGGCGCAATGTGGGCGACTTGGTGGGTAGGAGACGCGATGGGAATTTTGCTCGTCGCCCCCCTGCTGCTGACTTGGCGCACCTGGCCCGACACCCAAATCAAGCCGCGCCAAATAGCCGAACGCGCGATTTGGTTGCTGCTACTGCTCGCCGTCGGCTGGCTGGTCTTTTGCTCCCGCACCCGCGCCGCCTACGCCCGCTATCCCCTAGAATACCTGCCATTTCCGATCGTCGTTTGGAGCTCGTTTCGCTTCGGCCAGCGCTACACAGCCCTCGCCAACTTAATCCTTTGCGGTTTCGCCATTTGGGGCATTGCCCGAGGCAGCGGTCCCTTTCTCAAACACGCCAGCAGCATTCCCCAAGCCCTTTTATCCCTGCAAGCCTTCATCGCTGTCATCGCCATCACCGGCCTCGTCCTCGCCGCCACCGTCGCCGAACGCCGCCAAGCAGAAATCTCCCTGCGATCCAGCGAAGCCAGTCTCGCCAACGCCCAACGCATCGCCCAGTTGGGCAACTGGGACCTAGACCGCACCACCCGCCAACTGCGCTGGTCAGACGAAATTTACCGCATCCTCGGATTGCCCCCAGGAACAGTCGAGCCCAGCCTCGAAGGCTTCTTGACCTACGTCCACCCCGAAGATCGAGATTTAGTCAGAACATCTATTAGAGCCGCTTTATTTCAGAAACAGCCCTACAGCATCGACTACCGTCTCATCCTCCCAGATGGCAGTCACCGCACAGTCTGCGAACAAGCCGCCGTTAACTCCAACTACATCAGCAGTACCGTTCAAGATATCACCGACAGAAAGCAGGCCGAAGCAGCTTTGCGTTCTTCAGAAGAACGATTTTCTAAAGCTTTTCAAGCTTCTCCTGTCGGAATCGGCATCTGCACCCTCACCGACGGATGTTTTTTAGATGCTAACGACAGCTTTTTGCGTTCCTTAGGCTGGGAACGCAGCGAATTAATCGGGCATACCGCCGGCGATTTGGGAATCTGGGTCAATTCCGAAGATGGCAACCGACTCGCCCAGATCCTGTACGAACAAAATTCGATCGCCAATCAAGAACTCAAAATTCGCACCAAAGCTGGCGAAATCCGCGACTGGCTGGTGTCGGGCGAACCGATCGACCTCGGCAGCACTCAGTGCGTTCTGATCATGACCAACGACATTACCGAACGCAAGCGATCGGAAGAATTCCGCCGCGCCGCTGAAACTGCTGAAGCCGCCAACCGCTCGAAAAGCATTTTTCTTGCCAACATGAGCCACGAACTCCGAACTCCGCTCAACGCCATCATCGGCTACAGCGAACTCTTGCAAGAAGATGCTCAAGAACTCGGCGCTGATGAGTTCGTAGAAGACCTCAAGAGAATTAGCGCGGCAGGCCAACACTTGCTAGCACTGATTCAAGATATTCTCGACTTTTCTAAGATTGAAGCCGGTCACATGAACCTGTATCTGGAAACCTTCAGCATTTTAACCCTGGTTGAGGATGTGACTGCGACGATCGGACCGATGGCAGACAAAAATACCAATATTTTAGAAATAAATTGTGCTGACAATATTGGTTCGATGCAGGCGGACTTAACTAAACTCCGCCAGTGCCTGTTCAATCTCCTCAGCAATGCTTCTAAGTTTACTAGCTCGGGTCTGGTTACTCTCACCGTTACTCGCGAATTCGGCAGCAGCCCACAGGCAGTTAGCACGACTAAAGAACTGCCGGGAAAAGATAGCAAATCATCTTACTTACCTCGTGATTTACCTTTATCTCCCTCTGATGAATGGATTATTTTCACTGTCAAAGATACCGGTATCGGCATGAGTGCCGAACAGTTAGCTAAAATATTCGATCCGTTCACGCAAGCCGATTCTTCTACCACTAAAAAGTACGGCGGTACAGGTTTAGGATTGACGATTACTAAGAAATTATGTGAAATAATGGGCGGAGATATTATTGCCATCAGCGAGTTGGAGAAAGGTTCGTCTTTTTCCATCCGCTTGCCGGCTGCCCCCAGCGAAACTTTGACATCCACTGAAAAGTCTGATAAATAACATATTACCAATTACCTACTACCGATCGCATGATGCAAAACTCTGCGATCGCGATCGCACTTCGACTCCAGCTTTTGCAGTAACAATGAATACAGCAAGCGAGGAAAGGTAAGGATCGCAGGCAGCAAGCCGATCGACCGTCCGAGCGGGCAAGACAGTAAATATGCTCATTAGGTTTAGCTCCACGCTGTCCGCCGATCGAAACCCACTACGGCTGTCAATCCCTAAAATAGTGTCTCCAAGCCAATAATTTTGTAAGATGGTACCAGGTAGCCTCAGTTAAAAGTCACGCAAGTGAACAATTAGCAGTACAGGCTATTTTGTCTGTCGAATCTGGCAGGTTGCTGCCAATAATCAATCAACTATTCTTCCAAAAACCCATTAAAAACAGTTAAAAACAAAATAGTTAGATTTGCAACTTCGATCGCAAAATTTGATTCGCCAGCCAATTAGCCTCTAAAACAACCAAACTATACTCGGTAAAGTTGCCTGCAAATCGCCAGAAATTATGCATCCCCACCTCCAGCGCCAACTCGAACAGCTCGGTTTAGCCGGCGAATCCCCCCCCCTTACTGCCGAGCAGTGGCAGATATTTTTAGAGCAGGTAAGCGACACCTATTGCTGCTGGCAAAACCAGCCCCCGCAGCAGGGGGTATCCGAAACTCCTCAGGCGCAGGCAAACTCTACCGCACCACCTGTCCCCAGCCTCCAAACAAACTCAGAAATCGAAAGCCTGCGGGCGACTGCTAGCAGTTTGGGCGCGGGATTGTGCCTCCTGGACTCGCAAGGCTGCGTCCTCGCCCTCAACCCGGAAGCCGAACGCTTGCTGGGGTGGCGCGAGTCGGAACTCGCAGGGACCCTGCTGCTCGATCGCATTTCTCTGAAGCAAAAAAAAGCTAAGAAGTCGAAAGTTTTGCGTTCGGATCGGTTGCCAGAAAATTCTCCCCAAAATTCTCCCCAAAATTTCCAGATCGAAACTAAAATATCTTTAACAGAAGCGATCGCCAACCATCAACCTTGCAGAAACTCTGACGATCGATTCTTCTGCCGCGACGGCAAAGTTTTACCAGTTTCCTATTGTTACACCCCCGCAATTTCGGATAGTAAAATTGCAGTTTTAGTCTTTTTTGACATTACAGAACCAAAGCACAGAACCAGAGAACAAGAGCGATCGCTCTCCATGCTTCAAGGAGTGTTAGAATCCGCCGATGCAGGCATCCTCGCCGTTGAAAGAAACGGCAATATATGCAGTTACAATCAAAAATTTGTAGAAATGTGGGGTTTGACCGCAAATGAAAAATTCGGGCGCTCCCCTGCCAGGGATTCGATCGCAGGGAAAAGCGATCTGAACAAACAAGCAACAACCCTATTTCCCTTTGCCCTGCACCAGTTAAAATCCCCCCAAAAATTTCTCAAAAACGTGATGAAAGTGTCAGCTCACCCGGATGCCCAAATCGACGACCTCCTAGAATTTAAAACAGGGAAAATTTTAGAAGTAAATTCACTGCCCTCAAAAGTAGGAGAAAAAACCGTAGGTAGAGTCTGGAGCTTTCGAGACGTAACCGAGCGCAAAAGAGTAGAACAAGCTTTACAGTACCGCGTAGAATTTGAGAGCTTAATTACCAGTTTATCAACCCATTTTATCAGCCTGTCAGTATCAGAAATCGATCGAGGCATCGATCGAGCCCTGCAAGCAACTGCCAATTTAAGCGGCTTCGATCGCAGTTACATCTACTTGCTATCAGAAGACAGAACCCGCGCCGAAAATACCTACGAATGGTGCGCCCCCGGTAGAGAAATGCCAGCAAACAAGCTCCAAACAATTGCGATCGCCCAAATCCCTTGGATCGCCGCCAAAATTCAAGCATTTGAAAGCATCCACATCCCAGAAATCGGCGAACTGCCGCCCCAAATACTAGCCGAAATCGCCTGCATTCAAGGTAATAACCCAACAGCCGACGAGCGCCCAGCAACCGAACATTTACCCGATAAAATACCAGCAAAAACCCCCAACAATTCCCGATCGAAAGTACCTCAAAAACACCAGCGCTCTCTGATAATAATTCCTCTAGTTTGCAGCAAAACCCCAGTCGGATTTCTCGGCTTCGACGCCCCAAGTCCCGCAGCCAACCCCTCGCCCGAAATATCCGGCCTGCTGAAAATGGTAGGAGAAATGCTCGCCAACGCCCTAGAGCGCAAGCGAGTAGACCTCGCCCTGCAACACGCAGAAACCAAATACCGCAGCATCTTTGAAAATGCCGTCGAAGGCATCTGCCAAACCACCCCAGACGGTCGCTACCTCAGCGCCAACCCCGCACTAGCCCGCATTTATGGCTACGAATCCTGCAGCCAAATGCTCGCCGAACTCACAGACATCAACCGCCAACTGTACGTTAACCCCAACCGGCGCGCCGAATTCGTCGCAGCCATGCGCGATCTCCGCGAAGTATCGAGATTTGAATCGCAAGTATACCGCCGCGATCGCAGCATAATTTGGATTGCTGAAAACTCCCGCAGCATCACCGACAGCAGCGGCAGCATCCTCTACTACGAAGGCACAGTCGAAGACATCACCGAACGCAAACAAGCAGAATCAGCAATGCACCGGGCCCTAGAAGCAGCAGAATCAGCCAACCGGGCAAAAAGCACATTTCTTGCCAACATGAGCCACGAACTGCGCACCCCCCTCAACGCGATCATCGGCTACAGCGAAATGCTCAAAGAAGAAGCCCAAGAGTCAGAGGAAATCGAACTTGCTGGCGACCTCGAAAAAATCCGCAGCGCCGGCAAACACCTGCTTTCCCTGATCGACGACATCCTCGACATCTCTAAAATTGAAGCAGGGCGGATGGAGCTTTATCTGGAAGCCTTCGACATCCCATCCTTGATTGACAGCGCCGCAGCTACCGCGCTACCCCTAGTCGAGAAAAACGGCAACACCATAGAGATTTGCTGCCCCGAAAGTCTCCAAACCATGCACGGCGACATGACTAAAGTCCGGCAAGTGCTGCTGAACCTGCTCAGCAACGCTGCCAAATTTACTAAAAACGGCAAAATATCGATCGGAGTTGAAACAATTAAAGACGAACAATTAAGAATGAAAAACCAACAGGAAGCTTCCCAAATTTTAATTAGCAATTCCGAATTTTTAAGTTTCCGCATCGCCGACACGGGCATCGGCATGACACCAGAACAATTGCAACGAGTTTTCCAACCTTTTACCCAAGCCGATGCCTCGACTACGCGCCAGTACGGCGGCACTGGTTTGGGGCTTGCCATCAGCCAGCGCTTCTGCCAGATGATGGGCGGCAGCATCGAAGCGGCAAGCAATTTAGGCACGGGCAGCACTTTCACCGTACTCCTGCCCAGCAAAATCAAACAACCAGAAGTCGAACAAAAAGTCCGGATTAGCAGTTCCACGCCCCGCGCGCCCGCTGCAGGTACAGTGCTGGTAGTAGACGACGACCCCATCTCCCGCGATTTGATCGAACGGGCCCTAGCTCGTCAGGGGCTGCGAATCGAACTCGCAGCCAGCGGCGAACAAGCCCTGATCCTCGCCAAGCAATTGCGACCCGATGCCATTACCCTCGACGTGATGATGCCAGGAATGGACGGCTGGGCGGTACTCTCAGCCCTGAAGGCAGATCCTGACCTTGCCGAGATTCCCGTAATCCTGCTATCCTTTGTGGGAAACAAAAGTCTCGGCTTTGCACTGGGCGCGTCGGACTATCTCACCAAGCCAGTAGATGGCAAACGGCTGGCTGCCCTGCTGGAGAAGTACCGGCGCGATCGAGACGGTGTTGCCAGTAACAGTTCGATCGGTCAAATATTAATTGTGGAAGACGATGTTAGTATCCGCGAGATACTGCGGCGCATATTAGAAAAACACGGTTGGGCGGTGGCGGAAGCAAATAGTGGCAGCGCTGCTTTGCAACAGCTAGATGTGGCTCGACCGCACTTAATTCTATTGGATTTGATGCTCCCGGAAATGGATGGCTTCGAGTTGATCGGCGAACTTCGCAAATCGGATTCGGGAAAAGCGATACCAATCGTGGTAATTACCGGTAAAGAATTGACTGAGTTGGAAAACCAACAGCTAGAGAGCAGTGTCGATCGGGTGCTGCACAAAGGAGTGTACAGTTGCGATACTTTGCTGCGCGAAGTGCGCGAATTAGTAAATGCCAGCCTCGACCGCAGGTACAGACAAGGGGAGGAAGAAACCGATGGCTAAAATCCTGTTGGTCGAAGATAACGAAATGAACAGGGATATGCTTTCGAGGCGTCTGAGCCGCAAGGGACACGAGGTGTTGATTGCTGTGGATGGTGCTGAGGGGGTGTCGATGGCGATGGCGAAATTACCAGATTTGATTCTCATGGATATGAATCTACCGGTGCTGGATGGGTGGCAAGCAACGCAGCAAATTAAGGCTGCTGTTGAAACTAGCACAATTCCGGTGATCGCGCTGACGGCTCACGCCATGACGGGCGATCGTGAAAAGTGCATGAAGGCAGGCTGCGATGACTACGATACCAAGCCGGTGGAGTTTCCCCGACTTTTGGGTAAGATTGAAACGCTTCTCAAAGAGGCCATGCAATGAAACGTGACGAGGGCAGTGTTCTGGTTGTTGAGGATAATGAGGTGAACCGCGATTTGCTGGCCTGCTGGTTCCAGTATCAAGGTCGCGCGCTGAGTTTTGCTGGAGGCGGGTTTCAGTTTAAATCCGTGCTGCATATGGCTCGGAGCGGTGCCGATCGGGCAAAGAATCGGCTCCCGGATCGGGAGCAAGCCGATCTGCCACAGTCGATCGAGAAACAGGAAAAGTCCGAGCGTTTGCTGGGGAAGGAGAACACTAATGGCTAAAATCCTGTTGGTCGAAGATAACGAAATGAACAGGGATATGCTGTCCAGACGCCTCGCCCGTAAAGGGCACGAGGTATTCATTGCCGTTGACGGCGCGGAGGGGGTATCGATGGCGATGGCGAAATTACCGGATTTGATTCTGATGGATATGAGCCTGCCGGTACTCGACGGGTGGCGGGCTACGGAGCAAATTAAGGCCGCTCCCGAAACTAGCACGATTCCGGTGATCGCGCTCACGGCCCACGCAATGGCGGGCGATCGGGAAAAGTGTTTGGCTGCTGGCTGCGACGATTATGATACCAAACCTGTGGAATTTCCCCGACTTTTAGGTAAGATTGAAACGCTTCTGAAAGAGGCTAAGCAATGAAAGGTGACGAGGGCTGCGTGTTGGTTGTTGACGACAATGAGGTGAACCGCGATTTGCTGGCGCGCCGACTCCAGCGTCAAGGCCACGCGGTAAGTGTTGCTGAAGACGGGTTTCAAGCCCTGGAAATGATGCGATCGCAGCCTTTCGATTTGGTGCTCCTCGACATTATGATGCCTCAGATGAACGGCTATCAGGTGCTGGAACATCTGAAGGCGGACGAGAAACTGCGCTACATCCCGGTGATTATGATTTCGGCAGTGGACGATATTGATAGCATCGTTCGCTGCATTGAATTGGGGGCGGAAGATTATCTTTCTAAACCTTTCAATCCGGTTTTATTAAAGGCTCGGATCGGTGCTTGTTTGGAAAAGAAATGGCTGCGGGATAAGGAACAAGCTTATTTGAAGAAGTTAGCTGAGGAACAGGAAAAATCCGAGCGTTTGCTGCTGAATATTCTGCCAGGTCCGATCGCCCAGCGCCTCAAACAAGGAGAAAATACGATCGCCGACAGTTTCGATGAAGTGACGGTGATGTTTGCCGATTTGGTAGGTTTTACCAAACTGTCAACTCATTTATCACCTGCGGAGTTGGTGGAGTTGCTTAACGAAATTTTTTCAGCATTTGATGAATTGGCCGATCGCTACGGACTGGAAAAAATCAAGACGATCGGCGATGCTTATATGGTAGTCGGGGGATTGCCGATGCCCAGCGACAATCACGCCGAAGCAATTGCCGAAATGGCGATCGACATTCAAGCTGCGATCGCTCAGATGTCCACCAAGGGAGGTGAACCTCTCAGCATCCGCATCGGTATCCACACCGGGCCAGTAGAAGCTGGAGTGATCGGTATCAAAAAATTTACCTACGATTTGTGGGGAGATACGGTAAACACGGCTTCGCGGATGGAATCTCAAGGCGTACCGGGCGCGATTCAGGTAACAGTTGCTACCTACGAACGGCTGCGAGATAAGTACGTATTTCAGGAACGCGGCGTGATTTCGGTGAAAGGCAAAGGTGAGATGATGACTTATTTGCTGGTGGGTAGGAATAGTTGACAGTTGACAGTTGACAGTTGATAGTTGATGGTTGGGAGTCTTTAGTCATCAGTCATTAGCCATTTTCCCAACAATTACCAATTACCAATTACCAGTCTAACATCGCCTCTGGTAGCATCTATTGTATAGATTTGTAGGGGTGAGGCATTCGGGCGATAATATCTGCGATCGGTTTGAGGTTTGATATCCGAATGCTTCACTCTGGGTTTTGCGCGATCGATCTAACCGAACACGAGATCGATGATAAATGATATGATTAATAACTAATACCAAATCCGGGTTTGAGATTTGTTCGATCGAGCCTATTTGTATTGTCATTGCGTTTCATTTCGCACAGCAAAACGCGGTGAAGCAATCCCATAGATTCTGCCTCTAAGCAGAAGATTTATCAAAAGGTAGTAAACCCGGATTTAGGAGAATTACCAATTACCAATTACCCATTCCTATTACCAAATTTGCAAAATGAACGTAAATTCCGACCTTTTAATGTATTCTCAATGGGCGCTAATTCTCACAGGAGCCTTAGCAGTTTTAACAGTTCTGGCTTTTATCTTAAAATGGGGATTTAGATTCCGATTGGTAGGGGTAACAAGCTTTATGGGCGTAATTTCCGCCAGCATATTCGCCCTCGGTTTGGGATTGTTTACCCGCACGGAAATTCCCGGTGCAGTGCGCTATTCTTTAGTTTACGATACAGGCGGCAGCCAAACAGTAATCACCGTACCTTATACGATCGCGCCTTCCGAATTAGAAGCTACCATGCAGCAAGCTGCGATCGATTTGTACTCTCCGGGGCGCGGAGGACGCGGCACAAACGACATGACGATTCGGGTGCGGACGATCGTACATCCCGAACCGAACGTGTCTCAACCGCTATTTTTGGGTGAAGTGCGGCGGTCTTTGAGCAAGAAAGAAGATGATAAAATGGCGATCGAAATCTTCCCCGACAAAGTTGCAGCCCTGCAAAAATATCAAGCACAAAAAGCGTAGCAACAGTCTGTTGTTTGAACGCTAAACTTCGATCCCCCCTAGCCCCCCTTAAGAAGGGGGGGACCGGAATTACTCAAAGTCCCCCTTTTTAAGGGAGAGACTGAAATTACTCAAAGTCCCCCTTTTTAAGGGGGATTTAGGGGGATCGAGAGACTGATAGACGAGTTCAAAGTCCCCCTTTTTAAGGGGGATTTATGGGGATCGAGACTTAGATAAAAGCGAGGTTTATCAAATGATAGCAACCGCAAAACAACAATTAAGTTTTAACGAATTTATTGAGATTTGCCCGGAAGATGGTATTTATGAATTGGTGAACGGAGAAATTGTCAAAATGCCAATCACGAGAAATCATGACGATGTTGCTGAATTTACAGACAGACAATTGGATCGAGAAGTCCAACGACTGAAACTAAACTATGTTGTCAAACGCGGTATTACCATCAAAACTACCACAAAAGAAGGTGTAGAGCAAGGGCGAGTTCCTGATGTAAGTGTTATCGATCGAACTGTGTGGCGATCGGAACGCAAAGCTTATTCAGCACTTGAATCGCCCATTCAGTTAGCGGTTGAAGTAGTATCAACTAACTGGGAAGATGATTATGTTGACAAGCTAGATGAGTACGAAAGACTGGGCATTGCTGAATACTGGATTTTGGATTATTTAGCTATTGGTAAAAGAGAGTATTTGGGCAATCATAAAATTCCCACGGTATTTGTGTTTTCGCTAAATGCTGAAGGTAAATATCAGTGCGTCAAATTCCGAGGTGATGAACGAATTGTTTCTCCCACTTTTCCCGAATTAGTGCTGACCACCGATCGGGTATTGTCAGCTTAAATTATACAATAATTTCCTAGTATTGAAATCTTGCACGATCGTCAATAATCTGTAGGGGCGGGTTCGCCAACAGCCTTTCGGTTTGCAGACAGGTTAAATAAACCCGCCCTAACCCCACGAACAAGCCCGATCGATATTGCTGCAAAATGTCAGTAATGAGGAATGAAATCCTCATGATATAGTTAAGCAAAAAAGGACTAAAGTCCTTACTACGAACAAGATAATCTAGGACTGAAGTCCTTACTACAAACAGGGGAATATTTATGACTCAAAATTCAGAAGAAAAACTACTAAAAGACCTCTACAATGCCTTTAACCCATTTTCTCCTTTGCTAGCAGGCGACCCCCGATATGTTGACTGTGGGGAAGTGCGAGGAGATGATGATATCACCCTAGATTTGGGACTCAACATTGAGCGATCGGAACTGATGACTTGCCAGTTGTATGCCGGACATCGCGGTGCGGGAAAGTCAACCGAATTGCTGCGACTAAAGCAACACTTGAACAACAAAAGTTACTTTGTAGTTTATTTCGCTGCTGATGCGGAAGATATCAATCCCGAAGATACAGAATATACAGATATTTTGCTGGCTTGCACCCGACACTTATTAGAAGAAATTAGAGATGCCGACTCGAAACCCTTGCGCGATTGGATGAAAGACCGCTGGAACGATTTAAAAGATTTAGCCCTAACCGAATTATCTTTTGAAAGCTTGAGTTTAGAAGCGCAAGTCTCTCAGTTTGGCAAGCTGACGGCAAATTTGCGAACAGAACCGAGTTTGCGCCAAAAAATCCGCGAAAAAGTTAATCCCTACACGCCAACGCTGATTGATGCGTTGAATGAGTTTATTCGCAATGCTCAAAAAAACTTGCCCGACAACTATTCGCAACTGGTAGCGATCGCCGATAATTTAGACAGAATTGTGCCGTTTTCTAAAGATGGAGGGGAACGCAGCAATCTGGATGAAATTTTTTTAGACCGCAGCGAACAACTCAAAGCATTAGATTGTCACGTCGTTTACACCGTACCGATTTCGATGGTTCATTCCAACCGCGCTGCCGATTTAAGCGATAAGTACGATACTCCGCAAGTGCTGCCAATGATTTTAGTACAGAATCTAGATGGTAGCACCTATCAACCGGGACTTGCTAAAATTAAAGAGTTGATTGAGAGGCGGGTGCACAAGATCGATCCAAATCTATCTTTAGAAACAGCGGTGTTTGATACTAAAGAAACCCTAGAAAGGCTGTGCTTGATGAGTGGAGGTCACGTTAGGGATTTGATGAAGATGATGCGAGAAGCTGTGAATCAAACACAGAATTTGCCAATTACTGCCAAAGCGGCCCAAAGAGCAATCACGAAAGAACGGAATGTCTACCGCAAAACTCCCGGACAAGATGAATGGTCAATTTTAGCAAAAGTCTCTACTTCTCATCGGATTCTTAATGAAGACAAGCACCGCAGTTTGTTATTTAACCGCTGTATTTTGGAATACCGATATATTGATGATGAAGGAGAAATGCAGCCTTGGTATGACGTTCACCCGCTAATTAAAGGAATTCAAGAATTTAAGGAAGCAGTAGCTCAACTTCAGCCATGAATTCAGAAGTAATTGATTGGGACGAAGATTCGCCACCGGCAGAACCGGAGGAAGAATATCAAGCTTTAGTACGGGCTCTTAAGCGGACAGATGGCTTCAACTTGTTGTTTGTGGAGTGTTCGCCGGCCGAGGGAGAACGCTTGATTTCGCGAGTTAAGAGCGATATTCCCCAGAAGAAAATTGAGGTTTTGCGGTTGGATAAGGCGGTTTATAATTTTTACAATTTAATTGAAGAATTGCCCGATCGCGCTCAAATTAATATCTTGTTTATCAAAGGTTTGGAATATTCGTTTTATGAATACGAACAAGAAAAAAGGGCGATCGGATGGGAAAGTAAGGATATTTATTCTTACAGTTGGCGGGGAGTGCCGCCTGTTTTAATTAATTTAAACCAGCAGCGAGAGCGATTTCGAGATAATTTTCAAATTTGCTTCGTGTTTCTCGTGCCTAAGTTTGCTATTGATTATTTTATTCAGCGCGCGCCGGACTTTTTTGACTGGCGATCGAGCTTATTTAAGTTTTCGATGGATAAAAAACTGTTGCAACTGGAATCGATCGCAGCTTGTTTGGAAAGAAGGAAGCTGGAAGATTACTTAGCTTTAACTCCCGAAGAACGCAAGCGGGAATTGGTGAGAATTCAAACTTTAATTGATGAAGACGGGCAAACACTAGAACAAAAAGCTGAGTTGTTCGAGGAACAAGCTTTATTATATCTCTTTGCTGGACAATATGCAAAGGCGATCGCTCCTACGATAAAGCCTTAGAAATCAAACCAGATTTACACGCCTGGAACATTCGGGGAATTGCACTGGGTAAATTAGGAAGATCGGAAGAAGCAATCGTCTGCTACGACAAAGCCTTGGAAATCAAACCAGATAAACACGAAGCCTGGAATAGTCGGGGAATTGCACTGGATAAATTAGGAAGATTAGAAGAAGCGATCGCCTCCTATGACAAAGCCTTAGAATTAAAACCAGATGACTGCGAAGCCTGGTACAATCGGGGAATTGCACTGGGGAATTTAGGTAGATTAGAAGAAGCGATCTCCTCCTACGATAAAGCTTTAGAATTAAAACCAGATAAACACGAAGCTTGGTGCTATCGGGGAATTGCGCTGGGTAACTTAGGCAGATTAGAAGAAGAGATTTATTCCTACGATAAAGCATTAAATATCAAATCAAATTTGCACAATATATGGTACAATCGAGGCTTTGCATTAGGTAATTTAGGCAGATTAGAAGAAGCAATTGCCTCCTACGATAAAGCTCTAGATCTAAAACCAAATGATTGCGAAACGTGGAACAATAAAGGTATTTTATTATACCAATCAGGAAAATTAGAGGCAGCAATTAAATCCTACGATACAGCTTTAGAATTAAAAAAAGATTTCCATAAAGCCTGGTACAATCGTGGATTTACACTGTATAAATTAGGAAGATTAGAAGCAGCTATAGACTCCTATGACAAAGCCTTAGAGTTCAATCACAATGATGACGAAGCATTGTTTTTTCGAGGCGTTGCACAGGTTGATTTAGGCTTGTTTGAAGAAGCTATTGCATCCTACAACAAATCTTTAGAGTTAAAACTTAACAATCACGAAGCTTGGTACAATAGAGGTATTGCACTAGGTAAATTAGAAAGATTAGAAGAAGCAAATGCTTCTCTTGACCAAGCAATTAAAATGACAACTTTCCCGAACTCATTAGAAGTTGAAATTTACGGCTGCGAAGCATGGAAAAATCGAGCTCTTGCACTGTATATTTTAGGTAAGTTAGAAGCAGTAATCTCCTCCTACGATAACGCTTTAGCAATCCAACCAAACGATTACGAATCCTGGTATAATCGAGGCATTGTACTGGGGAATTTAGGCAGATTAGAAGAAGCAATAGCTTCTATCGATCGAGCAATTCAAAATTTCTTGACAGTAAACCCTCGCCCTAAATCCTGAGGAATGCCGAGAAATGACAAAAACTGACTCAGATTTTGACAGCATTCGATCGCACCCTCAATTTCAAGCCTTGATTCAAGGATAGATAGTTCGATCGAATAATTAATAGTGAGGTAAAAGATGACTCAACTAAATGTAACTGTAACTAATGACAGATTTCCCGAACTCATCGCCCGCGTTGAAGATACCGGAGAACGAATTGTCATAGAACAAGAAGGAAGGGCGATCGCTGCTATTATTACTTATGCAGATCTGAAGCGACTCGAAGCATTAGAAGCGGCCCTAATTCACAAAGCAAAACTAGAAGAATATGAATGGCTAAAAGCTGCGATCGCAAATCCAGCATTTGATTCTCTCCAAGACTCAGCCGAAGACATCTACACTTTAGCTGATGGCAAGCCATTCCAAGACTCAGAATGGATTAAAACAGTAGCGATCGATCCTAATTTTGGTTCGGTTCTAGACCTAGAAGAAGACATTTATACCATAGCTGACGGTAAACCATTCCATGACCAAGGGTAAAATTTTTCTAGTACCGTTTCCCTATGATGATTTATCGGTCAACAAACTGCGTCCAGCAGTTTGTTTGACTAACCCTTTGGGAGCGCGACGCCATGTTATTCTTGCTTATATTACAAGTCTCCTGCCCACAAATATACTGGAAACAGATATCGTATTAGATGCTTCTCATCCTGACTTTCCTGCTTCGGGGCTACGGGTATCATCTGCTATTAGGTTGCATCAACTGGTGACTGTTTCTACAGTTGTTGTTCAGCGTGAGTTAGGTGAGTTGTCATCAGATACACAGGTTCAAATTGCTGAAAAGCTATGTAATTTTCTAACTCAGTGATGACAGGGTGCCAATAGATAGCATTTCATTCGATCGCACCGATACAGAATAAGGGCGATCGAACTTCTGTTACTGGATCGATGCGCGCAAATTCTGCCAGTATTCAGCCGTCACGGGTTCGCTATCTGAATCTAAACCCTCTTGCAACAAATTTTCTAACTTGACTTGTGCCTGTTTTCGGTGGCGATCTTGCTGCACCAAATCTAGAAAATACTCTACCGCACTGGTGTAAGCCCCTGCCTTAATTTGAGATTCAATATAGGTTTGCAGGTCTTCTGGTATGGCAAGAATAACGTTCATCGTCACCACAGATTTAGGATATCTATATTGTAGCAACTGGATCGATGACCGCAATGTATTTTATAATAAAGTTTGCTGTTATGCGCGGGAAGATCGCGCCGATTTATCCATTCAAAACTTGCAGCAAGCCATCAATTTAAATCCTGACAAATACCGCGAAATGGCAAAAACTGACTCGGATTTTGACAGCATTCGATCGCACCCAAAATTTCAAGCATTAATTCAAGAATAGTTCGATCGCGCCGACACAGAATAAGGGCGATCGCATCTTATCGCGGGGGCGGGGCGGGCACGGGGGCACCGCCCCTACAGGAATTTGGGGATTTGTATGCGGTCGATCGCCCCCATCCCCAAGATTCCCCGTCCAAAACAGCCCAAGCCAAGTACGATCGATCTAGGTAAACATAAATACAAAAACCCTACGGGAGTAATTTATATGGATCTGGTCGTACTCCAGAACACGCTGGATAACATCTCCTTTGCCATCTTGTTCTTGACAATGCTGGTTTACTGGGTGGGCGCAGCATTTCCCGGCATTCCCTACCTGCAAGCCTTGGGAACTGCAGGAATGGCCGTTGCCAATCTTTCGATCGCCACTTTACTCGGCGCGCGCTGGATCGAAGCTGGCTACTTCCCCCTCAGCAATCTTTACGAATCCCTATTCTTCTTAACTTGGGGAATCACCGCCATCCACCTCGTCGCGGAAAACATGAGTCGATCGCGCTTGGTAGGTGCGGCCACATCCCCCGTAGCAATGGCAATTTCCGCCTTTGCCGCCCTGACTCTCCCCGCCACCATGCAATCGGCCGAACCCCTAGTACCCGCCCTCAAATCCAACTGGCTGATGATGCACGTCAGCGTCATGATGCTCAGTTACGCAACCTTAATGGTAGGATCGCTGCTGGCGATCGCCTTTTTGATCGTCACCCGAGGTCAAAAAATCGAACTCACCGGAAGTTCGATCGGTACTAACGGCAGCCGCAACGGAAATTACCGCCTCCAGCGCCCTCAAGACTCCAATCCCGCAGCCGACGGACAGTTTCTGAGTGAAGCAGCTTTCAACACCAACAACGGCTACAGCGGCAACACAGCAGTCCTCCTCGCCACAGTTGAAACTCCCGCAAATACCGCCTCGCAAACAGCAGAACCCCTCTCTCCCCAGCGATTGAATCTAGCAGAAACTCTGGATAATATTAGCTATCGAATCATCGGTTTGGGATTCCCTTTACTGACAGTTGGTATCATCGCCGGTGCGGTTTGGGCTAACGAAGCTTGGGGTTCTTACTGGAGTTGGGACCCGAAAGAAACTTGGGCACTAATTACTTGGTTGGTATTTGCTGCTTATTTGCACGCCCGAATTACTAAAGGCTGGCAGGGAAGACGCCCCGCAATTTTAGCTGCTACGGGTTTTATGGTAGTTTGGATTTGCTATCTCGGCGTCAATTTGTTGGGTAAAGGCTTGCATTCTTACGGCTGGTTTTTTTGATCCAGAGATCTCGATCCCCCCTAACCCCCCTTAAGAAGGGGGGAACTGGAAGCACTTTGAAAGTCCCCCTTCTTAAGGGGGATTTAGGGGGATCTCAACTGGGGAAAAAACTAGATTTATCAAAGGTTTGACTCTCAAGTTGACACCAATGCGCTGTGACAAAGCTGTGACAAATACGAACGTCGAGCGCAACACCACAGCGATTGTACTGGCGGAATTTACTGGACTTGCGAAGAGGATAAAACCGATGATTAAACAGCAACACAAACTGCGATTTCTCCCCAAAGACCATTGGATATTAGCAGCTTGTTTGAATCTAGTTCCTAAGCGAGGCATCACACCAGACGAAGCGATCGATCGCGTAAATTCAGCAGGTATCCCCTTTAATTTAATGTGTCAATGGAGCAACAAACGCCAAGAACTTGACATTTTAGCAGTATTTTATATTGCCAGACTCGAAGATATTCCCCTCACAGACGAGCAACATCAATTCTTGTGGAATCTATTTGGCAATGAAAGCTTGTTAGGTATGGGAGCAGGAAGTATCCGAGACTACGAAAATATCATGGTTCGCTCTCACTTAGAAACATTGGCACCGGCACCTCCAAAACCAAATTGGTACGTTCATCCTGGGAAATTACAGCCTGAAGAAACAGTACCAATCTGCTGATATATTTATCGCTGACCGCGATAATCAATCTACACACAAGTGACTTATTTACTAAGAGGACAACAA
Organism: Richelia sp. CSU_2_1; assembly: GCA_012034575.1. Lineage (GTDB taxonomy): Bacteria > Cyanobacteriota > Cyanobacteriia > Cyanobacteriales > Microcoleaceae > Microcoleus. Next base: position 13,051 of record JAAUPF010000016.1, on the reverse strand, counting down.
ACATGGAAGAAACACCACTTTTTCTCAAAGAAGACGATGTTCTATCTACACCTGCGACATCTTTAATGTACCAGTGTACGTTCAAAGTCAGCGAATTCATGACAATTATGCAAGCAAAATTGCTAGAGGAAAGATTGTTTGCAGACGGCATGGATTGTGAACTTTTAAGCGCCGGAAAAGCTTGGACAAAAGGCAAAGTCAGAATGCGCATGGAATTTTACCCGATCGAATCTGACTTAGAAGAACCACAATCCTTGTTGCCATCTGCCTCTGACGAATGGGATACAGCATCAAATTACGGCGAAGACAGCCCGGACACAACTGAAGTAGAACCGGAATTAATCGACAGCGATTCAACAGAAATTAGCAGTAATTTTCCTCTGTTTCGTTACCCGGATAACGATCCTCAAAGTTTGGGAATGTGGAGTTAGAAATCATCTAGCTACCAGGTTCGTAGTGAGGACTTCAGTCCGCAATTTCATCGGAATAAAGTCCTCATTAAAAACAAATCTCTTTGCGTTCGATCGACCGAGTACGATATCATTTCCAGTCGGGCGATCGATCTCTAAGCTTTAGTATTTCCTTGACAATCTCTCCCTCTCTCTGCACTCTCTGCGCCCTCTGTGTTAATTATAAACCAAATATTTAACGCGAATTCGATTTTTAATATTATGTCCGAATCATCAAAATGGACGCAACTTCACGCTCAACTGCACCGCACCCTGTTGCAGAGACAAATACTGCCAAAAAAACAGCGATTGTTAGTAGCAGTATCCGGCGGCCAAGATTCTCTATGCTTGATGAAATTACTGCTAGATTTGCGATCGAAATGGGATTGGGAAATAGCGATCGCCCACTGCGATCACCGCTGGCGTCCCGACTCGGAAGCCAATGCAAATCACGTACAAAATTTAGCTGAAAATTGGGGATTACCTTTTTATTTAGCAGCAATAGCAGATATCCCTCCAAAAACAGAAGCAGCAGCTCGATCGTGGCGCTATCAAGCTTTAGCTAAAATCGCAGTTGCTAACAATTATTCTTACATTATTACAGGTCATACAGCGAGCGATCGAGCCGAAACTCTCCTCTACAACTTAATACGCGGCACAGGCATTGATGGACTTTCTTCACTCACTTGGAAACGCCCCTTAGAAGATTTTAGCTTTGATAATTCAGACGATTTTAGATTGGGAAAAGCCGATTGTAGATTGGGAAATTCAGAAATATCTAATGAAAATCTTCAATCGAAAATCCAAAATCTAAAATCTAAAATCCACTTGGTTCGTCCTTTACTTGAAATTACTCGCGCACAAACAGGTCAATTTTGTCAAGAGCAAAAACTCCCAATTTGGGAAGATTCGACAAATCAAAACTTGCAATACAGGCGCAATCGCATTCGATCGGAATTATTGCCTTATTTAGAAACTCATTTCAACCCCAAAACCCAACAAGCACTCGCCCAAACAGCCGAAATCCTCCGCGCCGATGTAGAATATCTCGAACTTGCAGCCAGCGACTTATTAAAGCAAGCAATGTCTCAAATTGGAGACAGTGAATCAATAAATGAACCAGTAAAATTTCAACTTCCAATCGAGTTAAATCGCCAGATTTTGCGCCAAGCGCATCTAGCCCTCCAGCGACGCGCCATGCGACAGTTACTGCAACAAATATTGCCTGAAGCACCGAGTTTTGCCAGCATAGAAAAACTCACATACTTAATCGCAGCCCCCAACAAATCCCAAACCGATCCGTTTCCCGGAGGAGCGATCGCCCGAGTCGAACATCCTGCAATAATCCTCGATATCTGTTAAACTTTAAATCTGCTTAACTTTGTATCAAACTGGAAAGAGCTTGCTGCAATTCAGCAACAATCCGCTCTTGTTGCTCCCCAGATTGCTGAGTTCGATCGAGCTCTCCTCCCACAGATTCCAGCTTTTGACGCAGCCCGCTCAAATTATCCTGCACCGGCTGCAACATTTCTTGATAAAGGTTTACCCTGCCCCAGAGTTCCCCCACAGCCCCTTTCTGATTGAATAAATTCTGTTCCAACTGCTTGAGTTCGTAACGCTTCGCCTCAAGTTCTCCTGTTTGGCGGTTGACATTGCCCTCATTTTGTGCTATTCCATCTCGCAACTGTTGAATTTGCTGCTGCAGGCTTTGGAGTTCCCCAGCTTGTTGCTCCCGTTGGGCGTTAAGCTGGGCGATGACCGGCCCGAGATCGATATCTTTATCTTGTTTTTGAGGGTTCGCAGTACCCAAACGACGCCACAGCACTGTTTGATGCTGGTTCAAAACATTTTCCCTCTCCCGCAACCGCAGCCGCTGTCCCACCAGAGTTTCATTCAACATCTGATAACTTTCCAACTCGTCGGCCATTTCATTTTCCAAAGCCATGCGATCGTACTCGCTAGCAGCTTGAATCTTAGCTTGCAATTCCTCGATCGTCTCCTGCTGGAGCGTCAGCTCTTCCTCTTGATCGTTCACAAACCGAGACACCTTTTCCAAATCCTGCTGCAGATTTTGCACTAAAGACTGCAACTCCTCGATCGCCATCTTTTCCAAAGCTGACAAATCCACCTTCGGCTCAGTGCCTCCAGCACCCGCACCCGCAGCCAGCCCCGAAACCTGCCCGTAAAGCTCCTCAACAGCCCGCACCTGAGCCGAAAGCGACTGTGCCTGCTCCTCCTTCGCCCTGAGGGTGCCTTGTTGCGCGCGCAGGTCCGATCGAGCGACAGTCAAAGCATCCGTCGCTTGATACCATTCCTGCCAGCGGTTTTGGATGTTTTGATTTTGCCTGTCAACTTCTTCTTGCTGCTGGTGGGCATTAGCCCGTTTTTGTTCCAACTGCTGCCAGTGCAAATCCAAGATTGCCTGCTGGGCCGCCACCACGCCGAAAGACTGATTCAACTGCTCGCGCAAGCCAGGAGCCGCAGCAACCGCCCCAGACAGTCTCTGGATCAACTCCCGAATCCGAGAGGCCTGCTGCTCGTCAACTACAGCTCCCTGCTGAACCTGAGCCTGCTGCTGCTCGATCCGCTGCTGCTCGCCCCGCAACTGTTCCCAAGCCGTCTCAATTTCTTGACGGCTGCGATCGACCTCATCCCGAAGTCGGTTAGCTTCATCTCGAGTATTTTCAATTTCCGAACGTTGAGCTTCCAGGCGTTCCAGCTCGTCTTCCATTTGAGCCAACTGCTCTTCCCTCGCCTGCATTTCCATTTCGCGGCGATTCAGTTCCTGGCTCGAAAAAGTTAGAGAAGCCTTCCACTGTTCGATTTCCTCTTCCTTATCCTTAAACTTGTCCTGCAAGCGCGAGAAATTTTGCAAAATGCTCACCAACTGGCGGGCCGCCTCTTGAATCCGCTGCACTTGCTTGTTCGCACTCAGCTCAACCAGCACCAGCGTCCCATCATTAAACTTATTAGCTTCCTCAACAGGAATCGCATCATCCCCTGGGACAGCACTCCAATTGTGTTCGGCCCGCTGACAAGCTAGCAGTTTCAGTTCAGCTTTACCGCCACCGAGACCAAAGCCGCTTTTCTGTTTTTGTACTTCCGCTAGATACAGCACACTAATAGTCCTCTTGAGGTGTCGTTTGCCCAATCCCTGGATAGCATCCCTTTCCTACTTTAGCAGCAAGCGAGACTGCCGCTCGATCGGAAGCGTCAATAAAGAACTGCCCCTCCCCGGCTTTCTCAACTTTAACTTTGGAGTATTGAAGCCACTCGATCGATGGTAGCAAAACTGCGAGGACTGTGGAGCCCGTTGTTTAATGCTTTCAGACCCCCAAGGACAGAGATACTTGCGTAAAGACTGGGCAATAAAGCTTGCTCGGTGCGTAGTGGCATCTAACGATAGCTATCAAATCAATACGGGAATGTGAGAACCCCTACCTTTGGTCGGAGGGGATGAAAAGTTACTTGAGTGGTTTGAACCAGTCGTTTGTCTTTTTCTGGGAATACATTAATTTCAAAGTGTATATTGAAATAATCAGAGGTAGGGCTGGCGAGCCATACAGGATATCCATAACTGGACTCCGAGGGTAGAAACGCACCCACCAGGGTCGCCTCTTTCCAAACTCTGCGGTGGGACGCATCGTTGAGGATAAACTAAATTGCCTGTGGAGGCGGTCTGACGGGGGCGTAAGATATCGGTCAAGCGTCTAGTTAAGAGCCACAGAGACAGGAAGAAGAAAGCATGAAAGCACAGTTTCAAACTGCCTTCATGCAACCTTTAAGAATCCCCTCGACTTTTAGTCAGGGGAGTACGTCAAGTCACTGAAATTGACGGAGAACTTTTTAGCTGCATGCAGGGAAATTTGAGTGAAATCGACATCCGCAGCATCCTGCAACTGATCGAGCTGGGGCAGCGAACGGGAGAACTGTTCGTAGAAGCCTACAGCTCGATCGGCAGCAGCACGGGTACTCAGCCTACCCAGCGCTCAGAGACAGGACAATCCTGGTTTGTTTTCTGCTGCAACGGTCAGATAATTTACGCTACCCAGAGTGCGGGCAGTTTGTTTCGCCTGCGAGACTACCTGCGTCGCTACAAAGCAGACACCGCCCTCGACAAAATCCAAGTACCCTATATGGCATCTACCAATGCCCCAGAATACGGCTACCTCTGGGCGTTGTTAGAAAACCACATCCTCACCCCAGCTCAAGGTCGCAACATCATCCAAAGCATGATCCAAGAAACCCTGTTCGATTTGCTCAGCCTGCATCAGGGTTCCTTCACTTTTGAAATGGGGTCAGCCTTAGCCCCTCAACTTACCAGCTTGGAAATCAGCTCCCTGCTGGCCAAAATTGTCAAACAGGTGCAGCATTGGAAGCAGTTTCACCCTTACATCCAGTCGCCCAATCAATGCCCGGTAATTTCAGACCCTGAGGAGCTACAAGCGGCACTGCCGATCAATACCTTTAACACCCTCAGCCGCTGGGCCGACGGCAAAACTTCAATCCGCCAAATGGCGCGTTACCTCAACCGAGACGTGCTGACTGTCGCCAAGGCTATTTATCCTTTCGTGCAGCAGGGACTGGTACAGGTATTTTACCAACCGTCTGTTGCCCCCGGCGGCAGCAAAGAATCGCCGGAAGCTAAAGTTCCCAGAATTGCCTGCATCGACGACGACAACACGATTCGCAAAACAGTAGAGTCAATTTTAAACTTGCACGGTTATGAAGCTACCGGCATTAGCAGTCCCCTCAAAGCCCTGAGTTTAGTTTTCCAGCTCAAACCAGATTTAATTTTGTGCGACATCGCCATGCCCGAACTCGATGGCTACGAAATTTGCGCGATGCTGCGCAGTTCTAGCGCTTTCCGGCAGACGCCGATCGTCATGCTCACCGGCATCGACGGATTTATCGATCGCGTTCAAGCCCGCATGGCCGGAGCCACTGAATATTTTACCAAACCTTTTGGTGAAAGCGAGCTATTAACGCTGGTAGAAAGATATGTCGGTCCCGGCCGCCCGGAGCGACCTCAAGCGGAAAATTATTTGGCTTCCGAGTTCGAGCGGGAATTAGAAGAGAACTGACCCGCTCTCCGACACAAATTCGCACAGGAAAAACCCGATCGAACCTGCAGACAGCGCGATCGTGCCCGAGAAAAAGTAGCCGCACGCGGAGATCGAGCATAAAGTAAAATATAGCAGTTAGCACCTGCAGCCCCAGCAGCCCAACTCAGTTTTATTTCTCGACCAAAGTCAGTCTCACAGACTCAAAGTGCAAATATAATGTACTTGTTCTTCTACTTGTTCTTCACTAAAAGCCCCATTAAATTTTACCTTTTGGGTCAGTTCGCGCAATTTTTTGTTTGCACAGTCCGACCGGAACAGTCAATTCAAGGGGCTTCGGCACAGAATAGACTCCTTAGCAAAAAGCAGAAATTAAGTTTCAAATTTGCCCGAGCTGTCCGTCAGTTCGACTTGAATCAGCGCTATTTTAGTCAGTCTGACTTGAGTCAGTTCCACTTGAGTTAGTTCCACTTGAGTTAGTTCCACTTAATAAGATGTACGCTCGTCAATCTTATGCAGCAAATTCGATCCAGCACCCGATGTCAAAGATTACTCAACCGGGCAGTTTAGGAAACGTCACTGAACCTCAAATAAAATTTGAGGAATTGCAAACAGCAGAGTGAAGCAGAAGAGTTATCAACTTCTTAATTATGACCATAGGTAGCCCAGACTTTATATTACCAGGACTAGGCGCAGATCAATCTCCCGAATTCCAAGAACTAGAAACTCCCGAAGGCGAGCTGCACTTGCGGTTCTACGTTCCTTCGGGGAACGAGTTCGCACTGCCAGCAACGGGGATTAGAGAGGTACTTTCGCCCGCCCCAGACCGGATGACACCGATCCCCAACGTTTCTTCCTTGCTTTTAGGAACGCTAAACATGAGAGGGCGCGTGATTTGGGTGGCAGACCTCGGTCAATTTTTGGGAGACCAAACGCCTCTGAACACAGACAGACCCGAAATTCCGATCGTCGCGGTGGAAGACCAAGACACAATATTGGGACTAGCGGTCGATAGGATCGTGGGGATGCACTGGCTCGATGTCGAACAACTGCACTCGCAAAACAATGCACCGGACGGCATGATTCCATTTCTGAAGGGAGAATGGATGTTAGGTGAGGACTCCAATCAAGTGCTGCGACTGTTAGATCAAGTAAAAATTTTGCGCTCCGCACGGTGGGCAGCGTGAAATCGATTTGAGAGAGGCGATTGGCGATTTTCGATCGAGATTAAAATCTCAAATCTCAAACCTAAAATCTCAAATCTAAAATCTCAACGGCAGACAGGGTGAAATCGATTTTAGATGGCGATTGGCGATTTTCGATTGGGGTACGATCGCAAACAGCCGAGCGAGGTGCGAATCTAGTGCGAATCTAGTGCGAATCTAACAGTCAGGATAAAAATCTAAAATCTAAAATCTAAAATCTAAAATCAAAAGAGGGCGGCAAATGGCAACAAGTACCAACTTTCAGCAGGACTACCAACAGGCAGAAGCGGCATACATGGATGGCAACTATTCAGAAGCTGCCGCTCTAGTTTATCAATTAGTAGAAGATTTTCCCGAAGACCCCAGCGCTCGCTTGCTGTGCGGACACATATACTCTTACGGATTGCAACAATACGAGGTGGCGCGGGAACAGTACGGAGTCGTACTGGGCCTGACCGACGATCCGAGTTTGGTCGAACACGCCCACAGCGGAATTGCCTACACAGACCAATTTATAACGGGAGAACTGTTAGAAGAAAATCGAGAGGCTTTGTCGGCGGAAACTGAATTGGAATTCTATCCAGAAATATCACTCGAAGGAGGGTTAGAAGACCCCGACCTGGCACTTTTCCAAGGGGATGCAGGGCAAATGTCTTGGGAAAGTCAACCGCTGGAAGGACTGGAGGACGGCGACTTAGCCGGAGTAGAAATGAGCGGCTTGGAGTGGGAACCGCAAGATGCGGGTGGGGGCGGCGCTGATGATTTGCCATCGATTGCTAATCCTTTTGCCAGCGACAGCGGCGGCATGGCAGCTTATGCAGATGCCTCCGGAGCGCTAGAGGATTTGGGAGATTCCGACTTTGCAGACCCCTTTGCCTCAGGCGGCTTAGATTTTGGCTCTGGTGGAATTCGCGACAGCAAAATGTCGGGCAAAAAAGAACTGGACCCCAGGGTCTCGGAGCCGATAGAGCCATCAAACCAGATTTTCAACGGTCAGAGTTCGGCCCAGGCCCAAATCGGGGACTTTTCCGATTCAGACGCGCTCGACTCTCCGACAGGGCCATCAGACGACAGTTTTGATGAAGCTTTTGCGCCGCTGGGACTGCCGGACGACTTTGACTTGGACGACCCAGACGACTACATGGGAGCGCCGCAAAACGGCACGCGCAGCAGCCAGAAACCTCTTGATGAAGAGCCAGACCCCTTCAGCGTACCGATATCCGAAGATTTCGGACAGCATTCACCCTCAAGCAACCGCTCGGACAGCGACGGAGACTATGCCCCGAACTATTCCGTAGCTGAAGACGAAACCCTATTAATGGGAGGTGCGATTCCCAACTCTCAAAGCCAAAGGTCGAGTCGGGGACAGTTTAATTCGACAGACCGCTCTTCTAACAGCAGCGGCTACGGCAATTCGGACTCAAAAGCCTTTAACGTTCCAGACAGTTTTGAGTTAGATGCTTTTGACGACGACGCTTTCAGCGATTCTTTCTCTTTGGACGAAGACGAACAAGCGACTTCTTTCGGCGCGGGAACCAAGCATACCAGCGACTGGTCGGCAAAAGCAGGCTCAGCTCAAGAACACAGCGACTTTTTGGATGAATTTGACGAATTTGACGATTTGGGCAATTTGCCGGACTTTGACATCTCTGAAGATGCCAACAGCTCGATTTTGACTAGAGGTAGCACCAGTTTCGGCAGCACGACCAGTGGCATGATGGGTACGACAGGCAGCAGCCTGGACTTCGACAACAGCGACGGTTCGGCAATCCGCGACGACGAAATTTTTAGCATTTCCGGTCCGTCTGACTCGGTGCCGACTTTTACTCCGGCAGAAACAGAGCCGATCGACACTGCAGTTACTGTGGAACAGGGAGGACTGGCTTTCTTAGAAAATGCCCCCCTGTTTACCAAACATTTTTACACGGCGATCGGGGCGGGACTGGTTTCTCTGGTGGCTGTAGCTTTCGTAACTAACATCGCCTCCTACCAAGCCCTGAGGGAGGAAAAGCCAGAGACCATCGCTTACCTGCGCCAGACAGGTTGGGTAATGACCGCCGCCGCAGGCTTGACCAGCTTTTTAACTTCCTGGGGTATCGGCAACCTGATCGCCAAGCAGGTACGCAAGTCCTCTGACAATTTGCAATCTCAGTTCGATGCCGTATCTCAAGGCAATTTGGACGCTCGCGCCACCATTTTCTCGGAAGATGAATTTGGCAAAATGGCTGCTAAATTCAATCACATGGCGAAGGTGATGCAAACCACTACCAGCGATGCCAGACGCAAAGCTGACGAGCAAGAACAAGCTAAAGAAGATTTGCAACGCCAAGTGATCCGCTTGCTAGACGACGTAGAAGGCGCAGCCCGCGGCGACTTGACCGTACAAGCTGAAGTGACGGCTGACGTGTTGGGCGCTGTTGCTGACTCGTTTAACTTGACGATTCAAAACCTGCGGGAAATCGTCCACCAAGTGAAACAGGCTGCTAGAGAGGTGAGCAAAGGCGCTACGGATAGTGCCAAGTTTGCGGGGGATTTGTCTTCCGACGCCCTGCGCCAAGCGGAAGAACTCGCAGCAACCCTGAACTCGGTCCAAGTGCTGACAGACGCGATTCAGCGGGTCGCCGAAAGTGCTAGAGAAGCAGAAGAAGTAGCCAGAGGCGCGGCGGCAACAGCTCTTAAAGGTGGTGAAGCTGTAGAGCGGACGGTGGCAGGGATTTTGGAAATTCGAGAGACTGTAGCAGAAACATCGAGAAAAGTCAAGAGGTTGGCAGAAGCTTCTCAAGAAATTTCCAAGATTGTAGCTTTGATCGCAACGATCGCCTCCCGGACCAACTTGCTAGCATTGAACGCCAGTATCGAGGCGGCAAGAGCAGGGGAAGCAGGCAGGGGATTTGCAATTGTAGCAGACGAAGTGCGGCAGCTAGCAGACCGATCGGCCAAGTCTTTGAAAGAAATCGAACAAATCGTGATGCAAATTCAAAGCGAGACCGGCGCGGTGATGACGGCGATGGAAGAAGGCACGCAACAGGTGCTCGAAGGTACGAGATTGGCCGAACAAGCCAAACGATCGCTTGAAGATATCATTCAAGTTACCAACCGCATCGACGTGTTAGTGCGATCGATTACAGCCGACACCGTAGAGCAGAACGAAACCGCTCGCGCTGTAGCCAGCGTTATGCAAGCAGTCGAATTAACCGCTCAGGAAACTTCCCAAGAAGCGCAAAGAGTTTCCGGTGCTTTGCAAAACTTGGTAGGCGTTGCCCGCGATTTGTTGACATCGGTAGAAAGATTCCGAGTAGAAACAGCAGAAAGACAATAATTAAGAATTGTCTGAATAATTGTCTGAAGCTATTGAGAGCGACTGATTTACAGGCACAAAGCGCGGGTCATGATGGCAAAAAACAGCAACCTCGCAGTGTTAAAAGCACTGCGCGGTTGCCACTATAACAACTAAAAAAATAGGAGAATCACAAATGGACGGTAACGAAAACTAGGCAGAAAAACTAAGACCGGCATTCGCGGTGAAATACAAAAGCCTTCTCTAAAAGAATTAACAAACAAATAGCTTAAAATAAGGGAAAACAAATGCTGCCGGAACAACAACAGAGGATCATGGGCTACTTTATTGAGGAGGCAAAAGACCACCTCAATACCATCGAACAAGGCTTGCTCAACCTCCAAGCAACGATCGAAGATCCAGAACTGGTCAACGAAGTATTTCGGGCCGCCCACTCAGTCAAAGGAGGCGCGGCAATGCTGGGTTTGACCAGCATCCAGCAAACAGCCCACAGACTTGAAGATAGTTTTAAAATTCTCAAAGAATGCAGCGTCAAAGTAGACCAACAGTTAGAATCGCTGTTTTTGCGAATTTTTGATACCTTGCAAGCATTATTAGAACAACTGTCAGGTCCTTTTGGGCTGACGGAAGAACTAGCAGAACAAATGCTGCGAGAAGCAGAACCCGTATTTGAAGAACTCAACGGCCATTTGGGAGGACTCGTCGGACAGTGCAGTTCCGATGCCGAAGAGAGCAGCCCGCTGCCAGTAATTCAACAATTTCCTACAGCAAGCCCGGCCGCTGCATTTGCCTCCCCCCGCAGTTTGGCAGAGCCAGCACCGGTCTACTCCCATGCAATGGAAGAAAGCGCGCTGGAATTAGTATTTAACTCAGACGTACCCGCTCGGATGCGGGAAATGCTGCAAGCGTTCAAACAAACCGAAGGTCCCGCTAGCAGGAAGCAGCTCAAAAGCATTTGTCGCAACTTGAAAATGGCAGGCGAAGAATTTGACTTGCCCAACTGGATAGAACTGATCGAAGCTGTAGAAAAGGCGATCGCCAATCCAGAAAATAGCTACCGCAGCCTGGCCCCAACAGTTATCAAAGATATCAAACAAGCCCAAGAACTCGTTTTGTGCGGTCAAGAAGCCGAGATCGCAGTAGGGGCAAAACTCAGAGCCATGCTGCCGCCCGAGGCCGCCCCAGAAACCGATTTTGAAGACTTGTTGGACTTCGCTCAATCTGGCGCGGGCGGTGCCAAAATCGGCAATGGCGAAGAGACAGCCTGGGCAACAACCGCCGGCAAGGGACAAAGTGCGGGAGAACAATTACTGCCGACTATTTCCGGACTGAGCATAGACGAGCTGTTCGACAAGCTAGACACCGGCGACGGGGGCGGGGGTCGATCGCCCCAATTCGAGGATGCCCCCGGCTTTGGCGAATCAGATCTCGAAACAGGCTCCTTGAAAAATTCGCTCCGCACCGGGCCGGAAGTGGGAGCGGCCGAACTAAACACCTTAGCTGATTTGTTTGAGGGCGACACTCCCGACCTTGATGATGCTTGGGAAGAAGAAGAAACAGACACTACCCCAACAGCAGTTTCCGGGACAGCGACCAGCGGAGAGCTACGATCGTCGGATGACGATGACAATTCCGGCGATTTTACCGACTTGCTGTTCGACGCCTACAGCGCAGAACGCTCCTCAGCCAGCACCGTACCCCCGATCGACGACCTGAACAGTTTATTCGGTGAGGATTTCTTGCTCGATGGCGAAGCCCCGACGGCAGCACCCAGCAGTGGCAAAGGCTCAGAACCCAGACAGCAATTCACTCGGATGCAGCCGGAACAAACTGGCAGCAATCGAGGTGCGGCAGAGGGTTCTGGCGATATCCTCAGCGGCTGGCCTGAGGAAGACGCCCTCGGCACGCTGTTGGATGAAGTGGCAGCCCAGACATCCTCGCCGGTAGGGATCGGTGGCGATTTAGACGATTTTTTGGGCGATGTAGCCAGCGAAGCCATGTTCGCTGAAGTGCCTACAGACTCCCCCGACTACTTGGCAGATTTGGACTCCTTCGGCGCGGAATCTGATGTTAGTTTTGAAGGCGATGGCGGTGACAGTCAAGATGATTCAGAGGATGCAGAAGTCGATCGTCGCAATTCTCAATTCCCAGACTCAGGAGACGGCGCAGATGAAGAAGATTTGAGCGACCTATTAGCCATTACCTCCGGTTTCCTGTCTGGCGAAAATGGACACAGCAAAAACGATCGAGGCCCAGCAGCGAGCAACCAACAAAACGAAACAATTAGCACATCACCTAACATGACATCAGACTCCGACCTGGATATCCCTGCGGATGAAAACTGGCTGGAAAATGCCTTCGGTCTAGAAGACGAGGACGAGGCAATGCCCCTGGCAAACCTAGAGTTAGAAGACACAGATTTAGACGCCCTGTTCGGAGAGGTTTCCACAGGCCCTCTGGCAAATGGCGAAACTCAAGGAGACCGTTCGAGTGCAGCAACAGGCGCTACGTCCCAAGAAGTTGCCGATTTAACCGACCTGTTTGAATCGGTATCTACCGGTGGGGAATTCGACAACAACAGCGAGGGAGCCGAAACGGCGGATTGGCTGAATTTTGAGAGCGATTTAGAACCGGAGGCAGATGCGGCTGCTTCAGATCCAGAGAGCGACTTGGCGAGTTTGTTCGCCGGGGAGGAAGTCGCCTTGGAGGAAGGAAACGGGGCGAATTTAGCAGTTGCAGCAGTTGAAAATAACGATTTTGATTTTGCCAGCTCAACAAACTCTGGGGACGGCGACAGCAGCGACTTAGACCTGCTGGAGGATATGTTTGGCGAAACTGCTGGCAGTGCGGCTGCCGCCAGCCCGGCCGAAACTGAGGAACTGCCCGCAGAAGTCGGCGGCGAATTGTTTGATGAATCCGACTTGTTCGGCGAACTCGAAACAGATGAGGCAGGCGCAGACTTGTTCGGCGGACTCGAAACAGATGAGGCAGGGCGCAGACTTGTTCGGCGGAGCTAGAAACAGATGAGGCAGGACG
>JAAUPF010000346.1 GCA_012034575.1 Richelia sp. CSU_2_1 | reverse complement strand
ACAGCGAAGCGCCTGGGTATTGGGTAAGGTCAAGTTCGATCGAGCCGCAACCATCAGAAACAGCATCACTATCTCCACAGCAGCGCGTCGAACAGTTTCAAGTGATGTCGTCGCCCGCCGCGCAACGGTTGATGGGCTTGGTGGCAGCATCTCCTGTAATCGCATTGCCCGTAATTCGGCTGATTCAGGAAACCATGTTGCCCGAGTCCCGGCAGATGAATGTTGCAGAGGTACTGCTGGGAGGTTTATTAGAACCCATCAATCCCCCTCTTCCGGGGACAAATCCTGATGAGGTTGAGTATCGCTTTGTAGGTGAGGCAATTCGCGATTTGTTGCTGGCGCAAACACCTGTACCCGACACGGTGAGCGTTTTATCGAAGTTCATCAAGAGTCAGCTTTATAAGTCGCTGGATGATTTTGTGGCCCAGTTACAAGCTGGGAGTCAAAGCGAGGATGCGACAAAGGTAGAGAAAAGTCGCTGTTTTGCTACCGTGACGGCATCGGTATTGAAGCGGAAGGGAGGGAAGTATCGCGAGTTAGCAGACAGCTTGCAACAGATCGTGTCTGACCCCCCTAGCCCCCCCTTATCAAGGGGGGGACTGGAGTGATATTACGGGCGAGCAAATCGTGTCTCGACCCCCCTAACCCCCCTTACCAAGGGGGGGACCAGAGTGATATTCCGGTCGATTTAGAGGAGAATCAGAGCGAGCCTCCGGCTTCCCCCCTTAGTAAGGGGGGGACTGAGGGGGGTGAATTCGCCTGAAACCAGCAATCTAACCTCATTTCCACCCTTGCAAGAATTTGACTTTGAAACGGCAAGCATAGTGTTTGAGGAAGAAGAATTTCGGCTAACTCAGCGAACTCGACCAACTCAGCGAACTCAACCAACTCGACCAACTCGACCAACTCGACCAACTCGGCCAACTCGACCAACTCTGCCAACTACACTATTTCAGCCCTTTGAGTTTGAAATGGTTACAGCAGAACTACAGCAAAAAAAAGTAGTTATCAACAGAGAACAAAGGCAAGCTTGGGGCTACGCAGAACGGCTGAGCGAGACTGTGGAACTGGAGATGGTGGCAATCCCAGAGGGACAGTTCCAAATGGGTGCACCTGAAGGGGAAGCAGAAAGTTTTGATGATGAAAAACCCCAACATCAGGTAACAGTTAAACCTTTTTTCCTGGGAAAATACCCGATTACTCAAGCGCAGTGGCAAGCAGTAGCTAAATTGCCCAAAATTTATTACGACCTTGAATCGAATCCATCTCGCTTCAAAGGCGAAAACCGACCTGTAGAAAGAGTTTCTTGGTTTCATGCCGTCGAATTCTGTGCCAGGTTGTCGCAAAAAACAGGTAACAGCTATCGCCTGCCGAGCGAGGCCGAGTGGGAATACGCTTGTCGGGCCGGGACAACTACACCTTTTCATTTTGGAGAAACGATTACGACAGATTTAGCGAATTACAACGGCAACTCTACTTATGCTGCTGGACCCGAAGGAATTTACCGCTCGGAAACAACGCCTGTGGGGAGTTTTGGCGTAGCGAATGCCTTTGGACTTTACGATATGCACGGGAACGTCTGGGAATGGTGTGCAGACCCTTGGCACGATAGCTATCAAGGCGCGCCCGGTGATGGTACGGTGTGGGATGAGAATTGTAATGATAATCGTTATCATAGCCGTATTGATTTATTAGTCAATCTAAGAAAAGATAACCGAACCCGGCTGCTGCGCGGTGGATCGGGCCACAACTATCCGCGGTTCTGCCGTTCGGCGATTCGCGTCATCGATGCGCCGGTCAACCGCGGCAGCAACTACGGCTTTCGTGTTGCCTGCGCGTCTGCGCGGACTTAATAGCTCTTTACACTTTTACAGTTTTTCTCTCTGCATTTTTTATTTTTTACTTTAGTTGCCGCCAGAGGCGGCTCGATTTTTTTGCTGGGGCGATCGGGGCGATCTGTTTGTCCCCAAATCCGTCGGGGAATCAATTCCCCGTCTCATAGCGAAAGTCGGTTGAAACCGACTGCAGAAAAGCGGATAACTTTGATAAAAAATCTGTTTCTCAGTCCCCTTGAGCGAGGACTTTCGCTATGAGACGGGGGTTTGTAACCCCCGGCGGACTCGCGGGTAAATGCAAGAATTTCGGCACCGATCGCACTTGAAAAAAATGGACAAACTGCTCAATTTTTATGATGGTCGATCGAGGCGCTCGGGGCGATTGGGGCGATCGGTTTTGTCCCCCCAGTCCGCCGGGGATTTAAATCCCCGTCTCATACCAAAAGCCGGTTGAAAACCGACTGCAGAAAAGCGGATAATTTTGATGAAAAATCTGTTTCTCAGTCCTCTTATAGAGGACTTTCGCTATGAGACGGGGGTTTGCAACCCCCGGCGGACCCGTGGGTAAGTGCGAGAATTTCGGTACGGATCGCACTTGAAAAAATGGACAACCTGCTCAATTTTTATGATGGTCTATCGAGGCGATCGGTTGTTGCTCTATAAACGATCGCACTTATCTAGAAATTTGTTGAAACTACTATTGCAATTACACCAAAAAAATCTGATAATTTACAATAACATAATTTTACCGTGTCCTGGAGCGTTCTGTCGCAATGTCTCAAACACCGCCTCAATGCCAAAACCTGCAAGCACAAGTTGACTCATTACTGCAACTGCTGCGCCAGGAACCATCTTTGCGACAACAAGATATCACCGCAGTCCAAGCTTCCCTAAAAAAAGCAATTTCTCCCGAATTTGAAATAGTTTTTGCGGGCGCTTTCAGTGCGGGAAAATCGATGCTGATTAATGCTTTGTTAGGGCGCGAATTGCTTTACAGCGCCGAAGGACACGCTACGGGTACTGAGTGCTACATCGCCTATGCCGCGCCTGACAAAGAACGAGTTGTTCTCACTTTTTTTAAGCGAAGTTGAAATTCGCCAGCAAGCTTGCGCGCTTTGCGAACAGTTAAATTTAACTACTGAAATTGATATCGATCGAACAGATGTTGTCACGATTTTATCTCAGGGATGCAAGATAATTATCGAAAAGAAGGCGGGGAAAACAAATCGGAACGAGCCAAACAAGCTAAAGCTTTGATACTTTTACTAGAAGGCTTTGAAGCAAATCGCGATCGCATCCAAACTACGGACAATGCTACCTACTCGATGGAACAGTTTAACTTTTCCAATCTCAAGGAAGCTGCGAGTTATGCCCGCCGCGGCAGCAACAGCGCCGTATTGAAACGAGTAGAATATTACTGTTACCATCCGCTGCTGCAAGATGGCAATATCATCATCGATACGCCGGGAATTGATGCGCCAGTCAAGCGCGATGCGGAATTGACTTACGAAAAGATTGCCAGCCCGGATACTTCGGCGGTTGTCTGTGTTTTGAAGGCTGCTGCTTCGGGGGAAATGACGACGGAAGAAACCGAATTGATGGAAAAAACGCGGGGAAATTTGGGAATTCGCGATCGACTGTTTTATATCTTCAACCGCATTGACGAAACTTGGTACAATACGCAATTGCGACAGCGCTTGGAAAATTTGATTGATTCCGATTTTCGCGATACGGCGAGGGTTTATAAAACTAGCGGCTTGTTGGGATTTTACGGCAGTTTAATTAAAAGCACAACCGGGCGCGATCGATTTGGTTTAGATACAATATTTAACGCCAGTCGCGATCGAATTGAT
>JAAUPF010000345.1 GCA_012034575.1 Richelia sp. CSU_2_1 | reverse complement strand
GTTGGCGTCGGCGCGGGAGTTGGCGTCGGCGCGGAGTTGGCGTTGCGTTGGCGTCGGCGCGGGAGTTGGCGTCGGTGCCGGAGTGGGCGTTGGCGTCACAGTGCCGTTAAATTCGTAAGCACCAATATCCACGATCGCACTTCCATTCCCATCGCCATCAACCGGGCGAGTTACGCCGCGCTGATCCGCAGCAGGCGCGCCCGCACCAGTACCCGTATCGATTGCCGGACTTCCTGACAGCAAAGGCAACACAAAAGCGCCATTAATATTCTGTAAAGTACCGAGTTTCGGATCGGCGATCGTCACGTTTGCTGTCGCGTTATTATCGTTCGGATCGCCCGTTGTCAATTTTGCGGGAAATTGCAGGTTATTTCCCCCGTCAATTAATTCTCTACCTGTTTGGTATTTGACTTTAAAAGGATTGCCCGCCGTATTGCGATCGAAAATCGAATTCTTGACAGTAACTGGCTGGTTGCCAAAAGTAGCAATTCCCCCGGAATATTCCCCAGCAGTATTCTGAGCAAAAGTCGAGTTGACAATGTTAGTCGAGAAGGAATCTCTGTTGCCGACAACCATGCCCCCGCCCTGCTTGGCCGCAGTATTGTTAAAAAAGGTACTGTTGACAATGCTGACATTGCCATCTTCCCCAAACCACAAACCGCCACCGTTATCCTCTGCTGTGTTGTTGGCAAAGGTCGTATTGGTTACAGTCAAAGACGCATTCCCGTGGCGGACTCCGCCGCCGGAACCTCCAATTCCTGCTGCATTCTTAACGGCTTTGTTGTTGACAAAAGTGCTATTTTCTATAACAAATTTGTCTTGAAAATAGCCGAATAAAAATGCTCCTCCTGCTTCTCCAGTAGCGATATTGCCATCAAAAGTGCTGCCGCGAATGATAATATTTCCGGGAACTGAACCCGGTGTGGCGTTCGGGCCGGAAGCATTAGCACCGTCTACAAATAACCCACCACCAACACCTTTTTCGGTGCGGTTGCCGGTGAATTTAGAGTTTTCGATCGTCATGCTGCCGAGCAAGTTATTGACAGCGCCGCCGTAGCTGCCTTTATTGTTAGTAAACTCGCTGCCTCGAATCGTTAAAGTACCGCCGCTTTTAGTTGCGATCGCCCCGCCGCCGCGTTCGGTATTGTCTGCTAAAGAACCATCATTATTGTTAAATTTGCTGTTAATTACCGTAGTGCTACTGCGGAAACCGGTGTAAATTCCGCCGCCGAAACCGGCAATGTTATTGTTAACTTGAGTGTTTTCTAAAGTTAAAGTGCTGTTACCTCCGGTTTGAATGCCGCCGCCGCCGCTAGTTGCTTCGTTATTCGGATCGGTTCCCGATACTCGGCCGTTGGCAATAATCAAGTTTTTCAGCGTAACATTTGTCGAACCTTCTGTCAGAATCACCCGCGAAGCATTGTTACCGCTGACGGTTAAATTTGCTGCACCAACTGCATCAATTGTCAAGTTTTTGTTGATAACAAGTTGGCCGGAAGTGAGGGTAATTGTTTGATTCGCCAGACTCGCTGCAAACTGAATTGTATCGCCTGCTTGTGCCGAGGCGATCGCAGCTCTCAAAGAACCGGGCCCGCTATCATTATTGTTAGTAACGGTAATCGTCGCTAACGTTCCCCGGTAATTTGCCATTACTTCCGAACTAATTGCTAAAGGCGCTTCAATATCTCCTTTAGCAAACTCCAAATTCCAGTTGCCACCGCGACCAGTTAAATCCGTAGAAGCCGCAATATCAGCACCAGTTAATTTAGCGAGTCGATCGACAAAATTAACTCCATCACCCGCAGCTACATCGCACCCGTAAAGCACGATATCTGCTTTGTTACTAAGTGCAGTCTGCCACGATTGCAACTGACTTTCATGCTGCGGCAAATTACCCGAATTTAGCGTTGTCGAACCTAACTGCAAGCTGCCAGAATTGCCGTGAGAAAAAATGTGAACTGAATCTACAGTTTCGCCAGCCGCAGCGACTTGTTGCAATTTAGCAGTAATTTGCTCGATGCCGTTGCTATTTTTATCTAGGACGACAACCTCCGTGCCGGGAAGTACGCCGTTAACGAGAGTTTGATAATCATCCACATCGAGATCGATAAATGCGATCGACCTAGCACGATCATTTTTGACAAGCAATTGAGGAGCGGTATTGGCAACAGTTGAACTCATTTTACATACCCTTTGATAATGTTTGCTATTTGCTGAAAGAAGCACCTAGGCACTGGTTATTAAGCGCAATATTTCTCTAAATTCAATTACTTGAATTTGGTTGTTCTGCGCGCGAAGGCTGTATGTCTAAATTAAATTCAGGTAAAGACCAGATGTTTTGGTTGTGATGCGATACCAATCTGGTTTGAATATTTTTTGCAGTCTTTGTGATTATTAATCTCTGAAACTGACTGTTGAAAGTTGACTGCTGACTGTCGATAAGGTTCGCAAGCCTGGACGATCGCACTGCGAACGATCGACTCAAAACTTTTCTTCAATTCAAAACTTAAAACTCAAAACTCAAAACTCCCGAATAACTATCAACTATCAACTATCAACTATCCTCAACATCATTTTTGTCAGGTGGGGCAGGCTCGAAGCCTGCCCGCGTGCGGCTCATCGCTGCAACTGTTTTAGTTGCAGCAACAGCAGTTAAATCGTTACCTGAGTGAAATCGGAAGCAGTCAGAGTATTGGGAGCAACACCGTTGAGTCTTGCTAACAATTGATTGTTTCCAGTGATACTAATCGAAGTCTGGTTGTTGCTAGAAGTAATCGTGAGTTGGTTGAAACTCAAGCCCGGATTCAAACCAATTAAATCCTCACCCTTGCGGAAATCAGTGATTAAGTCAGTTCCCAAACTGCGATTGAGCAAAAATACATCATTGCCCGCACCGCCTGTTAAAGTATCGTCCCCGGCATCTCCCGATAGCAAATCGTTACCGGCATTACCTAAGAGACTATCGTTAGCTTTACCGCCAAACAGCGTATCGTTGCCGGTGTAACCTTCGAGAAAATCATTTTCGTTGTTGCCGAACATTAAATCGTCGCCGTCGCCGCCGCCGATACTGTCGTTACCTTTGCCGCCGTACAGCGTGTCGCTTCCTCCTTTACCAAAAATCAGGTCGTCATCCTCATTTCCAAATACGATATCGTTGCCACTGCCAGCATTAATCGTATCGTTTCCGATGTTGCCGGAGAGGAAATCATCGCCGTCTTCTCCTAACAACAAATCCTCTTGTTTGCCACCAAAAATCGTATCGTTACCGATACCGCCAGCGACAGTATCCTTGCCGTTATCTCCCAACAACAAGTCGCTGCCTTCGCCACCGACAACGGTGTCGTTATCTTTGCCACCGAAAGCGGTATCGTTGCCAGCACCGCCTTGAATTAAATCGGTGCCGTCATTTCCGAAGAGGATATCGTTAGCGGCACCGCCGTCGATGTTGTCGTTACCGCCCATTCCGAAGAGGGTGTCGCTGCCACCGAGTCCGTTAATCGACTCGTTAATGCGGCCGCCCATGATGAAATTCGCATCTTCACCGCCGTTAAGAGTTTGTTGGGCGGGATTGGGAGTAATGCTGCTGAGGTTGAGCTCGGGAGCATTCAGGCGTTCGATGATAACGTCATTAACTGGAGTGGGAGTTGGCGCGGGAGTTGGAGTTGGTGCCGGAGTTGGTGTCGGCGTTGGAGTTGGCGCGGAG
>JAAUPF010000107.1 GCA_012034575.1 Richelia sp. CSU_2_1 | reverse complement strand
GACACCCGACGCCGGGATTTCCGACACCGACACCGACGCCGACTCCGACGCCAGGATTTCCAACGCCGACACCAACACCAACACCGACGCCGACGCCAAACAATCGAAACACCCCGCCGGTGGTGAATCTAGAATTGCCTTTGTTGTTAGTCAGAAACTCCGTACCGTTCCAAATTGCGCTGCCGGAAAATACATTTATCGATCGAGATCCGGGAGATATTCTGACTTATAGAGCAACGCAAGCTAACGGTCAACCGCTGCCGAGTTGGCTGACATTTAACTCGAATACTCTTACTTTTAGCGGTCAAACTTTCGGGCTGGAATTTGTTCCTATCAGACTCACGGCGATCGATCGAGCTGGTGCAACTGCCACTAATTTTGTCAATTTGATAACTCTCGCAAGCGGTCGGGCGATCGACGGCTATATCGCCGGAGCAACTGTATTTTTTGATGCTAACAAAAACGGCGCGATCGATCGTAACGAACCGTCTTCTATAACGGGTTCGACTGGGGAATACGAACTCAATATTCCTTTTGCGATTTTCGATCTTAATAAGAACAGCAAACTCGAACAGTCGGAAGGCAATATTGTAGTTTTTGGCGGCATCGATACAGCTACGGGATTGCCCTTAGAAACTCCGATTTCGACGCCACCGGATGCTACTGTGGTGACTTTATTAACGAGTTTGGTGGTGGAGTTGGCCGATCGGGGAATTAATCTCGATCGAGCTGAATCTTTAGTTAAAAATGTCCTGAGAATTCCCTCTAGCATCGACATTACCAATTTCGATCCGATCGCGGCGGTCAACAGCGGGCGATCGGGCGGCGTGGAAGTTTTGACAGCAATGACTAAGGTGCAAAACTTCATTACCCAAACAGTCAGTTTAATTGCTGGCAATTCTCCGGCTGCTGTGAATAATGCAATCGTCAAAAATGTTATTTCAGCAATTGCCGATCGAATTCAAACCGGCATAAATCTGGATTTAAATAATGCAGCGCAGTTAAGTGCGATCGTCCGAGAAGCTGCAACGAAAACTCAGCAAATTGACCCGAGTTTTAACATCCAAAAAATCTTAGAAATTGCGCCGCAAGCCGCGCAAGTAATGGCAGAAGCAAATCAGCGCATCGATGCAGCAGCATCCAGCAATTCCGGTGCATCGCTCAACTCTGCAATTGCTCGCATTCAAAAAGTAGCATTGGGAGAAACAGCTAAAGATTTGAGGGAAGTTTCGGCCGGAAGCAAGACAATTGCCGCCGCAGTTGCGGAAAATACTGGTGCTGCTTTAAATACTCAGATTCAAACAGCAATAGTACCCGATCTAGTAGCTGATGTTTTAACTGCTTTTCCATTAACGGCGGATGTGAATATAACGGCGGGTGTGAATATAGCGATCTCTTCGCCCAGCCAAATTATCGGTACGGATGGCAATGATGCGATCGCGGGTAGTAGTGGTGGCGATACTATCATTGGCAAGCGGGGAAATGACCGACTTCTCGGCTTAGAAGGTAACGATTGGATTAATGGAAATCTAGACATCGATACTGTTGATGGGGGGATTGGAGATGATACTATTTACGGAGGGAAAGGAGCAGATTCTTTAGTCGGTTTTAACGGCGAAGATATCCTGTTTGGCGATCGAGGTTTCGATAGCATTAATGGTGGTGACGGTAATGATTCTCTCTATGGAGGCAAGGGTAACGATCTGCTTGCTGGCGGTAATGGCGATGATTTGTTGGCCGGTCAACTTGGTGAAGATACTCTCACTGGGGGTTTGGGTAAAGATGTATTTTTGCTGGCACCGGAACAGGGGATTGACACGATTCTTGATTTTGAGAAAGGTCAAGATTTAATTAGGTTGTCGGGAGGCTTAAACTTCAGTCAGCTCGGGATTAATTCGGCTAATAATGTGACTTTAATTAGCGTTGCTAGCAGCGGTCAAGTGTTGGCTGCTCTCAGGGGAATTACACCGAATTTGTTGGGAATTGAGGATTTTATCTAGTGCCAAAATAAGTAAAGTTGGTAGTGTAGACTTCAGTCCGCTCCCGGATTGCGGACTGAAGTCCGCACTGCGAACCGCGTTCCCGCAAAACTTGCACATCTCAAAATTATGCCAAATATGAGAAAATATATTTCTTGGTTTTTATCAACATTATTATTAACCCTGATTTTGACAGAATTACCTTCCCTTCCGGCGAGCGATCGCCTCGATATTGCCAACTACATCCCGGAGTTGGTTGATTATACCTTATCGAACGGGCTAAGAGTAATTTTAGCTAAAGATGATTCGGCTCCCGTCGTTGCAGTTAATATCCGTTACTACGTTGGGGGAGCAAACGACCCCGAACAGCGCTCCGGTTTCGCCCATCTGTTTGAACACATGATGTTTAACGGCTCAGATAATATTGGGAAGGGAGAATTTGATGCCTATATAGAGCCAGTTGGTGCTAATTCCAATGCTGCCACCGCTGTTGACTACACGGAGTATCATCAAGTAATATCGGCCGATCGATTGCCTTTAGTGTTATGGCTAGAGAGCGATCGCATGGCATCATTAAAGATTACTCAAGAAACATTTGACACCGAGCGACAGGTAGTAATTCAGGAGTTAAATGAAACATTAAATGCACCTTACGGTCGCACTCAAAATTATACCTTAACCACTCCTTTTCGCGGGTATTTACCCTACGAACGCGAACCGGGTGGCAGTATTGAAGATCTTAATGCTGCAACATTAGAAGATGTCAAAAATTTTCATGCTAAATATTACATTCCCAACAATGCGACATTAGTTATTGCTGGCGATATCGAGTTCGATCGAACTAAAGCTTTAGTCCAAGCATACTTTGGCGAGATTCCTCCAGGAAAACCAGTCGTACCCATCCTCAAACAATATCCTTTGCCCGCACAGTTTCCAATTCAGAAAACCGATCCTAAAACAGGCTGCAAAATTGGTTATGAGGATACTATTATCGATCCTTTAATCGAGCTCCCATCAGTAAATTACACAGTCGTTGCTCCCCCAGAAGGTCCTGATTTTTATGCCCTCAGCCTTTTAAGCAATATTTTGAGCGGTGGTGAAAGCAGCCGTTTTCAGCAACAAATAATTCGCAAAGGGCTGGCGTCAAGCGCCGAGGCGGATGTTTTAGCCTATATAGGCGCATCTTTATTTATGGTTTCAGGTACTCCTAATGCCGATCGATCTTTAGCATCAGTAAAATCTCACCTGCAAGCGCAACTGAAAGAAATTATAGCTAAAGGCGCGAGTGAAGCCGAATTAGCTCGTGCCAAAAAGAGCGTCAAAATTAGCTCGATTAGCAGCTTGCGAGAGTCTGTAGAAAATACCGCCTTTGCGCTGCAAGATGCTACCCATCGATTTGGTTCGCCCCAAGCATTAGTGCAAGAAATTTCCAACTTCGATGCTGTTACGGTTGCAGATATCCAGCGAGTTGCACAAACTTATTTCTGCCAAAAACCGATGAACGTTCTCATTACCTTAAAAACAGGCAAAGAACAGTTAGCAACATATCCCGGCAAACTTGTAGAACAGATCGACGTACCGATTGTTTCACCGCCATTTAAACCCAGCCGGGCCACCCCCGAACAACTAGCTCAGCTACCAACGGGGACTGTCAGTCGCACCGAACCTCCTCAACCTTTACCAGCTCAACAAACTAAGTTTCCTCCCTATGAAACATTCACTTTAAACAATGGATTGAAAGTAATATTTGTCGCACATCGCGAAGTTCCCAAATTACAACTGCAACTGATTGTAGGTGGTTCCGACGCGGCAGTTCCAGCTAACAAACAAGGTATCGCAAGTTTACTAACAGAAACGATTATTCAAGGCACAACAAATGCCTCGGCGGCTGAAATTGCCGATCGAATTGAATCAGTAGGAGGTTCTGTCAGCACTGGAGTTGCTTGGGAATATATTACTGTGAATGCCGATGCTCCATCTACAGACGATGGGATTGCCTTCGACACTTTAGCGGATGTGGCACTAAACCCTACACTCGGGCGGCCGGAATTTAAAGTTGCTCAGTCCCAAATGCTGACTCATCTAGTTAACTTAGAAACCGAACCTTCATGGCTAGCCGAGCGTCAGTTTTTGAGGATAGCTTATCCCAAACATCCCTATGGATTTATCCCATCAACTGCAACGGTGAAGAATATCGATCGCAACGATTTGGTTAATTTTTATCGCACTTTTTTCAAATCTAACAATGCGATTTTGGTAATTGCAGGCGACATCACTTTAGAGCGAGCTAAAGCAGAAACTGAGCGGGTATTTGGCAAGTGGCAATCGAATAAAGTGCCAGATTTTTTAGCTTATCCTCCGAATCGAATGGGCGATACTTCTGCAATCTATCTAATCGATCGTCCGGGTTCAGAACAAGCAACAATTCGGGTTGGCAATCTAGCCTTAAATGCCCGCAATCCTGAGGGCTACCCGTTATCGGTAGTAAATACGGTTTTAGGAGATGGATTTTTAGGCCGTTTGAACAAGAATTTGCGCGTGAATAAGGGTTATACCTATGGTGCATCTAGCCTATTGAATGATGCTTCCAACGATATCGGTACTTTTGTTGTGGTGACAGATGTCGATCGAGAACGTGCTGGAGATGCCTTAAGCGAAATTTTGCAGGAATTAAAAATTATCAAAACTCAGCCAATCCCAGAAAGCGAACTTTCATCTAGCAAAGGAAAGCTTTTGGGCAGCTTCGATTTAGGACTGGAAGATCGTGTTAGCGTGGCAGGTGCATTGGCTAATTATCTATTTACTGGAATACCTTTACAGGAGTATCAAAACTACCGCCAGAAGATCGAACGGGTAACTCAACAGGATGCGTTAAGGGTAGCAGCCAAGTACATCTCATCTTCTCCGATTATTGTAGTTGTTGGTAACGCTGCGATCGTCAAGCCTCAGTTAGAGAAACTGGGTCGAGTTGTGAAAGTTGACAGTCAGGGACAATTAGTTAATTAGGGCTGAAATATCGATCGCCCGTAATTTCAAAAGTGAGATCGCCCGTAATTTAAAAGTGCGATCGGCTGTAATTTAAGCAAGTGCGATCGCCCGTAATTTAATAAAGTGCGAGCGCCGTAATTTAATAAAGTGCGAGCGTCCGTAATTTAAGCAAGTACGATCGCCCGTAATTTAAAAAGTGCGAGCGTCCCTAATTTAAAAAGTTCGATCGCCCGTAATTTCAAAAGTTCGATCGCCCCTAATCTAAAAAAGTGCGATTGCGCGCATTTGAAAAACAGAAGAGCGCTCAATTATAGGTTTCATTCCAATTACCAAGGGAGACACCAGGTAGGGTTAAGTAAAGCGTAGGTTGATAGAGTGAGGTAAAGCGGATCGGTAATTGCGGGAAATACCTCCAAAATCCGTTCAAACCAGATCCGGGAGTCGAAATTAGTTCGTCTCGATAACTCAATCAGTATAGCGGTAACGTAGGGGTCTGTACAACCTATTAAATCTGCATAGTGAGCAAATACAGATTCATCAATTTGTACTTCTTGTGTTCGCAACGCTGTGAGAATAATGCCCCCACATATAATTGCATTCTCAATGTCATTTTGCGTCAGCACTTTATTAATCAGAGGACGACGAGCGAGCGAGCGAGCAGTTTCTCTCATGTATGTAGGTTTTAAATGTTCATCCCACAACCACGGTTCCGCATTACGATCTATTTCTACAACCATGAAACATCTGTGTGCTGTCTTAATAGCTATATCCAAGAATCCAGCGTCCAAATATGGGTCGCCTGTTCGCGGTTCCATTTCCCACTGACTCAACAAATTACGCAGCAGCTCTGGTCGAGAAACAGAAATGGCAATAACTCTGTCTTCAACAAAGCTTGATGAGCAAGCTATCTCACTGTCCATCCGCAACTCATTAACATCCAGACCTCGCAGTGTCTGAGAAATACTTTGCTCCACACCAGCAGCAGTGGCTAGCAGTTCCCAATGAATGTCAATACGTTGCGAACAGGCTTGCTTTAGTTGCTCTAGTAAGAAATTTTCACTTCTATCCATAACTGACCTCTATAATTTTGACCTGTAGTCCAATTGGTAGGTGTACCACCCATTTCTCTGATAGCATTTTTGAGAGTGTTACCCAAAAGCGTATCTTGAAGAGCAATGCCATTGCTCATTGCTTCTGTGGTGGCAGTATTCTGAACATTTGTTAATCTGATTGTTGATGGTCTATTTATTCCATTAGTTCGTAAGGCATCTGCAATCATCCTACCACCAGAACCACTGGGTAAATCGCGCCTGTAGATATCTGAAACCTCAATAATACCTGGATTAACTTCTTGAAAAACCACAACCGCAGGTCGTGGTTCATTGGATGTTGGACGCCACTCTACCCTTGTACCGCCTTCATAGGTTGGAATGCTACGTGCAGGTGGTTCATAAGCTCTATCCCCTCCATTGCTACCTGATGAACTCTGAAAAACTACTCCAAGATTCTCAGCTATGCCGGCTAATATATTTGACAATCCACGGGAAGCTGTAGTAGAGCCATGTAGCGCTAGAGCCGTTCCTGCCACTAAAGCAGGGGCTCCCCCAATGCAACCGAATCCTGTTATACATAAACTACTACCACCAGCAGCAGCTCCACCACCCGCAATCATCTCTAAAATCCCAGTGACAATTGCAGCTCCATCTCCGAATGTTCGTCCTGTCTGAAAAGCCCAAGTTTTAGGAAGATTTCGCTCCACATCTTGGTCTAGTCCATTCCATCCAGGAATAAAAACCTGCAATAACCATCTCCCAAGGTCTCCATTATTACGCAACCATTGGTAGACTGCCCCAGCAACAAACTCTCCAAGAGGTCTAAAGAAACTCAACAATCGTTGGATAACATCTTTCAGTGCATTAATTTTGTTTTGAGGCAAATTTCCCTTAGGAGGAGCACCAGACCCAGCAAACTGATTATCTGGGGGATTCTCGATTACTCGTGGAGGAGTAGGAAGCGGTGTTGTCCAAAGCTCTTGACTCGGCTGTGGCTTGTACTTCGGCTGCTTATTCAACTCCACAACATTCTTCGGAGGCTTAGTCAACCGCGGCGCATCCCCAGCTTCGGGCAAATTATTCGTCTGCGTCCCAGTACCCTTCGGATCGTAAGAGCCCCTCGCCGTTTCCGACTCACCTGGTATCGACTTCCCATTCTCCCAATTAGACTTCGACCAACTCTCATTCCAACTATTGCGTCCGTCATCCCACACCGTCCCGCTTCTCGTCCAACTCCAATTGCTTTGCTTGCTAGTAGTCGTCCCCCCTTTCGTTACCGATGTGGTATTAGTACCGCTGATGGTTTCACTCCAACTGTAACCTCCTTTAAATTCCGATCTGGTGTAACTCGAACTCCAACTTTCATAACCGTTCGTCGTCGCACTTTGGCCTCTATCCGTTGCTGTTTCGCTCCACCATCTCTGGTAACTCGAATTCTCATTCTCATTTTTCAGACCATTTTTATAAACCGTAACTGTTTGCCCATTGCGAGTGCGAACCGTATCGCTGCTGCTGGATGAAGTATTGTTAGTTCCATCATTGCTGCTGCTGGAACGAGTCGATGTTATTGTCTCGTCATCCCCCCTGCTCGTAGTAGTATAAGCATCGACCTTATACTCGTTCTCGTCTTGAATGTAGTTCCCAGAAAAAGTTTCGCTATTGTTTTGAGAAGTGATTTTGCCGGAACTATTGGCACTGTAACCATCGGACCTAGTTATCGAATAACTATCTGTAGTTCGGCGGTTGTTATAGGGACCATCTTTGTAGGTTTGCGTGTCATTGCCTCGACTCTCTGAGTAATTGTTGTGCCGATTGTTTTGCCGATATGTAGAACCCTGACTGCTGTTGGTTTGTTCGGATTTACTGACATTATAACTGTCTCGATCGCTGGTATTTTTGGTTTTGCCGTCATCGTAACTGCTTTGAGAGTTGCTATTGCTTTCGGAGTAAAAATCGCGGGTATTGGTGTTGACAGCTACACCGCCATTCGTAGTATTGTCCCAAGTTGAGTTAACGACAGAATAGTTGTCGTTGCTACTGCTGCTTTTAGAAAAACCGCTGCTGTTGCTGTTGGTAGAATTCGACGTATTTACTGTGGTTTCTTCGCCACTGTGGGTACTGTTAGAAGTGTTACCGCTGCTGCCATTCGTCCACTTAGCATTGCCTGCGGTTTGAGTCGCACTGTTGGCAGTTGATACGTTGTTGCCGTTATTAGTGCGGGTGTTGGTAGTTGATTTTGACCCCCAATCATCTTGACGATCGCCGTTAAATATGCTCAGATTCGTACCGAATTGGCTGTTAGATTGGGATTTGCTGTTGCGGTAACTTTCTGAAGCATCGTTTCTGGTATACGTGGGAGTGGTATAGTTGTAAGAACCTCGGGATTTCTGAGCCGATTCGCTACTGTCGCTGCGAGTGCCTTCGTGTTTGACCCGGCTGCGGTTTTCCTGCCATTGATTTTTGTTTTCTGTTGAGTTTTGGGAGAAGGTTTTGCTAGTGTAAGTGCTAGCATTGGTAGTGGAATCGCTGGTGGATTCATCAAAAGATTCGGCCTTGTGGTTGGTTTTGGTAGTGCTTCTATCCCAATTTGACTCGGTGTTTGCAAGGCTGCTAAGGATGCGAGAGTTGGTGGTAGTTGTGCCGTTGGAACTGCTGGTAGTGGTGGTTTTGTACGGCGCTACGTCCCTAGTATAGGAATTAGTACCGACGTTATAATCTCCGGTTGAGGTACTCGTAATCTTTGGTGTGCCGGGGGCCGTGCTTGTAGTTGCAGTTGCTCTTTCTGAGGGTTTTTCTGGTGTAGAATTGGGAGAGTTACCAATATTTTCAGTAGCATTAATTAAGGGTTTTGTCAAGAGTTTTGCTGCTGCCAATACTGGTATTGTCGGGATAGCTTCGGCTGCTGTAGCAATGGCTAATTCAGAGTTTAAGATGCCGTATCCCGTCCTTTCATCCCAGTCGGGTACGTCGATGTCTTTGGCTGTGTTGAGGAGGATGTTTTTGATTTGTTGGTAATCCAAGGATGGGTTGGCAGCCCACATTTGGGAGATGGTGTTTGTAACTTTAGCTGCTGCTATTGATGTGCCTTGTTTTGTTTCAGTTGTTGCAGTTTCTGTTGTTTGCGGAATGTCGCCTGCTGCTAAGATATCCAAGCCTTCTCCGTAGCTAGAATATCCGGCACGATAGTTGTTTTCGGCTGCACCGACGGTGATGATGTTGTCGAATTCATTCGAGGCTTGTCCGAGGGCGGAGAGGAGATTTCCTTCATTGCCGGCCGCTGCTACAATCAGTATGTTATTGTCTTTGGCGTATTGCAATGCTAATCGTTCTTCTGCTGTCAGTTTGTGCCTGGTGGTTTGCGTGCCATCGGGATTGATTTGAGTTAAATCGAAGCTGAGATTGACAACTGCATTGGGTTGTTTTGCAGCTTTTACTGCATTGGTGAATTCTATCAAGGATTGATGCCAGTTGCCGGAACCGGTGGCCCTTCCCAACCAGATTGGTGTTTCGTTTTTGTTGTTGTCGCCGGCAATTATTTCGAGGATTGTAGTGCCGTGTTGGTTGTTTTCGTTTGGTTGGATGAGGGGATTGCTGTCGTTGTCAATTAAATCTTTGCCGAGTACGATATTGTTGTAGTCGATGTTGGGATTGTTGGCAGCAAATCCGGTGTCGATGATGCCGATTAGCGGTTTGGTTGCTTGGGAAGAATCGGACGTTGTTTCTAATTCGCTATCTGTGTCGGCAACTGCAGATTCGTTGGAGTTTGTTTCGTAATTGCTGGCACTGTCTGGGATGGGAGTTCCAGAGGTTTCTGGCGGATCGTTTGCGGGTGTTGTTGTTTCTGAAATGATGGCTGTTGTTGCGGATTCTGTAGTGTCAGCATCCCATTCTTCGCCCTCTATAGAATCGAAAGAAGTTGTGTTTTCTGTGTTGGTTGGCTGGTAATTTTCAGTAACGCCAATGTCGGGTGTATAAGTTGGGTTTTCTGCGTCGCTATCTGTGTTGGGAATTAGGTATTCTGATTCGGATGGTTCTGAGTTTTCACTATTTTCATCAGCCTCTGCCCAAATGCGGTTGAGATTTTCCCAAAATCTGGCAATTTCTTCGTCGGAAAGTGGCGGAAAGTTTTCAGCATTTTCGCTGGTTGTTTCGAGGCTGTCGGTAAATGTTGGGGAGTTGTTTTCAATTTCTCCTGTGAGAATGTCTGTGGCTGCTGCGGGTATTATTGTTGGTGTTTCTGGTTCGTTTGGTTGGAGAAAAACGGGTGTTTCGAGTGTGTTGCCGGTAATCAAGTCGATTTCTGTTGCAACAGGATTTATCGGGAAATTGGAAATGGAGGAAACAGTCGGATTTTGAGTTGCTGTCGTTAAAGAAGTTTCGGTTTTGGTCTCACTAGGAATTGTTACAGGATTGGGAATTTCAGAAACAGTCGAATTTTTGGTTTCGATTGCTGGAGAATCTGTTTTTGTCTGGGCAGGAGTTGTTACAGGATTGGGAGTTTCAGAAACAGTCGGATTTTTGGCTTCGATTGCTGGAGTTGTTTCGGTTTTTGTTTCAGGCGGATTTGTTGTAGAAATAGTATCTGGTTTTTTTGTCGTCTAATTTAGTCTCGCTTTTTGGTGCGGCATCTGCTATCAATTTTTTACCTGCTTCTGAGGTACGCCAATCGGTGTTGCTGCCAATTAATTCGTCCATTGAGATGACTTGAGGTGCGGCACCTTTGAAGGCAAATATGATATCGTTTAAGTCTCTGTCACTGCTAGCTATTGGCATATCTTCCATGACAAAGATGCCGTTACTGTCAGCGCTGGCAATTTGTCCCGCTGCTTCAGCATCGCTGGAATTGGCTGTTGCCATTGAAAATAATGGCTGTTTGTCGCCGCCAATATTGGGATTTTCGTAAACTTCTCGTACCGTACCGTTAGGTACTAACATGATGCCTATTTTGTCCCCCGGTTTCATGGTAAAGGTTTTGATGCCTTTGTATTCTCCCGCGTTCGGGTTTTCTTCTCCTGATAAGTTGGAATATTTTGCTGCTTCTGTAATGTCGGAAATTGCGATGTAACCGAGTGGGGAGTTACTGAGGGCGCGCGAGGCTGCTTCGAGTCTTAATTCTGGAGAATCGGGAACCAGTTTTTCGAGTCCTTCGAGGCTGAAGATTGCAAGTTCTCCTTGATAGGAACCGCCGTCAGATAGGTACTCTATGCTGATTTTTCCTGTTGAATCGACTGTGAAGATGCCTGAAGTGTAAGCAGTGGGGTTGGGATTTTCTGGCTGGATTATCTCGCCAGTTATTGGGTCTATTTGGGAATTTTCTGTTGGGTTGTTTTCGGAAATGCTTTCGATTTTTGGGGCGGGATTTTCGTTGAGGATTAAGGCATCAACATCGGTTTTTGCCGATCGATTTTCTTCCTTTATATCGATGTTTGTGCTGGTATCTAATTGTTCGATGCTGGTAGAGTTGTCCGGTAATTCGTTATTTGCTAAAGAATTTTCAGGGGGGGGAGAATAACTTAGGGTAATGTTTTCTAACGGGAAATCTTGGGTAAGGGGAGAGATTATCGAGGTGTTGGGAGCTTGGGTAGGAGTTAGTGAGTTAGTTGATGCCATGTTTTTAATCCCTGGTTTTTTAAGAACGGTAACGTGTTTAAATTTATGGAAATGCTGTCGGAAAATAGAAAGTTATACAGCAATATAGTTGCTGCAATCTTCACGCAAAACATTAAGTTGGCGCTAGAGATGAATCAAAAAATCAATCAACAAATTGTGCCGATCGCTCTGAAATCTTTGGCTGTTTTTATTACTTATTTTGAGATTACCAGTAACTTTTCAAGCTGTAAATAACTTTACAGAAATTTTACATAAACTTGCCGGACAGCAGATTTGATGCAGGTCTTTGATGAAGAAATCGATAATTGTATTGAATTTTACATTTGTGCGGAAGTCGTGGCTCTATTGTATTAAATCCGGTTGGGGATCGCCTCAGTCGCGCATTTTATTCTCTGATTCACTTGATTTATTTCTGCGATCGAACCTTTCTCGATCGACTTGCTTGTCAGCGAAAAAATTCCATTTTTTGAGATAAATTTCCCGTTCCGAGGGCTGCAGACGCTGACAAAAGGGCAGCCAAACTTCGCTATAGCCCTTCTGCCCATAGTTGTCAACAATCGAATAAAACTTACCAGAAATCTCGTTTTTTTTACCCGAGTCTAAATCCCCCTCGCATCTCCCTCAAGCAGCTAAACTGTTGTATCTGCCAATAATTGACTATCTCAAATATCCCACACTCCCCGAAACTATAGCTAATATTTATAGCGTTTAACTAATTTCATTTGGATCAAATTTAAGATGGGAATTAGATACAAATAAAAAGCATAAGGTATGTAACCCGCATCAATATGCAAAATAGTTGCCGGGACTAATCCGGCAATGTTCCAAGGAATTAACGGGGCAAGGACGACAGCGGTGTTTTCTAAATCTATTGCCAGCCGATCGCCCTCCAATCCTTCTTTAATGTATTTTCTCTCAACTAACTGATGTGTCAAGAGAATTGCGATCGTTTGGGTGCAGCCAAAGGCTGCGGATAAAATGCTGATGGTGGTGGTTCCCAAAAATAAATCGCCGCTCGATCGAGCTTTGCTGACATACTTTTCAATGAAATTTAGCGTTTTGGTTCCCGCAAAAATTCCCGCAAATGCTGTGGATATAATTATCACTGTTGCCGATCGGACCATCGACAGTATGCCACCGCCCGCCAAGATCTCTTTCAAACTCGAATTCGAGTCTAATTTAAAACCTGTTATTGTAAAATTAAGCAGTTCGATCGGCGAATGACCTTGCACAAACATCGCGATCGCGCTTGCTACAATTACGCTTGCTGCCATCGCAATCTTGACCTCAATTCGCAGCAGGCAAAACAGGAAAATTGTCAAGGCTGGCAGCAAAGTTATCCAGTTGAGATTGAAGGCTCGATCGATTTCAAAAGCTAAAGTATTGTTAGCAAGTTCGACGGGATTTGCAAAGGAGAGAATTAAATAGAGAATGGTGGAAATTATCAGCGGGTAAAATGCTGTCACCGCCATATTTTTAAAATTAGTATAAAGTTCGGTGCGGGTAATGCCGGCAATCAAATTAGCCCCAGAAGACATCGGAGAACATCGATCGCCAAAATAAGCACCGGCAATAATTGCGCCGCCGATGATATTAGGATTGACGCCGCTGCCACTGGCAGCTACGATTAAAGCCAGACCGATCGTACTTGCGGTAGCAAAAGATGTACCGATAATGAGAGAAATCAGGCTAGTTAAAATGAAGGCTGACAAGATAAAATAGTGGGGATTAATCAGCTTAATTCCCCAATATACGAGCATCGGAACTGTCCCGGCAGCCATCCAGACAGACATGACGGCTCCGATTAACAGTAAAATACTGATGATGGAAAAAGACTTTTTGCTACCGGCGATCGCCATTGCAATGAGACTGTTTAGTGTGAATCCTTTGGTTAACAAAAGGGCAATAAAAATTACCAGGGAAATTAGCAGGGGGTAAGCAATAAAGTAACCTTTGAGAGTGCTAACTAACAGCAGGATGAATGAGACAACGAGAAAAAATAGTAAATCCATTTTGAGGATAAGGAATTTTGCAACAAGCAATAAACTGACGCCAACTCTTGTCAGAAATTGAGTTAGATCGATCGCAAACAGGATTTAAGCATCAACTTGCTTATGTAGGGTGCGCAGTGCGCACCTTACCACTATGAGTTATGTAGTTATGTAGGGTGCGCAGTGCGCACCTTACCGCTATGGATAGCGTGTCAAGCTAATTTTTGTGTAAATCCCGATCGATCGTGCTGTTCTTAAATCTTAAAATATTCTGGCTTAAATCTTAAAACAAAATAAAACTAAATCAAAGAAAATAAAAACCGTGCTAATGGGAGAGGAGGAGAGTGGGAGAATCCCTCCGCTACGCTTCGCCCAACTCTCAACTCTCAACTCTCAACTATCTAAATGATGCCGAGCCACTAGATTTGCCACTACCGCAGTTAACTCCGCAGGATCGATCGGCTTTGGTAAATGAAGTTGAAAACCTTCCCGCAGCGCCCGCACCCGTTCCTCGACCCTAGTATTGGCTGTCAGCGCCACCGCCGGAATTTCGCTACCAGCGATCGCCCGCATTTGCTGCAGCAAACAGCATCCGTCTTCCGGCTGCATTCTGATATCGATCGCCAAAATATGCGGAACGCGCCCTTGAATCGCCTCCAGGGCTTCCCTTGCCGACTCCGCGGTCTCCACCTCGGCCCTGCAGC
Organism: Richelia sp. CSU_2_1; assembly: GCA_012034575.1. GTDB lineage: Bacteria > Cyanobacteriota > Cyanobacteriia > Cyanobacteriales > Microcoleaceae > Microcoleus. The sequence goes on along the minus strand of JAAUPF010000107.1, from coordinate 8,509 downwards.
CTTCGAGCACGACGCGCGCAAATTCCAGGGAATCCCAGTCGCCATCGACCACCAACACCCGCAACCCGCTGAAGTTAGTGCTAGCAGTAAATTCCGGGACTGGCGCGATCGGCCTTTTTTCTCGAATCGGCAAATTTTTTTTGCGTGCAACATAAAGGGCGCTGTTACCGTCGGGCTGTTTGACCGGCAGCCTCACGAAAAACCTCGCCCCTTGTCCCTTTCCCGCTGATTCCGCTTGTACCGTCCCCCCGTGCAGTTCCACCAAATGGCGGACGATGGCCAAACCCAAACCCAATCCGTTGTGCGATCGCGTTGTCGTGCTGTCGGCTTGGCTGAAACGATCGAAAACGCGGGGGAGAAACTCCGGATCGATCCCTTCACCGGTATCGCTAACTTCAATTTCGACAGCTACAGGAGATAAATTTTCCCCGGATTCTAGCTTGCAGGCGATCGCGCTCTCAACTTTCCGGATCGCCACCTTTACCTGTCCGCCGTCAGCAGTAAATTTGATCGCATTCGACAGCAAATTCCACGCTACCTGCTGCAAGCGGCCCGCATCCCCGTAAATCCTGCCGGCGGCGGGGTCGAAGTCCGTGGCAATTTCAATACTTTTTGCTTGCGCTGCGGGTGCGAGAGTGTCGATCGCGGCTTCGACAGCGGCGATCGCATCTACCAAGCGCAAATTCAGTGGCAGCTTGCCAGTAATAATTTGCGACAAGTCTAGCAAGTCTTCGATCAGCGTCGCTAGGGAACGAGTGTTGCGGTCGATCGTCTCCAGTGCTCGAATTGTAGTCTTTTCGTCAAACTTGCGGTAGCGCAGCAGTTGCGTCCACCCCACCATCGCATTCAGCGGCGTCCGCAGTTCGTGGGACAAAGTTGCCAGAAACTCGTCTTTGATCCGGTTGACGCGATCTAATTCTTCAGCTCGATCGCGCAGTTGTGCTTCCAAGCGCTTGCGCTGGCTCAAATCCAAAATAAAAGCTACAGCTTCTTCCCGCTTTTCCCCGAGCAAAACGTATCCGATCAAAATAGAAATCCGGCTGCCGTCGGGTCGCTGATATTCTTTCTCGTAAGGAGTGCAAGCGCCGTTTGCTCGTGCTTGTGCGATCGCGATCTCGTCGAGAGGCAGGTATTCCGGCGGGGTGATGTCAATCCAGCGCAGTTCCCCCCGCTGCAAGTGTTCTCGCGTGTAGCCCACCATCCGCAAAAACTCATCGTTAGCATCGCTGATGCCGCCGTAAATATCGCTGAACAGAATTCCGATTAAATTAGCTTCTGCCAAAAATCGCAGCTTTTCCTCGCTGGCTTGAAGGGCTGCTTCTGTTTGCTTGCGGGCGGTGATGTCTTGGAAATAAGCTGACAGGCCCAACTCCGACGGATACAAGCGCACGTTAAACCACTTATTCAAAGTTCGATCGAATTCTTCGTATTCGAGGGTTACTTGTTCGGCTAAAGCTTGTCGGGCCCTTGCGTAACATTGCGATTCCGGCGGTCGGGGCATCACTTCGCACAAAGTTTTTCCTAGAGACTCAGCTTGGGACTTGTCGAACAGTTCCCCTGCTTTGCGGTTGGCGTAGGTCAAGCGCCAATCCGCATCAACAGCAACAAAACCGTCAGTAATGCTTTCGAGAATGTTCGTAATCCGCCGATTTGCCTTGAGGAGGGCTTGGGCGCTTTCTTCTGCTTGCACCCTTGCGGTTTGTTCGCGTTCCAAAGCGGCGGCTTTTTCTTGTTCTGCAAGCTTGCGATCGCTAATATCGATGCAGGAACCGATGTAACCGGCAAAAGTGCGATCGGGCCTGTACCGGGGCACGCCCGTACTCAAAATCCACCTGTACTCGCCGTCAGCGCGCCTCAAACGAAACTCCATGCGGCACTGTGCCCTAGCCTCGAAGGCTGAGTTCGAGACATCTAGAAAGTGCTGCAAGTCATCGGGGTGCATATTTTCCATCCACCCGTTCCCCATTTCTTCCGCCAAAGTTCGACCTGTAAATTCCAGCCAGACTTTGTTAAAGTAATCGCAAAGTTTGTTGGCATCGGACATCCAAATCATCACTGGTGCCGTATCTGCCATAATCCGAAATCTCTCTTCGCTTTCTTGGCGCGCTGCTTGGGCTTGCTTGCGATCGAGCCGTTCTTGAACTTCCCGCAGAGCACGCTCGATCGAAGGGACTAACCGCCCCAAACGGCGTTTGAGTACGTAATCTGTAGCGCCGCTTTTCAAAGTTTCGGTTGCTACTTCTTCGCCCAAAGTCGCCGATACAAAAATAAACGGCACTCCCGGACAGGTCTCGCGGGCTATTTCCAGCGCTGCAATCCCGTTAAAACAAGGCAGCATATAATCTGCCAAAATAATGTCAAAACATTTTTGTTCTAGGGCTGCTACAAATTCGGAGCGAGTTTCCACGCACGTTAGAGAGCACTCGATTCCGCCATCTGTTAGATATGCCTCGATCAGTTCGGCATCCAGCGGGCTGTCTTCTACTAAGAGGATATTTAGCGCTTTCACAAAAATTCCTTTGATTTAATTCGATCGCAAATCTGGAACCAAATCTGGCTGCTGCTCGTCCATATATTATCCAAATAAATTATACTTCAATATTATTAACAAACTTGTCAAGATCGACTGTTTTTCAAACTTCAGCATTTGCATCTAAATTGCTACTTCGATCGCGTTTTTGTCTGCTGGCTAACAAATGATATTTTTTGAGATTTGAAATTCGAGATTTGAAATTTGAGATTAAGTGTAAAATTTGATTGAATTAAGTAGAAGGAAGCAGGAAGAACGAAGAACTGAAAAAGTCGTTTCAGCCAACTGTCGATCGAGCAAGCTGTTTAGCAAGTCAGATCGTAGCTTAATTAAGTGGACTTAACTTTTCCCATAGTTGTGATTTTTGAATCGTGATTTTTGAATCGTGATTTTTGAATCGTGATTTTTGAATCGTAATTTTTCAGTTTTAATTTTTCCAAGTTTGCTGTTTTGTTAAAATAATCTAAAAATTTCCGCCCAAATTTTAGCCACTGTTTTAGCCTCTATTGATTTTATTTTTGGATTCTAGTGGCGGAGCCTGCACTAGACACCCTAAAAAGCTACCGTATTATAGCGTATAAAATTGGCTTACCGCATCCGCCCCAAGATAGATTTTTGCGATCGCCCTGACTTCGGGTTTTTCACGAGTTTTCAAAGCTCAAATCGAGTCTTTTAGCAAAAAACCCGGTTTCTTGAACAAATCTTGGCCAGCGGCAATGCTCGCACTCTCAACTATAAATAAATCTTCGCTCGCGGGGACGTTCGCACTCTCAACTGTCCCAGGTCAACTGAGGGCAGGCACGGGGGCACTCCCTCCGCTACGCGAGAGCCCCTACAAACTGTCAACTATCAACTGACTAAGCGATCGATACGATGCTAGCTCGATCGAAGGGCAATCTGTTAGTCGGTAAAACTGCAATGTCTATTTGCAGTGCATCCAAAACAGGATTTTCAGCTAACACTTTTTGCGTCAAATTCTTGTTGACAATTTCCCAGAAATCTGTTTCATTTGGGTAATCAGTCAAAAACTTGTCGATGCTGTTGTAAATCGGCACAAAGTCGGGATATTCTGCGGTTGTGATTCCTTGTTTGTACTGGTAATTGACATCAATATTGAGATTGTTCAAACCCTGATGGTCGATCGAATAATTGGCAAACTGGAAATTCCAGGATTCACCCAATTTACCACCCGCAGTGCGAGTAACTGTGCTGGAGCGATCGTAAGGCAATCTATTGGTCGGCAAAACATCCAATTTCACCGTCACAGAATCTAATGCCGGATTTTCCACCAACACTTTTTCTGTCAAATTTTTGTTAACTATTTCCCAAAAATCTGTTTCATTGGGGTAATTAGCCAAATAGCTGTCGATCGCTTTGTAAATCGGTACAAAATCGGGATACTGGAAATTTTGAATCCCTTCTCGATATTTGTAATTAACATCCAAATTCAAGTTGTTTAATCCTTGATGGGCGATCGGGTAATTTGCAGCAGTAAAATTCCACTTTTCAACTAATTTAGCATCGTTTGGGAAGAAAGCAATGCCGATCGGACGCTGCAACTTGCTGTCAGGAGAAACAAAGATCGCATTTTCTTTGCCAGCAGCAGGTAGGGGGTCGCCAGTTGCACCGTTAAACCGCAAAATAGCACCAGCATTGCCAGCATTTTCGCGGTTGTCAAAACCCACAGCAAACAAATTGCCGATCGGGGAAAAAGCCAAGCTGCCAACAAAATTGCTGCTGGGACTCGTGCTAGTATAATTAGTAGGTAAAACCTCAATTAATTCCCCAGATTGTAAATTGTAGCGCCTGATATCGTTAGCAAAATCGCTGACATATAAATCGCCATCAACAGGTCCGATCGCCATTCCCAAAAGGCTCGTAAATCCGAAACTTCGAGGCGAAGAATCTGGCGAAGCAAAAATGCTAAATTCCCGATTTTCTGGGTTGTAACGCAGCACTTGACTCGGGAAATTCGCGCTAAAATCTGCTTGACCGTTGCGGGCAACACTCCCCTGCGTTGTTACGTACAAAAAGCCGTCGGGAGCAAATAGCAAACCGTTAGGTCCGTTCAATCCTCCAGCTTGCTGATTTCCCGAGGCAAAGACATCAATAAACTGCCCGGTTTTGCCGTTGTAACGGAGAATTTTATCGCTCAAAAAACTGCTGGCGTAAAGATTGCCATCCGGGCTAAAAGCTAAACCGTAAGGGCGAAACAATCCGCCAGTTTCATCGGTTGAAGTATTCGGATTGTCGCCGACGAACCTGTCAATAAATGCCCCAGTAATTCCGTCGTACCGCAAGATAGCAGATGCCCCAGTTTCGCGCGAATTTCCAGCTTTATCTCCGCTAGCAACGTAAATATCGGAATTGCCGTCGCCGTTACCGTCAGGACCCAAAATTATGGTATCGGGAGCAACCAAACCGCCACTGCCCGCCGTCACAAATTCGCCTAAAAAGTTGCCAGTTTTGCCATCAAATCGCAGGATGTTGTTGCCCCTGGTATTGCCAATTAAAAATGTTCCTTCGCGGTTGCTGGGCTGGGTGCGGGTAACTTTGCTGGTGCGGTTGTAGGGCAGTTGGGTACTTGGCAGAACGTTGAAATCGATATTAATTGCCCCCAGTGCCGGATTTTCATCGAGCAATGTTTTGGTTAAGTTTCTGTTGACAATTTCCCAAAAATCTGTTTCGTTCGGATAGTTGGTGAGAAAATTGTCGATGCGTTGGTAAATCGGCACGAAATCGGGATATTCTTCGCGGGTGATTCCTGGCTTGTATTGATAATTGACATCCAGATTTAGTTTGTTCAATCCTTGATGTTCGATCGCGTAATTTTGCAGCGAAAAATCCCAAGCTTCTTGCAGTTGTCCGCTGCGACTGCGAAAAACTGTACTCGATCGATTGTAGGGCAAGCGATTGGTTGACAGAACATCCATTTGAATTGTCACATCTTCCAGCACCGGATTTTCTTCAAGCACTTTTTGAGTCAAGTTCTTGTTAAGAATTTCCCAAAAATCGGTTTCGTTGGGATAGTTAAAGAGGAAATTGTCGATGCTGCGGTAAATGGGGACAAAATCGGGATATTCCGTGCTGGTAATTCCGGGTTTCAATCCATAACCGACTTGAATATTTAGCGTGTTTAAACCTTGGTGGTCGATCGTGTAATCTTTAAAATCGAAAGTCCAATTTTCTGCGGGTAAAATTGCAGCAAATTGGAAGGTCGATCGCTCCTTGTTTCCCCCCGCCTCTCCTACTGCAAAATCGATCCCTGTAAGTTCGTCTCGCTGTAATTTGGCGGAAATATCTGGCTGAAATTGGCTGTCGTTAGCCAAGATCGGACTGCTGCTGCTTGCTGCTAAAATTCCGAAGTCGGAGAAATTATCGATCGGGTCGATCGAACCCTCATTTTCCCAATTTCCCACATCTAGTTTGCCGCCCAAATCCGTGTTATAATCTAATAAACTGCTGGCAGCGAGTGCCGGACTTGCAACCATTCGATTTAGCCGATCGAACTTCCCCTCAAATAAGTCGAGCGTTTCTGGTGAAATACCCGCGATCGATGCTAGAAAATAGTGATTATCAAACAATCTTGGCGCGATCGACATAAATTATACAATTTTAAATTTTTGATTTTAAATTTTAGATTTTAGATTGGGTAAAGCAAGTTATCTTTGATTTAATTTAATATTTGAGAATTTGTGCAATAAATCCTATGGCAGCAGGCAGGAGGCACTTCGGTTTGAAGCAGAGGTAATAATGGTAAGAGTTGGCGCGATCGATCCGAATTCGATCGACAGCAGTTGCACGTAAACTTGATTTTTTAAGCGGGCGATGTCAGATGACTCACATAGGACTTAGGCAAAAATTAGTTTGAAACACTATCTACGGCGTAAGGTGCGCACTGCGCACCCTACTACACAGTCCTGCACGCACGCAAGGCCCAGAAACCGAGTTTTTTGCGAAAATACTGCGTTCCCACCAACAGATTCGGTAAAAAACCCAGCTTCTTCGAGAAGAGTGCGTCCAGGACTGCTACAAATACTCTGTGTCTGAGTCAAACAGTTCTAAAATATACATTTAAGGAAGAGCCACCAAGTCGCAATCATTCTTTACAATATGAGGTAGGTAGCACCGATCCCCAACTCTTGCCAGAGGAAAAGAATCGCTGCGTACCCGATCGAAGACAATAATAATGGCGAATTCCGCTAAAACCCTTGCAGTTTCTTAAATCTCATGTTTGTTTGGCTGATTCGCAGCCAATTACGAGGAGAGTTGACCCCCCGTGCTTCAACGCATCAAGCAGGACTTAAAAAACGACCTGATCGCAGGTTTGCTGGTAGTGATCCCCTTAGCTACCACCATCTGGCTGACAATTACCATCGCCAGTTGGGTCATTAATTTTCTGACCAAAATTCCCAAGCAAATCAACCCTTTTGACGGGCTAGACCCCATATTGGTCAACCTGCTGAATTTCTTGGTAGGTTTGGCTGTACCCCTGCTGAGCATTCTACTCATCGGCTTGATGGCTCGCAACATTTTCGGTAAGTGGCTGCTAGACTTGGGCGAACGGCTGTTGCAGGCAATTCCGCTAGCCGGTTCGGTGTACAAAACGCTCAAACAACTGCTGGCGACAATCCTCAAGTCCAACGACAAATTTCGCCGGGTGGTGTTGGTGGAGTATCCGCGACGGGGAATCTGGACTTTAGCGTTTGTGACGGGTACGCTCGAAGGTGGCGAAATGCCGCCTCACTTGTCGGGGGAAAGTCCGATCGGCGTTTTTATCCCCACTACGCCAAACCCGACCACCGGATGGTACGCTATCGTTCCGGAGGCGGATGTTGTCAATCTTTCAATGTCGATCGAAGATGCTTTTAAAGTCATTATTTCTGGTGGCATAGTCAATCCCAACAATTCACTTCCAGTAATGACCAAAAGCACAGAAGGCAAACCGCTGGAACCTTTGGTATCCGAAGCAGCAAGGTATCAGCCAGTACCGCTAGAAGAAGATTGAACTGACAGATAAATCGGCCATCGAGCCACAATCGTACCAAGCTCGCGATCGAGGAGCTCGCAATGCCCGATAATATTTCGATCGCGAGCATCATATTTTAGATCGCCACCGAGGACGCTCGCGTTACAACTATCAACTATCAACGTATAGAGCCCGCACGGGGGCACCGCCCCTACCACAGGTCAACTATCAACTATCAACTATCAACTATTTATGAGACAAGCCCGCACAACAGCACGCGAACTGGCACTCCTCGGCATCAGTCAACTGCCAACCAATTCAGAAATATTAGAAGCTAAGAAACTGCAAGATATCCTCCTAGCAGCCATCCGCACCCTGACAGCCGAAGTTCAAGAAGCCTTGGAAGCAGCAGCTTCGGAGGTGCAGCGGGGCAGTGACCGCCTGCTAGCAAGTGAGATTCGCGCTGCCGATATACAAAGTGCCAGAGCGATGGTGCGCGAAGCCGTAGAACTCACTCAAAACGCTATCAACCGCCTCGGTTCAGCAGTAGAGTTTCCCGAAATTATCCAGTTAGCTAACCAGCAAGATGTCCGCAACTACGCGCTGCAAATTCTCACTAAAGTTAGCGCCAACCGCGCTCAAATTGATGAATTGCTCAAAGCAGCACTGGTAGACTGGCAAATCGAAAGATTGCCCAGGATCGATCGAGATATCATAAGAATTGCGATCGCGGAAATCCTGTTTCTCGGCTTGGCAGAACAAGTAGCTATCAACGAAGCTGTGGAACTGGCAAAACGCTACAGTGGCGATGAAGGTTATCGTTTTATTAATGGAGTATTGCGGCGCGCTGTCGAGAAAATTCATGCTGAATCGAGTTCTGTTTGAACGATATCCCCACCTCCTTTCGGGATACGGCAGTGCCTTTCGTCGTGTCAACTTAAGAGTGAAATTAGGGAAAAATCTCGCTTTTTCCATAATTTTAGATCCCCCTAAATCCCCCTTAAAAAGGG
>JAAUPF010000344.1 GCA_012034575.1 Richelia sp. CSU_2_1 | reverse complement strand
TTATGGGTTGTTCGATCGACTCGCTGATTTCGGAAACAGGTTCAACTTGAGAACTTTCTGGAAAATCGGCTGCTTCGGAACTTGCTGGAGATTGTTCGATCGACTCGCTGATTTCGGAAACAGCAGATTCGGCTTGAGAAATTGTGCCAGATTCGCTGATTTCTGAAATTGGTTCAGTTTGAGGAAGTTCGATCGACTCGATTGTTTCGGCAAGCGGTTCCGATTCAGGTTGAGGATCGTAGGGCAACTCTTGCCTTTCTAAAACAGGCAGATTTTCCGCAATCGATCGCGACGGAGACGGCTGAGAATCGGCGATCGACTCTTGTTTTTGGGACTCTGCTTGCAAGTTGCGATCGACCTCGGGTTCGCTGTGAACCAAATCTGCATCCGATTTCTTTTCCGCCTCCGTCAGCCTTAAAAACACATCTTCCAAACTGGCGCGAGTGCGGCGCATTTCGCAGAGTCCAAAACCAGAACCAACAATAGCTGCTGCAATTTCCCGTCCCGGTTCGGCATCCGATTCGGTGACGGCGCGCAGTCGGTAGCGCCCGATCGAAAGCTGTTCGCCAATTAATTCGATCGATCGAACTCCAGGCAAATTTTCCAAAGATGGCAGCAACAAATTATTTACCCGATCGTCTCCCTCGCCTTCAATTTCGAGTTCGTAGCCAGCATCGGCTGCCAACTCTCCCGTCAAGCGTTCGGGACTGCCGGCGGCGACGACTTTACCGCGATTGATGATGGTAACGCGGCTGCAAGTCATGCTGACTTCGGGCAAAATGTGAGTCGAAAGAATTATCGTGTGCTGGCCGGCAAGACTTTTAATTAAGTTGCGAACTTCAATAATTTGCCTGGGGTCGAGACCGACGGTAGGTTCGTCCAAGATGATGACTGGCGGATCGTGAACGATCGCCTGGGCGATACCGACTCTTTGCCTGAATCCCTTAGAAAGCTTGCGGATTAAAACTTTGCGTTTTTCCGTCAAGCCGCAGCGTTCGATCGCGGATGTAACTCGTCGCGCGCGATCGCCTGCAGGTACTAGCTTGATTCTGGAGACAAAAAACAGAAATCCTTCGACTGTCATTTCTGGATACAGCGGCGGATTTTCTGGCAAATAGCCGATCCGCTGCCTGACCGCCATCGACTGTTCGTGAATGTCGAGGCCGGCGATGCGGGCCGTGCCGCTCGATGCCGGCAAATAGCCCGACAAAATGCGCATGGTGGTAGTTTTGCCCGCGCCGTTGGGGCCCAAAAATCCGAGAATTTCCCCCGATTCGACCGAGAAGGACACGTCCGCGATCGCTGCGGTCGAACCGTAAGTTTTGCTTAAGTGTTCTACTTCAATCATGTCGATTTTGGATTTTGGATTTTAGATTTTAGATTTTAAAGGCAATTTCACTGTTGAGTCCGAGGGCTGGCGATTGCTCGATCGCTGGATTGGCGATTGCGCTCTCCGGGCGAAAACTGAATTTTTTACTGTTGTCCGATCGGAAACCAAATCTACCACAACTGACGATTGTACTGGGAAGCGAGACGCTTGTTCTGGATCGATACCCGATCGATCTGGCTAAGGCTGAGTTTGCTAAGGGCGATCGATAGTTTTTGCTAATTCTTAATCGCCCTTGCTTTTAAAATTTAAAACAAACAATGTAAATTCGTCCTTTACAATTGCTCGCTTATTGATTCCATTCTCATTTATTTGATGATTTTGTGTCGTTTCAGCGATATAATTAATTTTCATAATTTTGGCCACGTATATCAATCTCTAAATTTCAGCCTGAAACCTATATTTTGCGTTTGTTGTGCTGCTGTTGCGGGGGCAAATTTTTTTTCTACAGTTTTCTCGAATTATCTTTTTGTTGCTGATTGTTGCGCAAATGTAAAGTGCCAGTTGACGGAATTACATCTATATGTATGTGTATTTGTCGGCAATTTACAAATAATACAGGAATTGCGCATCAACGGTGAGAAACCAGACTGGGAAACCAGGTTTGTAAAAACCCGGTTTCTGCGATCGATCGCGCAAGTCCTGCGATCGTAGGTTTCGCCAGCTTCGATTGTTTTCGATTAGGTGCGATCGCTGCTGCTAGCGACAGTTTCTAGATTGATGTCGGAATTAAAAACAACAACAAATTGAGCGTTGGGAATTAATTGCCGAATAATCCGCAGATAGCCGTCAGCATCGGAATGTTTGAAAAACTGAGCTACAGTGATTCGCTGCATATTCGGAAGCAAGCGAACAACTAACCACTTGTTGAGGCGGTCTTTGCAAGGCATAATTAAATTTGTCTCCATTTTATGTTGGAGCCAAAGCCAGTTCAGAGCTTGTCGAGGGCGCGAACTGGCTTTTGACTTTTTTCAGGCTTTGTTTTTTCAGGCTTTGCAAGCAGGTTTCCTAATTTCCTAGAAGATCGGAAAAATTAGGTTATTTACAAGCACTATTTTTAGCAAACGTTTGCCATCAAGTCAATAGTTTTTCACAAAAATTGTCTAAAATAATTAACTAAATACAGTCAACTGACTGCTGGCATTCAGTTGACTGTATAGAGTCAACTGAATGAGGGATAAATAATGACACTCGGGCAAAAGCTAAAAACTCGACGCGAAAGTTTAAATTTAACTCGCATACAAGTAGCAGAAGCTTGTAAGGTGGTGCAATCAACGGTAATCAACTGGGAAACAGACAGACACGTTCCCAAACTTTACCCCGCACAAATGAAAGCTTTGTGCGATATATTGAAGTTTTCGATCGAAGATTTAGTCATCTAACTTCGTCATATCAAATCCGGTAGCATCGGAATTAAAATTACTCGCAGTCAGGATACGGCAGTGCCGTTTCCCTACAATAATAGATATCAAATGTCAACTGTTTGCGGTTGCTGAAATTGAGATAACAACCAAGCACCTACCTGTGCTTGGTCTTGAGTTCGACTGCGCCGCAAAGCCTCTTCTAATACAGAAATAGTCAATCCCGGCAAAACTTCCGATCGCGCGATCCGCCTGCTGCCATTATCAGCAATAATTGCAAAAGCAACAATTTCCGATTTTTGTACGTCTACTACCCAATATTCCGCAACTTTTAATTCTTCATAAAGCAACCGTTTTTCACCGATATCGTCCGCCAAAGTAGAGTCAGCAACTTCGATGACTAAATCCGGCGGTGGAGTAACATCAAGACTGGCGATCGAAGTTCCCCTCGGTGCGAATTTTGCTCTTTCTTCTATGTAGTAAGATAGGTCTGGCTGACACTCTCGGACTCCTGTTTGTCGGTAGCTACATTGATTAAATCCATTAACAGGAATATTTTTAATAGTGCAAAATATATTAACAGCAAAGAGTGCGATCGCATTATACCGTGCGCGATCGGGACTTACTGAAAGAGTTTCAATTCTCATTTGCCCGTTTCTATAATAGCATTTGGCTTTTTTGTAAGCGGGGCTATCGGCCATCTCGATAAATTCTTCCCAACTAGCTACTACCCAAGTATCTGTTGGCAATTTTGTCTTTAGTTCGCTCATAAATTTTTTGTGCTGCCAAATAACTTCATTATAAAACACAAATTCGATCGCACCTAAATCCCTCCCCTACTCCCCCTCTGCGCCACGCCAGTTGCTACAACGGAGGGAACCTCCGCAACGCACTGGCTTCTCTGCGCCCTCTGCGGTAAAAAAACTCAATTTCCCCGTTTCCCAATCTACATTTCCCGCAACCAAAAATGAAATCTTAGTTATATAAATACCTCCCGTAAATCCA
>JAAUPF010000106.1 GCA_012034575.1 Richelia sp. CSU_2_1 | reverse complement strand
TCTCAATGAAGTTTCTTCTGTGCCCCTGCAACAGTGCTTGCGCCACCTACAAACAGCTTACAACAATTTCTTTGACGGGCGGGCAAAATATCCCAACTTCAAGAAGAAGCGAAACGGTGGCAGTGCAGAATTTACCAAGTCGGCATTTAGGTTCAAGGACGGGCAGGTCTACTTAGCAAAGTGTGCTGCCCCACTGCCAATTCGGTGGAGTAGAACGCTGCCGACAGGCGCGACGCCATCAACTATTACTGTAAAGCTTTCCCCGTCTGGTAGGTGGTCGGTTTCTTTGTTAGTGGATGTTGAAATTGAAGCACTGCCTCAAACAGATAGTCAAATCGGTATCGACTTGGGAATTACCAGTTTGCTGGCACTAAGTAATGGCGAAAAGATTGCCAATCCCAAAGGATTCAAAGCAAAATATCGCAAGTTGAGAAGAGCACAGAAAGCTTTAAGTCGGAAACAGAAAGGGTCAAACAACCGCCACAAGGCACGGCTTAAAGTAGCGAGAGTGCATCAAGAAATTGCCGATGCAAGGAAAGATAACCTTCACAAGCTAACAACGCGGTTGGTGCGCGAAAACCAAACCATCGCCGTCGAAGATCTAGCTGTGAAGAACATGGTCAAGAACCGAAAGCTTGCCCTAGCCATCAGTGATGCAAGTTGGGGTGAATTGGTCAGACAACTTGAATACAAGTGTGACTGGTACGGTCGTACTTTAATCAAAATAGACCGATGGTTTCCGAGTTCAAAACGTTGTTTTGAGTGCGGTTACATTGTGGAAAAAATGCCGTTGAATGTTAGGGAATGGAACTGTCCTAATTGTGGGGCACATCACGACAGGGATATCAACGCAGCAAAGAATATTTTGGCGGCAGGGCTTGCCGTTTCAGTCTGTGGAGCGACCGTAAGACCAGAACAGAGTAAATCTGTGAAGGCGGGTGCGAAATCTCTTAAAGGGAAGAAGCAGAAACCTAAATCGTGAGGTTTGGGAATCCTCGCCGTTCTACGGCGGGGTGGATGTCAACGGGCTGCAACAGGCTTGCACTACCCTTCTCAGGACTCACCAATTTCAACTCGTGGTAGATGCTTGTATCGCCGTTTTTAATTTCTTTTTGGTGTTCGACCTTGAAGATTTCGCCCCTGCAAGCAATTCTGGTTTGCGCGGTAAGTTGTGGCAACTTGAAATCCAAGCTGGAAACGCACGCGACCAAATCTGTTGTCGATCGAACAATTCCTCCCTCCGTCGCGATCGTGCGTTTTTGCTCGATCGCGTACCCCCGAATTTTCCTCCTCTGGTAGGAGATTCCCGCCTCAAAACCCAGTACGGGATCTGCGGGTTGGACTTGAACCGGCACGCACAACTCGATCTCTTGCGGGAGTTCTTGCGCGAGGTACAAAAAATCTTCAGGCTTTATGTACATAAGACGATCGGCTGTCTGAGAAGCCTTTCCCATTATTGCAATTGACACTCTCAGGGCTGAAGCCACTGAGATTCTTAAGAAATTTCGTTCTTAATATCCCTATTACTAGGGTTCCTGGGCGCAATCCTGTTGCCACAAATGGTAGGCTGCTATCAAGAGTCTTTCAACAAGCTCAGAGGAGCGTTTAAGGACTAATGCCCTTGGTTTCGCGGAGCCCCCGCGTACCTTTTGTAAGTATTAAATACCAGACTTTCCAGCCTGTGTATTCATTCTTGTCTTAAGTATAAGGGATTTCACCCTTTTTGCACCGCTAAAAATGTTAAGAATCAAGAAAGATTGACGGCGGTTAAAACCGCCCGTGCCGCTTGCATCGAGCGGACTCAAGTCGCTGAGTTTTCCGCATCCCGTATTAATCTTTATAAGTTTTCGGGGGAAATGCCACGGGACTTGGTTGTATTAAAGCAGTTTCCGTCGCATCCAAAAGCAATTTGTATTTTGCATCTTGTTGATTAGATTGCGTTCGCTTTATATTTTGTGCGATCGCCCGTAATTTTGCGACAATTAATCAGAAGATCGTTTTTTTTGAAAAACAGGCTTGCACGCAAACTCTATTTGATGCGTTGAATTGCCAAAATCGAAGACCTCAAAGCAACTTGTTTGCGATCGCAACCAACCGTTTTTTGGCTTCAGCCTGGGATTGCTTTACCGACTCTTCCCAAAAATGGCGGCCGGGAATTATGATGTGCGTGGTTTCTGCTTTTAAGTAGATGCCACACGCGGCCGCCAAAAACCGCGCATTCGATCGGTAACGGGAACGATCGCGCCTTCGTCTTGGACTTTGGCAACAACAGTCGGACGACCTTGAAGGATGCCAATCCCGCCGACAAACCCATCACCTTCCTGGCGGAAGTATCGCTCCATGCCATCGTGAATCCCACTGCCATCGGGTTCTCCCAATGTCTGATAGATGTGGAGGGTCATCGGCGATAGGGGTGGCGGAGTCCCGCCCCTCCCCTGTTCCTTGAGGTGCTGTCGCAGGAGTTCGTCCAACCGCTCGACCGATTCCACGACCCATTGAGCACCTTCTGCATTTAAGCGCGATCGAGCGTTTTTAAGTTTTTCTGCTAATTGTTTATATCCGCCTTTCGTATTGAGTTCCATATCAACTTGCTTGTGTGGATGCCAGATTTCCTTCGCGGAACGAGTGGGGAATGCACAATTACTGGCCGATATCTTTCTCGATCGCTAACACTAGAGACCCGAGAGGCATTATGCTCCCCGACGCGAACGTACAACTTCTGGAAGACGTAAAGTTCTTGGATTTTCACTCCTGCGAGTTTTGCGATTCTGAGCAAGTTAAGCGCTTCCGGCATGGTCTTTCCTCCCTCCCAGCGCTGTAGAGTTCCCGGACTCAAAGCTTCCGATCGCGCCAAGATCGAGATTAGTTTTTTGGTGAAAGCCTCTAGCGTCAAGTCCTCTAGCTGGCTTTCATCTGGGATGCTAGGCAGTTTTTGCCTGAGATCTCTTTTTTCTTCTAGGGTTACGGACTTCGATTGTCTTAGGTAGCGCAAGAGTACGCTTAATTTTTTAACTGCCTCGGACTTGAGATTTAAATCTTCGGTATCGGCGGGAATTGCAAGCATAGTCCTGGAACTTCGAGTTGTGGTCATAAATTCAATTGATATCTCAACAGACAATTTATTTTAACCTCGATCGCGCCTTGACTTTTAACAGAAAAATCGGGTAAATTTCTTGCAGGCAAATTGAAAAACTGTAAAAACAAAAAAAGAAATGGTGAATTTTTAATTCACTTACAAGCGAACAATTATTGTTCGATCGAAAGAACAAAAAATGAAACAGTACGCTCCCATATCTGAAAATAACGAAATTTTGTGCGGTACGGGCAACACCGCCATCGTTACGGGATGGACACCCGTGGAGGCGATCGCCCGCCACTTAGAACCGCATGAATACGCCGCAGTCGGCAGCTTGTATTCAATTCGCGGCATCGACTTGCTGGTCAGAAATTTACTGGCCAACCCGCACACGAGGTTTGCAGTAACCCTGGACGCAACCAGGGCGGACAAAAACAGCGGGGCGATCGAGTGCCTCCTTTGGTTTGTGAAATACGGGTTCGTTGAGGGAGTGACAGAGTTTGGCAATCCAGCTTGGGTTATTGATTGCAACTGGCAACCAGATTCTGGGTTGACCTTTCAGGGCAAAGGTTACATCGACAACCAAATCCCCAAAGAGGTCTTGAACAACCTGCGAAAAAATATAAGCTGGATTGTCACCGATAAAGTCCAAGATTGTATCAATGAGGTTCGCGCTGCAAACAAAACAAAATCTCAGCCGTGGGGCGAACCTAAAATTTACCCGATACCAGAGGTTGAAGCAAAACTATTTCCCGGACAGAAATACGGACACCGCATCGAAGGTAAGACGATCGCCGAAACTTGGGTCAAAATCATCCACCGAATTAAGACGACTGGCACCTTGCGCCCGACAGGCTACGGCGGGCAGTGGCAAGAATTAATTGACTTGATGGCAGTAATTACCGACGAACCTGAAGAGTTCTATTTTCCCGAACCAAATTACTTGCCGATCGACCGCACTTTTCTCGAACAATACAAACCGCAAATCCTCGAAGATGCGCCCTACGTTGAAGGTGTCAAATATACTTACGGGCAGCGAATGCGATCGTGGTTCGGACGCGACCAAATTGAAGAAGTCATTGTTAAATTAATCAAAGAAATTGACGCAGCGAGCGCCGTAATTAACTTGTGGGACGCAGGCGGAAATACTGCCAGGAGGGCCGACGGTTCCTCAGACCACCACCACAGCGGCAGTCCTTGCTTGAATCACGTTTGGGTGCGAGTTGCGAACGGCGAACTGTCGCTGACGGCAGTTTTTAGGAGCAACGACATGTTTGCCGCTTGGCCTGCTAATGCGATGGGACTGCGGGCGTTGCAGCAGTATATTTGCAGCGAAATCAACGATCGCGAAAGCTATTGCGGTCAAAGATTGGTTCTGGGCCCGCTAATAATTATCAGCGAGTCGGCTCACATATACGGGAACTGCTTTGACTTTGCCGGCCTTCTCATCGCCCAACACTACGATCGCAATTCCAAGGAGTTTAACGACCCAATTGGTAATTTCGTGATTTCAGTTCGCCACCGCGATATTCCGAGAGACAAGGGAGAAATTAGGGTCGATCGAATATCTCCAGGTCCCGATGGCGAGTTAGTTCAATCCTTTTTTGGGACTAAACTGCGCGAATTAGTCGATCGAATTATTTCCGAGTGTCCTGGAATAGAACCTTCGCACAGCGCTTATTTAGGCATTGAACTGATGAGGGCATCGATTTGCCTGATAAGCGGGGAAAAATACGTTCAGAAGTAACTTACTTACCAACTTAGATTGAAAGCACAAAATACAGGAGTAAATATGCTACCTCACTTGAATCTCGAACTAACGGTAGAGCAACAGTTTATGTTGTAGGTTTACCAACAGCAAATACCCTCGCTAACGCCAGAAGATTGCCAAAACCTGCTAATAGAAAGCCTCAAGCAAGGACTACTTAAGGACAATATTATCAAACAATTGATAAAAGGAACATAAGCGAGAGATCGATAACAATTAACTTGAAGGTAGGAAGGGAGATATGGATCGGGAAATAGAACAACTAAAAGCTCGCGTTGACTTGTTGGAAAAAGTTATAAATGCTTATGGGTTGATGAAAGAAAATATGCCTTTAAAAATAGCAGCAATTGCACTAGACCAATCAGAACACAAGATTAGAGACATGGTTAAATTGGCTAGGTTAAATCCTCGCAGTCGCATAAAAGCAGGCGTTCACTACAGCTTTAATGGAAACAGGCTATTGATAAACGTAATTGCGTGGGAAAGGGATATTAAATCAATTCCGCCTGAAAAGGCTTAATCTATTAGTCGCAAAATACAGGCAAAAAACCAACAGGACAATCGTTGTTTTGTTGGTTTTTTTGTTATCGTTGCTTTGTAGCTCGTTTCCAAGCCTCTTCAAAGTCTCGTTTGCTAATATATTTGTGATACTTGTCAAAGTGGATGTTTAATTTGTGTCCCATCCATCGCGCAACGATCGCCGGATCGATTCCCAACACCGAACCGCGAACTGCGTAAGCATCGCGCAAGTGATACGCGGTAATCTCAATACCTTGCTCGTGCAAACCGGGTGTAATTTTGCCACCAACCTCTTGGTTACTTTTCCCCTCAGTCTTAATATTGGGCAAAATTCCATCCCAGAGTTTCCACTCCGATCGCCATTCAGCTTTGAGTGGCAAAATTATGCGTTCTTTTGTCTTCGTATCGGGAAGCACCCGCAGCCACCCATACTCTCCTTCCAGATCGGAGCAATCGAGCTTGAAAATCTCGTGAGGCCTCAACCCATAAGTTGCTAGCATTCCAAAAAACCCACTGCCAAGCGGGATTTGCGATCGAATCGCGCATCGCTTCAATTTCCAAATCCGACGGCAGATCCCGCTGAATTTTGGTTTCGCACCCGGCAGCCAACTCCGAAAATTTATTTTCAATTCCTGCAAATCTGGCGATCGCCCCGTAAGCGAAACAAAGTTTTTGTCGGGTACGGGTGCCGGCTGAAGACTTTAAAATTTCAGCCTTGAGCAAATCTTCAGTTAAAGGTTTTTCCGGATCGAGGCGATCGAATGCTTCTTGATATGAAGCTTTCCAAGTTGAAGTTTTTGCCAGCGATCGCTCTCTCGATTCCCAATAATTTTGCTCGAACTTCGCTACCCATTCTCTAACAGTCTCCGCAGGCTTTTGGCTTCCTTTGAGCCAAGGCGTCCAGTCAAATTTTTCCCTGAGCAACTGCCCTTCAATTTCCAAGGCTTTCGCCTTTGCAAACCTTAGTCCCTCAGTGTGCGCGCCGTAGCCGGTACTCAGTTCGTAGCGCTTGGGCTTGCTGCCATCCCCAGGCTTTGGTGGCAAAGTAGCCCGCAGGTACAACCGATCGCCTTTCTGTCGGATTTGCACTCGATCGAGCGTTGCATTTGCCTTCCCCAGCGCTTCCCCAAAATTACTCATAAAATATGGCAAGATAACTTAAATTATCTTGCCATATCTTGCCGATCGAGCAAAAGTAAAATTAGTTGAAAGCCTTGATTTAACGGAGAGAGGGGGATTTGAACCCCCGAGGGATGTTAACACCCCTAACAGATTAGCAATCTGCCGCTTTCGACAATGAAACGCTTGCCGAAAAGCCTTTTCAGAGTTTCAGAATTGTGGCTTCCCCGAAATTAACTACCTCAATCCGCAAAGCCGTACAGTCTCAGACGATTTCGCAATGTACTTACCGATCGCTCGATCGCCCAATCCGGGGATACGATCCGACACTTGTCACCGTAGCGGTCGAGTTCTTGGAGGGCCCAAAACAGGGAAGTAATTTTGCGCGTGATTCTGATCGCTGGCTTTTCAATCCCCATCCAGTTTGCCAGCACCGACTCAGCCGAAAAATCTTCAGGTTTCGATCGATACAAAAAATCAACTTCAAACACCATGTCTATCTCATCCAACCCCGAATACCTCCAGTCGAGGGAATCGATCGGCTCAACACTCGCTTCAGCATCGAGGAGAAAAGTGCGGTTGTGCCCTAGCGGGTCTGATTCCGGATTGCTGCCAAGTTCGCGCACCCAAGCCATTAAGTAAGGTCGGCGATCTCCGACTCCAGAGTCTGAAATCTTGGCAAATTCTACAGTCCAGCACTCGCCTTTGTAGGCGAGCAAAAAAGGCTTGCACTGGCTGATGTACTTTTCCGCCTCAGATCGCCAGCCCGAAAAATGACTCAGTTTTTGAAACTGAGCTTTGATTTTTTCACTAAACTCCGGGCGAGCGATCGCCCACGCAACCAAAATCTCGATCTGCGACTGCGGAGCGCGGGCTTGGTGCATTGCAACGACCGACCTCAACAACGCCCCCTGCTCTTCCGCCGACATCGGCGGCGAAATAAATATGCGATCGGCTGCAATTTCTTGGATCAATTTTGACCTACTGGGGCGGCCGTTGTACGTCAATCCCAGATCCAATGCTTTCTGCTCTAAATTTTGCCAGTCTTGGTCGGGTATTCCCGCTAGAGATCGAACGTCCATTTTTGTGGTCTCGCGTTTATGCATATAACTACATTACAACATCTATTGACATGATGGCAAATACTGTACTACTATATATGTAGTAGCTCATTTAAATATATGATTGAAATCAAAAAAGAGAATCAATCTTTAAAGGTCTTTTCGCCCTACGATGAAGATCTAAAAGAAGCGATTGGTTCTTTGCCTCGATCGCAGCGTCGTTGGGATGGCAAAGCTTGGATAGTGGATCTGCACGATCCAAACCAAATTCCAAACGAAGAAACAAACTTAGAATTTATCCGCCGGGTTTGCAACGAATGCGCCGCGCGACGCAACTGGAAAGTGTACGACTCAACTGCTGCGTCGTCCAGCCAAATTGAATCCCAAAAGTTGGACGATATCGAATCCGCATTAAAAGCGCAAATCGATGCAATCTGTGAAGTGCTGCCGAAATTGCCGAAAGGCATATTGAAGCTCGTCCGCTGGGACAGCAAAAAGTTGCGCCTGCAACTCACAAGATTTTTGGATGACAAAAATCTATTTGATGAGCTGTACCGCGCCAGCCAAGAGGCGTTTAAGATTCAAGCGATCGGCAGCTTCGATGCGAAGCAATCCTTTGGATTTGCATTCGACATCGAAAATCATCCAAGGACGATCGAGGCTTTACTCAGCTTAGAAAAAGTTGAGTACCTCAAAAAACACGAAGCAACTATCAAGAAATTGCTTTCAACTGGATTGGTTCGTTTGGTAAATTCGCAAGGAGTTAATCTGATCGGGATCTCTATCGATTCAATCGATTTGTCTGAAATCAATTACACAGCCCAATCGTGGGAGCTAGCAGTAGTTGGTAAAAACATCTACTGGGTTGCGGATACGGAAAAATTCGTAAAAGCCTGGCTGGAAGAGGATCGATACAATGTCATCAGCGTTGGTGGTATTGTGGGTCACATCACCCAAAGAGCCTCCAGCCTCGTGCAGATATTGCGTCAGTGGGAACTAGGTTCCTGGTTTGAGGAGTGGAGTACTGAAAGTCTTCTTTCGGAAGATTTCAAGCATTGCGGAAATGGTTGGAATGAGTGGCAGTGGAGTCACCCAGCCGACAAAATAATCGGACACCTAAAAAAATTTCCCAATGGATTGAAGCCTTTTATTGGCGATCGAACCGACGAGTTGGTCGATCGCCTCTGCCAGCGCAAACAAGAGCTTGCAGAGGCGAAGAAAGAATCCGCCCGCAACGATGCGCCTAGTTTGGCGGCAATGCAATTGCGAGACAAGTATCCTTCCAAAGCAAAATTGATTGAATTCGCCCAAAAGCGAATCCCAATCAAAAAAAGTTGGACGATCGATCGCATCTTAAGCGAATTGTGTGCCGATCGAGATTTCTGTTTGGAAATCATCGGGCTTAATTAAGTTATACAAACCAAATACAAACTTTAAAGCAGTTTGTATTTGGGTTTTTGTTGTTTGAAACAAACTACAGTTAAAGTCATGCAAAATGCAATTTCCCTCTATCTGGGCGGCGAAGTAATCGACGCGACTTCTGGCGACTATACAATTGCCAAGGAATTAGGTCTAGTCTGTCCGTTTTGTCGGGAAGCGGTATTTTTTGCCAAGGAACACGATCGAGTGGGCGTTAAAGTTAGATCTGCTTGGCGGCACTACAAAACCGATACGACCTGCGAAAACCGCGCTCGCACATCTAAGGATTTAGAATTGTTAGAAAAATTATCCCTGGTAGCGCGGGGTCAAAGATTAAAGCTTTTCAATCAGCGGTTTTGGGATATTTTCAGGCAACAAAAAGACATCCCGCCAAAGATGCGAGGCTTGTGCGATCGCATCGTGGGGAAAGAAACCTTCGATCGCATCATCAAGCACTGTCGCGATAAATGGGATACTCCCGCGATCGTAAGAATATTGCCTGAAACTATCAAAACAACAATAGGCAATTCTCGGTACAAAGAAATACTTCTTGCCTGCGCGCAAAAAATGGATATTTCCGTGTCAGAAGAAGGTATCGATCGAATAGTCCAAAAATACGCGAGCCAAAATTTTTCAATAGTCAGGTACAAAATCTTGTGTGAAGTTATTGAGTGGCTGCCATCGCGATCGGCATCGGAATCTTTTGAGAGACTAATTCAATTGAGTTTTTTAGATTGCTACGAACAGATGCCATTGCCAATTCACGCCACTCAGATTGCTTGGATGGCAATTGTTAGCTTGACAATCACTGATTGGGAAGTGGCGATTGCAAACCTAAGTTCAAAAGGTGTAGGATTTGGCGGTCGTTGCCATTGAAGGTAGGGGAGGCTTGTATCGGTATGGATTATTCGATCGTTATCAAAAAAAATGCACTTAATTTAAAATAGTTAATTAAGTGCGTTTTTTTTTGATAGTATGTTCCGATCGTTTACGGAATTTTAGCATTATTAACGCGAAATGCGTATCGATCGAATGTGTTTGATCGCTTCGTCTAGCGAAATATCAAACAAGATGTTTCGACAGCTAACCTTTACAAGGCTAGTTGCCAAGTCGATATCTAGCTCCGCTCCGCCACCGGAGCATATCAAGATCCAGAGAGAAGCTTCTTTCTCGCGGAACCGAGAACTGATATCTTTTTCCCTCAGACCCAAAGCCACCTTAACTTTTTCAAGAAGTTCCTTCGCTTTTCCTGAAAGCTCGCTTTCGGGGAAATTCAACAAGCTTTCTCTAAAGACCTCTCGGTCTTTTTCGTCCCTCCAAACCGGAGGCTCGTAGGCTGACTGATGACTATCTCCAACAACTTGGTTGTTGTACACGTACAGAAATTTTTTCTTGTTCCCCCAGCTATCAGAGACTGGGTACTTGCGAACCTCACCGTAGCTCTTGCTCACCGCAGCCCGGAAGGCTACAATGAGGTCTTTAATCGGGTCTCCCGCGAGTCCTCCATAGCAAATCGTGTGGAAAGAGAAATTAGCTCCTTTTAGTTGATAAGACCAAGAGGTAGCCTGAATATCACTCGTATTGGCACCGATTAGGGTGCATTCGATTTCCGCGCCCCACGGTGTGACAATAGAATGCGCTTGGGGCATTCTATTGGGGAGATTGAAGTCATTCCGGTAGTCATGATGTACGGCGAATCCTTGCATGGCTTGTTTACTTTGTTTGTGTTTGCTTGAATACTATTTTGACATACTCCCGCCACTAAGCGGAGTACCGTTCTGGTGGGGGCATCCTGCTGTTCTGGGTAACAAAAAAACAATTAATATTGAATCAATTTTAGCTCATACATCGGTCTGTCTGAAACCGTAACGATCGCCACCACTTCATCTAAAGGCTCATTTTCTTCATAGGTAATGTTTTTAATCCATTTCCTACCGTCCGATGGTATGAACTTGCACTTGACCATCCCGTCCAAGATGAATTTTTGACAAGCCCGCAGATTGTCCAGATCTATTTTTAGGTTTACAAAAAATCTAATATGCACCCACACCGGAGTGGTAAACGGCTTGAGATCTTTCGATCGAACGATCGCATCTATATTTGCATTCCATTCTATTTTAGCCAAGTCGTAATCGCTACATTTTTTGTTTCCTCTAAAAGGTTTTGCCATTGCCACTATTTCGTTCATTGTTGGTGGCAGGCGATCGAGAATAAAGCTTTGAGTAGTTGGCTTGATTTTGATTTGCTGCATTTTACACGATCCCCGCGTAGGGCGAGGATTGTCGATTATCTATTTTGTGATGCTTTTATTTTAGCTCTTCTTCCGCTTGGATTGGATATCCGTCCGCCAAGCGCTTATTGTTAATTCCCAAATTCCCAGTCAGTATATGACAGCCTTTTTTTTGGTAATACATTTTGCTTTTGTCCTTGATTTGAATTGCTATCTGCTTTTTTTGCAGGACTCGTCGATCGAGATCTACCGAATTATTCGATCGCCTCGACCTTCTTCCACTACCCGATAATCCTTGGGAGTGGAAAATCCAACTCTTACGGGCTCTCCATACCAGTTGGGTATAAAAACATAATCAGTTGAGTACTCAATCAAAGCCCCATCATCGGGCCTGATCAGCATATAGCTGTAACCAGCGATCGACCGATCGCGATGCAGCAGCTCAATCAGGCGATCGTATTCTGCACTCGGGACGCCATCCCCGTTGATGCACCAAGATTTTAAATAGTTGTAGCCTGTCCAGTAGGGCGCAGTTCTGATACCGCGTTCTGGAAGCAGCAGATCGTTGGTGTGCTTGCACAGGTTCGTCAGCATACCTGTGATGCAGACAATCCTGCCTTGAGCTTCTTGCTCGGCAATTAATTCTAGTTGTTTCGCCAAATCCGATCGACCGTCAGCCGCTACCTTGGCGATCGCCTGTTCTTTGGATGGGGGCGGTTGCGTATTCGATCCTGACAGCAAGACGGGAAAGGGCGATCTGCCTTCCCTTACGATTAGGGCTTTAGAAAGTCCTTTGATCCTTAATTCCTCTCGGATTTTGGGGATGGAATACAGCAATCCCCACGCGATCGCCTCTTTGGTTTCCCTCGTCCCCAGAGGTGAAATCAAAAGAGTGCGATCGTCGGTCTGCTGGATCGAGCAACGATCGAGATAGCTTACTTCTTGCATTTTTCTTCTCCCGCATTGCATTGGTGCCTGAGTTTTCTAGTTCCTCAATTGTTGTCCCTAAGGAACTTGCAGCGAGGACTGCCAGATCTCGATCGTCGGGATAATCCCCCGTTCTTAGCTCTTTTAAACGCTCGATCGGGTACGGGATTTCGGCTGCCAGTTTTTGAAGGTCACAGGATTGCAACAATTCGGCGATCGAGTTTGGCTTCTCTGCGCCGCCATCTATTAAATGTTTTCCTGTTAGCTTGAAATGGCTGACAGCCATCGCGACCAGCTTTTTCACGTAGTCCGTCATTGTCATATTGGCGTCGGCCGCCAACTTCTTTAGTTCGGTTCGCTCAACAAGCGAACCAAACCAAACCCTCATTTCAAATTTCGCCATATATCTCCTTGTACTTAGCCCACATAAAACAGGCTTTTTCCCTCATTTGTTGTGGCTCTCGCTTCCGCTTCTTGCTCGAAAGTGCCTGCGCCACTATATTTCGAGCGGTAGCGTCCGAGAACCCCCACCTCCGAAGCTCCCTGGCACAAGCCTGGTGCCAGGTAAGTAGTTCCTCTCCACCTTCGGGGGTGAGTGTTTTTTGTCTGACCTTTGGGTCTTTATACCTAATTCCTGGATACAACCTGGGTATAAAGGAATCGAAGAGGTGCCTCAATGACATCTCTTCAAATGGTCTTATATCGTTTATAGTGGTCATACATTTTAAATTTCTTACTTTTGCCCTATCCTTGCGATCGGGCTTTTTATTAAAATACACATTTACCCCTTTTGTGTCAAGAAGGGTAAATGTGTTGACAGTGACAAAGGAAGTGGCTATATTAGCAATTGTCGTCAAATATTTTTTGTGATTTCACATTCGCGAGTGTTCAAATCATTTGCAGTTGTTTGCGCGACTGCTCTAATCTGCTCGATCGAGATTAAGTGTTCTGCCGTTTCCAGCACGGCAGTTTTCTCGCAAGCGACCGAGCAGCCCCCGCAAAGAGGGAGCGATCGAAATCAAGGCAACCGCTAGGTCGATAATCAATGTCAAGGAATAAATTTTATTATGAGCGAGAAAAAGTGGTGGAGTTTTGACTTTTTGCAGCAGTTCATGGATGAGCCGACGCACATCCCTTCCCAGGAAGAGGTCGCTCAGAATTTGGCGCTAGCTGCGGAGCTAACCGAAGGAGCTCCAAGGGCGATCGAAAACTACCAGGCCTTGACTTCGATAGTCAAGGCTGATGCTCGGATATACGAGGCCAAGGGCGATTTTGTCATTGCCCAGATCGAATCTGGGATTTCCAAGTTAGAAACCGAAGTAAAAGTTGCTGAATCTGGTGGTGTTGCCAGTCAAAAATATGCGGTCTGCAAAGAACGCATGGCGCGAGTAAGCCAGCTCCAGCAAAGCTTAGCGCTTCAATACGGAGGAATCCTCAATGGGGATTCTGTTCGATCGCTTTCTGGCACCAAATAAAAAACATTGCCTTGTTTTTTGGTAATTGAAGGGGCGATCGAACAAAAAACAACCGCAACTGTTTAACGTTGCGGTTGTTTTTTGGCTGCATTTAAGCGAGCGCATATTTTACACAATAAATAGAAAAAGTCAAGGAATTGACTGAAATCGGTCAAATAATTGGCGAGCAATTAAAACCCCTGTAGATTGAATTCCATGCCCGATCGAGGGCTTTATTTTTTTCTCTTCTGACTCCCGATACTCCCGATTGCGAAAGCTTCTTTTGGAGTCGGGAGTCGATCGGGAGTTCATTTAAGGAGGCAGTGTCGTGAAGATTTTTTTCGGAGCTACAGCGATCTCGGCAAGTTTTGCGTTAGTGGCATATATTGCCCGGATTCAGGTTTTTCCCGCATCAAGAATTGCCTCGATCGTCTTGGCTTGCGCCATTTCGGCGTTCGCGTTGTGCCTGTATTCTGTCCGTCCCTTGTCCGAGGCGATCGGATGGGAAATATCGAGACTGAGGCTCCTCAGTTACTGGACTTGTTTTTTTGCAGGCTGCGGCATCGCTTTCGCGTTTTCCAGCTAACAGGAGGTTTCAGGTCAGGAACCCCGCCCTAAAAGGGACGGGGCTTGAATGAGAAATCATCAAGCCGTTCTGAAGGGCCTAAGACTTTCGAGGTCTACGTTTTTTGAGTCACGACACCGGGCGAATGCGAAGCTAGTTCCCTGCTCTGTCGCTAGTGGTTAAACAGTCTTAAGGTCACTGAGGCGGTGCTATTAGCCTAACAAGCTCACTAAACATTGGCGAAGCTAACATTACCCCGTAAGGGAGGCTACTTCGGTAGCAAAATACTATGCGTACAGGATTGGGAGATTTGAGGCGGCAATTGTCCCGTTGAAAGTGCAACACAAAAGTACCCCGAATTAACCGATCCCAAGGCGGTAGTAAAAAACAATGTAAAGCCGTCCTAGGAGGACGGGGTTTCTACCCATTATTCTGATGATATCCAAAGAATTCTACAACAAAGAACATATAAAACTGCGTCAGAGAAAAATTAGGCAAGCCAATGCTTGTTGCATTGCGGTACTTGCCGGATTCACCGTGTTTTTAGCAGTTCCGACGCAATTCAAGAAAATTGATGCTCTGAAGACTGTGGCGATTTCAGTATCCTTACTGGCATCATTGACCGGGCTAGGGATAATCCTTAGTAAAAAGGAGCTGGATAACAAAGACGCTCTTTCAAAGAGAGTTAAGAACGACATTCTCGGGCAAAAAGTAGCCTCCGATGTTGCGATCGCGCAGGAGGAACAGCAAGTCTACTTGGAGCGCTGTCTAGAGAAAATCGCAGCAGAATCAGGGGGTGAGAGGTAATGTTTTCTGCCAGAAGAGAAGTTACTCGGGACGAGCTTTACCAGGTACAACAACTGACCACAACAAGAAACCCGTACCGCGAATGCGGCGGGTGGATACACCAGAATGGCAAGGTAGAACTTGTGGAACACTGGGGTATTTGTCGCAAAACGATCGCCCTGCACCCGCACGAGCTACCGCAAGATTTGAAATGCCTGTGGATATCGAGTCCTTTGATGAAGCCTCCGGGCTACACAGACGAATGTTGCGATGGCTGCGAATCGGAAAACGAAAAATCCCCAAAATTGCAACAGTTGCGCCCCCCTGCAACTACATTCAGCTCTCGATCGCTCGAAGAGATAAGCAAGCTTGAGGCATTCGAGAAAGAACATAACCCCAACCACTACGTGTCGGAGGGTCAGGCAGATTGGGCGAAGCAGATGTACGAGGCGGGCTTGCCTGTATCTGTCTTGGTGTACAAGCAGATCGGAGAAAAAGGGGTTTGCGATCTATACGATCCATGTCCCGACTTAAGGAAGAAGGCTATTGGGATAAATTTACATCCCATCAGCGAACTCTCCGGTCTTGGAATCGGGTTGAAAGATCCTGAATCGTTAAAAAATACGCAATTCGTTGCGATCGAGAAGCGGAAAGAAGCCGAACGGCAAATATACAAAGCGTGGTTGGAATTTGTCACGACCGAGCAGATTTGCAGAGATATAAAGAACGACGTTAACTCGCGGATTCAATCTCTGTCTGAAGTTTGGTTGGATCGCCATGCAAGAGCGATCGAGCGAATAAATTCGGTACAGCAATTGAGGGACAATTACCAAGCTTCTACTTGGAATAATTATCAGGTGCGCGCGATCGAACCCGCTCGAAAATATCAACTGCAATTGCCGGAATCCCTCAGTGTTCCAATCTCAATGGAATTATTAAACGATGTACGATTTGCCCCGCCGATCGAGGCATATCAATACATCAATGTTGTTAGTTCTGCAACGCGATCGTGACTGTTTCTATCGATAAAAATGAGTATCCTGCCTCAGATACTCGCCTCGGATACTTCCAGATACCTCGATCGATAGTATCTGGAAGTATCCGAGGGGGTGGAAGCCCTGAAACCCTTGTGGGATATGAGTATCTCCACGTAGGAGATACCCATATTTTCTGTATAAAGCTGCGGAAATAGTCAAAAAGCGCCCTTTTGGAGGGCGAGTATCTGGATACTGGATACCCCTCCCAAGGTAGTTTGGTTTGCACGGGTAATCGAGCCGCTCTGTCTAGCTTGAAATTTAATTAAGGAGGTAAAAAATGCTATCTCGTCTCATTGATTTTCTGTTGCCGCCTCAAATAATAAATCTTGTTGCAGAAACCTCATTTCGTGGTTTTCTCGTCAAAGTGTTTGAGGATCGTGATGTTTCGTTGCCATTCCAAGTTGATGATATTTACATTTGGGAGGTTTGGGGAAAGGACGACGAATTTTTCACCGATCTACTTATCTGCAATGGTCGAAGCTACTCGAAGTCGGAGGCGATCGATGCAGCCTATAGCAAGATAGAATCCGGCGACTATTAATAACAAAAGGCTTGGCACTGTAAAGAGGGATACTCAAATCAAACCGAAGACTTGCTCGTCGCCAACGTCAAAAGACTATCGTTTTAATCAGGAGACAACAAATGAATAGTAAAGCAAAGAATTTCGCTGGATTAGGTATTGCTGCTGTCGTCGCAGTTGCAGCCCCGATCGCGATCGAGAAATCCAACTTCCCAACAGACCACCTGCCGGGAGTTGGCGCAGGAGTCGCAGCAGCATCAGCGATCGCTCTTGTCGTCGCCAGACCGGAGCGCTAGGCTAGATTCACCAGAACAACAAAAAACGATCGCAGTGCTGTCCTGTTGCGGTCGTTTTTTGTTGCATTTAATTCGCGCGAGCGCATATTTTACACAATAAACAGAAAAAGTCAAGGAATTAACTGAAATCGGTCAAATAATTGGCGGGCAATTAAAACCCATGTAGATTGAATTTCATAGATAACAGGAAATGTAATGCAAACGCAGCAAGCTTACCAGGTCTTAGTCAAAAGAGAGCAGTGCCCGAACGGATTCATTATTGCCGTTGTCGGCTCCTCACAGCAGGACGCGATCGACAAAACACGTCAATTCGCCCGCGACTGGGGGTATGACGACTTTATTTCGGCGTCAGAACCAGCGTCGAATAGGTAATTTTTTTTGAGTTACGACTCCCGATCGGCTCCCGATTGCAGAAGGAGATTTCGGAGTCGGGAGTCGATAGGGAGTCGAGATGGAAGAAAAAACCAAACGGAAAAAAACTAAAAAACCCGCAAGGAAAGTTCCTGCAAGATTGCAGCTAATTAGCATCCGTTCAGACGCAGTTGTTAGCAACGCTTACACCCGTGTTGATGCCACAGCATCACTCGGCATAAGCCCCAAAACGCTAACGAGGTGGGAGAGGCGACTGAGGGTATACGTGCGGGCCTTCCGCCACCGAGACGAAGGCGAGCCGCTATCCGACTTTCAGTATTGGTGCTTGGCTCAATTGAAAATTTTGCTTCTGCCAACCCACGGCAGAAACTCAGACAAAATGATCGCTGAGGCGATCCGGAACAATCTACTACTTTTTACCGGAGACAATTACTATGCAAGTCAAAGATCTCGCGATCGAACTCAAAGTAACAATTACGGCATTGCAAGAGCGAATGCTGGATAGCGGAATCGATCCGGAACTCGACGAGATCGACAGCACGGCAGCCGATCTCCTCCGCAAACTTTTCAACCCATCGGAAGATTCAGTTGCTTTACCGGCTGGGGGCGATCGAGAGCCTGCCAAGAAAGCCAGAAAATCCCGCTCCAAAAAAGAAGGGCAGATAGCGACAACCGCCTCAAGCGCAGTCGAGCAAGCCGCCGCAACGTCTCACCAGGCAACTTCGGACTGGGCGCAACAGGTGCAGAAAATTGAAGCAATGAAAGGAGTCGCGCACGGCAACCAATGCGCAGCTTCTTACGCCGTAGGTTTTCTCAGCGCCCTTACCAATGGGAAGCAATCTTTCATGGAAGCCTATATACAGCAGTCAGGAAAATCGTTGGTGGCAGAACATGCCACATTCGACCCAGCCAACCTACCGAAACAGATGGGAGTAAAATCACCCACTGAATATTTGGGAGCTGAAGAGTTCCCTTTGGAATTGGACGTGGAACAGTTACAGATCTCCTTTCTCGAATAGAGAAATTGGAGGCGCTGGCGGCAAAAAATAACAACAAGGAGAAAGCAACAGTGCGGTTACTGAAAAAAATTCTGCAATCCCTGAGATCTTCAGGGTGCGGAAATCCTGAAGAACATATTTACCTGATGTCGGGGTTGATTTAAGCGCTCCCGCAATTGTCAAAGTGAAACGTCAAATAATGCAAACAAAACTATGTTCCAACTAAAAGACACCCAAGCACTTCAAAATCTTTCCACCGGACTTGATGGTGGGATGGTGCCAGTAATTTCTGAATCTGGGCTCCCGCAACAAGTCAAAAATTCGCGACAACCAATCGTAATATCCCAGCGTCAGGCTGCGATCGGCGCGGGACTTGCTGCGACAGCGTTGGTAGTAACTGGTGGTGTATGCAATGCAATCGGTGTAGCTTCCGGTGTAGCTTCCGCCCAGGAGCAAATAAGCGAAGCTCAAAGAGCGGCAGCGATCGCCAAAGGTGAATCCGCCCAATACGAAAAACTCATTGTGGAACAGCAAGCAGCCTACAGGGCAATAAAGGGACAAAAATAGCGCATTCAATCAACATTTGTTTTTTCTGGTGGTGCATCGCTAACAAATGCCACCAGGATTCGATTTTGAAGGGAGGGAATAAAAATGGCGAAAAGTTCAGCGATCGTCCCCGCACCCAAGGGATTTCTAGGATTGTTTTCGGGAGGAAGCAAGCGAACCTCTGCAGGATCGAATTCAGGAGACCAGCAGCAATATGCTGGGGCGATCGTCCCGGACGTAAAAACCTTCGGGTTTAGCGAAACAATTTTGACGAAATTGCGATATTACTACAGTCTGGACTTCAGCAATATTGCGTCCTGGACGAACCAAGATTACGCCAGATTTCATTATGTAGTAGAGCAGTTTAAGTTTCTCCGGTCTATTATTCCGAATCTGAAATCCGGATGGACGGAGATAGTTAACGGCACCAAAGAATGGTCTGCTGTTGTCAAGGAGATGGAGCAGGAAGGCTTGGCAGGCGCTTCTGAGATCGACAAAAATGTTGTTGAGATGGCGATCGCCGATGCCAAGCACTCCGAGAAGTTCCAACAACAGCAATACCGAGGGCAGAAGAAGGTCGAGGCCCTCAAAGGAGAAACCCAAAACTTTAAATCCCTAGAGAACGATAAAACGGCGTTCTTGATGCAGGCGGCAACGGACAAGATCGCAAAAGATCTTGAGGAATTCAAGCAAAATTTTGCGGCTCGAAGCGCCCTGTCTGCCGAGATTTCCGAGTGGAAAGAGGGATTGCCAAGTGAATTTGAGGCAGCAAAGCTGTTTCTAAATGAAGGACTGAATGCTGCTACCCACCCCAAGATGGGTCAATTTTTGCCCTCGGAAGGAAGTGACTGGACTCAGAATGTGGCGGTGTTTCAAGATTGGGGGCAACAGCAACCAGCGACCCGATCGCCCGCTTTGGATTCGATCGACTTTCATTGGTCTGGCAATATTGCCAGCTTGGTATCTCGGACTGCCGGAGCGATCGGGCAAACAATGGGTCGGGGGATGCGAAAAATGAAGGACTTTTTTAAATAAGGGGTATTGACATGGAAGCAGGAGATCGGGAAGGCGCGACGGAGCAAGCGGAACAAATGTTGCAACAAATAGAGATGCAACAACTTCAAAAAATAATAGACCGCGAAGGGGTCTACTTCAGGGTGACAGTTGCTTGTGGGGCGATCGCGCTTGGCAATATAGCTAGAGCGTTCCCGCAATATCTATTCTTGGGTCAGACAGCGGCGATTTCGATTGCGGGCTACCTGATTTTCTGCTACCCCCAAGAGCGCCGCTCTGTTTGGCGCAGTAGTGGCCTTTTGGGCCCGATCGGATTCGCTCTAGCCTTTTGGGAAAAAATTCAGTTTTGGCATATCGCGGCCGGTCTTGCTTCCCTGGTTGCAGTCATCCTCTTATCGGGTCTGATAGGGGGTGAGGATCGTGACTAGATTGTTGAAGGCGATCGCGGGGCTGGCGGGCGCGGCATTGGGTGTAGCGCCGCTCCCGTTCGAGAGCCACCAGTACCTAAGGGTGCTCGCGCCATCCGCCTCTGCGATCTTGTTTGCAAGGGAAAAGATCGATAGCGATCGAGAAATCTTGCGCCAGCAACTTGCAATTTCTCAGGCGATCGTCGGTCGGGCCGAGCAACGGCAGATTCAGGCAACCAAGTCTGAGATCCTCCAGCAAGCCGAAGCTCAAAAAACGGGTATGCGGACGCGAGCTTCTTTGGAAGTGTTTGCAGTTGAGGCGGAAAATGCTAAATCGGTGGCGATCGCCCATCAATTTCCTGAATATGCGAAACACTTAATAGAACAGCAAAAGCAGCAAGAGAAAGAGTCGCGCGATCGAGAGAAAGAGGGATCGTCCCAGCAACCGGGCCAGCAACCGGGGATGAGTGAGCGATCGTCGAGCCTTGGCGAAAGAGATATTACCGACAGAGAGCCGAACTACGCCGAGCAGGCTATTCGATCTGCAAATCCAAATCTAAAGTTTTACGATTTTAAGGATTTAGCTGACGATGCAGCGGGAATTATCATTGCGGGTCCTACGGGGTATGGAAAAACCTCAACAGCTTGTCATATTGCCGGCAATCTAACAGAAAATGCTCCAGCTCAAGTGTTTGCGCTAGACCCGCACTACAACGACATTTGGGAACAAGTTGGGATACACGCGATCGGCGAGTTTGACGAGATAGAAGAAGTAATCAATCTACTTGTCGAAGAACTCGACAAGCGCCGGAGGCGCAAAAAAAACAAGCAGCCGATTGGCGAAACAATCATCTGTTTTACGGATGAATTAAACGCATGTTTGTCAAACTGTGAAAATGAAGAATCAATTAAAAACGCCTTAAAAAGGCTGGGAAGTGAGGGACGGAAGTTTGGCATTATTTTGATAGCCATCAACCAATCGTCGAATGTAGATGATATTGGAATCAGCGGACCGTATCGAGCAAACTTCTTGATGATTTTGTTAGGAGCAAGCGCTCGTTCAATATCAGAAAGAACGTGGAAAGCAACTGACGATCGAGCGCAGTGGATCGAGAAACAGGTTTATGCTTGCTGCGTAGCGGGATGCGTAGCCCCTCAAGTGGCGATTCACCCCACACACGGAACTTATGGGAAGTTTAGAAAAAAGGGCAACCCGCCCTTGAATTTACTTCCTATCAATCAACTGCCACATACATTCTTGCCCAAGAGATATCGTCCATTAGGTGACGTACAGCGTCAAGTTCTAGCCACGGTTAATATCGATCTCGAAGGTGATGATGATAGTGTCATACAAACCTTGGAAGAGACCCCCGACATACCTAGAGCGGGAACTGAAGAATGGGAAAAATGGCTGTCCAAATCTTCAACAGAGGATATCGATCGCCTGATCGATGAAAGGCGATCGCCCCCAAAACCTGCATCAAGCAATCCTGAAGGCTCGATCGATGAGGTTCAATATTTAGAGATTTCGCAGGATGCAGGATGCCCTAAAGGGTGGAACGCCGAAGATTTCCGCAAGTTTTTGCCGGGTAAAGATGAAGAAGAACTTCTGGAAAAACTTCTTAAATACCTAGACAGTACTGCTGATGCTCAAGGCAATCGGACCAAGAGTTACAGCAATGCGATTAAACTCGGTCTTGGTTTTACGAATGGCGATCGGTATAAAAAAATAGGACTTCCATGCTTTCGATATTTGCTTGGCAAAGAAGGCAGAGAATCCCTAAAAGAACATTTCAAAAAAGCTTGGGATAGGGATGATATTGAAGAATAGCAATTCACCCAGCACTTGCTATAAAAGACAGACCCCGCAAGCACCTTTGCCTTAAAAGGCAGCACACAAAAAACAAGGAGCAAAAATGAATTTTCTACCTAGAGAAACCTTGATTGTAGTTTGTACGGCTGGAGCGATCGCCACTACGGTGGCTCCCATGACAACTCCAACACCGCCGGAATTAAGCAAACCCTTGGAACAGGCGACCGTCGTTTTGGCGATCGCTGGAATGGCAACAATCTTAGCCGAAAAAAATGACATCAGAAGTTTTTGTTTGGCGAGTTTGGCGACTTACTACCGGGCAAGCGCAGATCCAAAAATGTGTCATACAGAAAAAAACGCCATCTTTTGTTTGGGCAATCCCCCCTGCCTTGCGAAATACAAAAGTGTCGAACAGCGACAAATTTGATGCAAATGGGCTTGGTAAATATTCGCAAGAGCCTTGTGTAGAAAGATTGTTCTTCTTTGAATCTCAAGCGATCGCCTACGCGGAAGAACTCGGCAAAAACCCCAAGCCATACAATTGAGTAGTTTAAAATTAGAGCGAAAATCATGGATTACAGAATCGATCGAGAAAATCCCGTACCCAATCCTGTAGTTACGATTGAGGAAATTGAATATGCGAACCGACCTTTCTTGAAATACGATTTTTATGGGTGGGGCGGTGCAGGGGTACAAATAGAAGATACAAGTCGCTTTTGCGAAGAAATGGGGAAATCGATCTCGTATATCAAGAAATATTGCGAACCGCGCCGTTTTAACTGCTAGTCGAGCATTTCCAATGTATTCGGGAAGAAAATTTCTGCATAAAAACTGGTATTTGCCAGACTGTTAAGCCTGTTTTCACAAGTAAAAGTCACAGGAGTTTCTTAATGAAAGAGAAACAAGTTCCCGAGGTAATCCTCAAGAAATAGAAGCTTTTTTCGGAATCAAATTACCCGCGCCTGAGACTGACCAAGAAAATGGGATACAAGCCCCGTCCTTATAGGACGGCTTGATGTTATAATTGCATTGGTTGAAATCCCCACCTAAGATTGCAGCGATATACACTCATGAGGAGTTGAAACCGGGACTGAT
>JAAUPF010000343.1 GCA_012034575.1 Richelia sp. CSU_2_1 | reverse complement strand
ACCGATAAAAACCCGGTTTCTTGGGGACTTATGTACTTTCACCAGCCAGAAATGACGTAGAAACCGGGTTATTGCCAAAAATCCTGCATCAAGCCTGCAATACCGATAAAAACCCGGTTTCTTAAAGACTCATGTACCAGCGGTATGTAAATGAATGTTAAAAACAAAGAAGCAAAGTTCGATCGGGAGAATCAACCTTGGTATACTACAGTTCTCAAATTGAGTCCAGCCAACAGCAAAACCTCGGTACCACAGACGGTTTTGCCAGCCGCCACATCGGCCCGACACCGGGCGAAATCCAGCAAATGCTGGAAGTTTTGGGACTTTCTAGCCTCGATGACTTGATTGACAAAACAGTTCCGGCGGCGATTCGCATTTCTCAACCTCTAGAACTTCTGCCCCCGAAAAGCGAGTATGCTGCTTTAGCCGAACTGCAAGAAATTGCTGCCAAAAATCAGGTATTTCGATCGTACATCGGCATGGGATATCATGACTGCATTACGCCCCCGGTCATCCAGCGAAATATCTTAGAAAATCCCGGCTGGTACACGGCTTACACTCCCTACCAAGCGGAAATTGCCCAAGGGCGTTTGGAAGCTTTGCTAAATTTTCAAACGATGATTATTGACCTCACCGGTTTGGAAATTGCTAACGCTTCTTTGCTGGATGAAGGAACGGCGGCGGCGGAAGCAATGGCTGTAAGTTACGGCGCTAGCAAAAAGGCCGCAAAAGCATTTTTTGTATCCCGAGATTGCCACCCGCAAACTGTGGAAGTAGTGCAAACTCGCGCTAAACCGCTGGGAATAGAAATCATTTTAGGAGACCATCAAACCTTTGAATTTGACATTCCTATTTTTGGCGCACTGTTGCAATATCCCGCTACCGACGGCACAATTTACGACTATACAGATTTTATTCGATCGGCCCACGAAAACGGCGCATTAGTTACAGTTGCTGCCGACATTTTAAGCCTGTGCCTCCTCAAACCCCCCGGCGAATTCGGCGCTGATATTGCGGTAGGAAGCACGCAGCGCTTCGGAGTGCCGGTGGGATTCGGAGGACCTCACGCAGCTTATTTCGCCACGCGAGAAGAGTTTAAACGGCAAGTTCCGGGGCGGATTGTCGGCGTTTCTAAAGATGCTAACGGCAAGTCGGCTTTGCGTTTGGCTTTGCAAACTCGCGAACAGCACATCCGGCGCGAAAAAGCAACGAGCAATATTTGTACTGCGCAAGTTTTGCTGGCGGTAATGGCAAGTATGTATGCTGTTTATCACGGGCCGGAAAAACTCAAGCAAATTGCCGAACAAGTGCGCAGTTTAACTGCTATTTTAGCAGCAGGTTTGATCGGTTTGGGTTACAAAATTCCTTCTCAACCTTTCTTCGATACTCTGCGAATAGAGTTGGGAGATAAACCGCTTGATGAACTTTTAGCAGCAGCTAAAGCGCGGAAAGTTGATTTGCGGGTGTTCGATGCTAAAACGGTAGGCATCAGTTTGGATGAAACTGTGACTGCTGAAGATGTAAAAGAGTTGTGGAAAATGTTTGCTCGATCGGGGGATTACTACCCGGATGAAGGGCAAAAAGTTTTGAGCCTGCCAATAGATGCTGAGGCTTTAAATTCATTTTTAACGCTGCCAGAATTTTGCGATCGCACCAGCCTTTACCTCACCCATCCGGTGTTTAACAGCTACCATTCCGAAACCGAACTTTTGCGCTACATTCACCGATTGGAAGCCAAGGATTTATCGCTGAATACATCGATGATTCCTTTAGGTTCTTGCACGATGAAATTGAATGCAACTGCGGAAATGGTGCCAGTGACTTGGCCGGAATTTGGCAAGATACATCCCTTCGCACCGCGCGAGAGAATTCGCGGCTATCAAATGATGTTCGTGCAGTTAGAACAGTGGCTGGCGGAAATTACCGGATTTGCGGGCATTTCTTTGCAGCCGAATGCAGGTTCTCAAGGTGAATATGCGGGATTGTTAGTAATTCGCCAATACCACGAACATCGGGGCGAATTTCACCGCAATATTTGCTTGATTCCCCAATCAGCCCACGGTACGAATCCGGCTAGCGCGGTAATGGCGGGGATGAAAGTAGTTGCGATCGAGTGCGATTCTCAGGGCAATATTGATGTAGCTGACTTGCAGAAAAAAGCCGAGAAGCACAAAAATGAATTAGCTGCTTTGATGGTGACTTATCCATCCACTCACGGCGTTTTTGAAGCAGAAATTAAAGAAATTTGTGCGATCGTTCACAACTGCGGCGGACAGGTTTATATGGATGGTGCAAACATGAACGCTCAAGTCGGTTTGTGCCGCCCCGGAGATTTTGGTGCCGATGTTTGCCACTTAAATTTGCACAAAACCTTCTGCATTCCCCACGGCGGCGGCGGGCCGGGAATGGGTCCGATCGGCGTTGCATCTCATCTAGTACCTTTCTTGCCGAATCAATCCCTAGAACCGGAAAAACAACAAACAACATCCGTCGGTGCGGTTTCCTCTGCCCCTTGGGGAAGCGCCAGCATTTTAACTATTTCTTGGATGTATGTGCGGATGATGGGCGGAGTGGGTTTAACCGAGGCAACAAAAGTAGCAATTCTTAATGCAAATTACATTGCCAAACGGTTAGAATCTTATTATCCAGTTTTGTACAAAGGGAAAGCAGGTTTAGTAGCGCACGAGTGCATTTTAGACTTGCGATCGCTCAAAAAATCTGCCGGAATCGAAGTGGAAGATATTGCCAAGCGGCTGATGGATTACGGCTATCACGCGCCGACAGTATCCTGGCCCGTTGCGGGAACGGTAATGGTAGAACCGACGGAAAGCGAATCGAAACAAGAATTAGACCGTTTTTGCGAGGCGATGATTGCGATTCGAGGGGAAATTGCCGAAATTGAAACAGGCAAGATGGACGCGCAAAACAATCCTTTAAAAAATGCGCCGCACACCGCAGAATCCCTGATGGTTGATGAGTGGAATCGCCCTTATTCTCGCGCCCAAGCAGCTTATCCCGCACCTTGGACTCGGGAACATAAATTTTGGCCGGCGGTGGGCAGAATCGATAATGCCTTTGGCGATCGTAATTTTGTCTGTTCTTGTTTGCCAATGGAAGCTTACAGCCAAGGTTAAGTAATGCTAAATCCGGGTTGTTCACCCCGCGTTATGAGTCGGCGATTGAAATCGCTTTGGGGGTGAAAATCGAATGTAGCTTCGCCCTTTCGACCTCAAACTCGCATATGCTTCGCTTGTTAAAGGTGATAATTTAACGAAAAACCCGGTTTCTGTGATTTGTGGTGTGGCGAGAAACCGGGTTTTTTCGAGCATATTTTGTTAAAGGTGATAATTTAACGAAAAACCCGGTTTCTGCGATCTTCGTGCTGGTTCATTTGGTTCGTTTGTCCCCGAGTCCTAGGAGTGAATTAATTCCCCGTCTCATAGCGCAAGTCGGTTAAAATTGACATCTTGCAGCAATGTCAATAAGGGGATTCTTCGTGGGTTTGACCTCGAACTCGAATGATGAACGAAGTACATTCGAGTTCGAGGTCAAATAGGGCGGGTTTATTTAACCTGTCTACAAGCTTTGAGGCTGTTGGTGAACCCGCCCCTACAGGTTATTGCGACTGGTGCAAGATCTCAGTGAAAATTGACATCTTGCAGCAATGTTAATAAGGGGATTTTTCGTGGGTTTGACCTCGAACTCGAATGATGAACGAAGTACATTCGAGTTCGAGGTCAAATAGGGCGGGTTTATTTAACCTGTCTGCAAGCTTTGAGGCTCAAGAGTGAACCCGCC